>CAZUFD010000028.1:0-2358 GCA_964619625.1 uncultured Gammaproteobacteria bacterium | reverse complement strand
ATGGTCATATTCGGAGTTTATCCGAAAACCGCCATATGTGTGTGCACATTACCTTTTTAAATTGACAGACTGATATTTTATTGGTATTTTTGATGTTGGAAATAAAAATATAAACTCTTTAAAAATAAAACAATATGGTAGAAACAAACACAGATTCGGCGACCCCAGCAAAAAATGAAGATTTTTCAAAACATCTTGTAAAAGAATATAAATACTGGGATGTTTATGTAAATCAAAACCAGGGCTATCTCGGCAGGTGTATTATCTGGTGCAAAAGGGAAACTGCTCTTGATCTAATCCATGCAACCAAAGCCGAACAAAATGAGTTTTTTCATATTTTGAAACGATTGGTAAAAGCTACAACAAATGCTTTCCATTCAGACTGGTACAATTATGCTTTTTTGGGCAATGAAACAAGGCATTTGCATTGTCATTTTATTCCTAGATATTCATCTCCGAGAACTTTTCAAGGCATGATCTTTGAAGATAAGCTGTGGGGTAGAAATTATCAGACAAATAAAAATTTTATTACTCCGCCGGAAATATTGGAAATTATTAGGTTGAAGTTGATAGACGAATTAGCATTTATGTAAAATTTTAAGACTGAATTAAATTCAGTCTTTTTTATTTGGTGCGGATTTGTTAAAATAGCCTTATGAATATCGGTTTTATTTATGCGATAGGTGCGGCGGTAACTTGGGGATTAGTTTATACCATAGACCAAAAAATTCTCTCCGCTGTTTCGCCTATGGCTTTGCTTTTTGTCGATTCACTGCTTATGGCTATTATTATGTTGCCGTTTGTGTTTTTTAGCCATGGCTCGATAAAAACTTTATTCCTTTCAGGAAAGACAAATTTATTGTTGATTCTGCTTTCTGTCGCCTTGGCGACGCTTGCCAATTTCTTGATTTTTTCAAGCATTAAATCTTTGGGTTCTTCGACTGCTTCTGTTATTGAAATCGCTTACCCATTTTTCGTAGTGCTTTTCAGTTTTATTATTTTCCGCTCAACCCCAAATATGTATTTCTTGCTCGGCGGGGCATTGATCTTTGTCGGCGCGGCTATTATTACTTATAATCATTAAGATTTTTCTATCTTGATTATTGATCAATAATTATATATTCTTATCAAATACCAATGCTTGCCCTGCGAAGCCTTGGCGAAGTAGGGGCTCTATCGTCTAACGGTTAGGACGTATCCTTCTCAAGGATAAAATCAGAGTTCGATTCTCTGTAGAGTCACAAAAACACGAATACGGAAAAAGGGAACTAATTTTACTAAATACTCATTGCGAAACGGCTGTATGTGTGTGTCGCACAAGCTCCTTTTACGGACACTAGTATGCAGGATCTTAAATGAAAAAACAAGCGAATTTTCGCCTGCTTTTTCTACCTTGCTCCGAACTTGGGACGATGTTCGAATAGCTATTTTGGAGGGGAAATAAAAACCACTAACCTATTTTGCATAAGTTAGTGGTTAAATTTAATATCATGGCCTAATAACTGGGTTCAAAAAAGGATTCATTAATCTCAGTGACAATAAATTTACTATCACCAGTTCCACAATCTCTACCTTGATATGAACCTAACCAAATATTACCTTCTTTTTTATCAAAATAATATTCGATCGGTGGACGGTTTGCGTAGTTTTTGGTAAAAGATAATTCAGTATCGCTGATTTTGAAGTCGGTAATACCAGATTCTCCCCACTTATCTGTCATATGACCATTGTAAATTTCTTTTACAGCAGATGGTCCTACAATTCCATTGCAAATAGCATAAATCATTACCTTTTGGATAGATACAGCAACACCGATTCCTGGTTTATAAGCGGTTCCGAGAATGTTTCCGTTTTGAAAAATTATCCCTTGAATTAGATAAAGTTGTTTTTTCATTTTTTATGTATTAAATTGTTAGTATTACTTTTCTACCTCTTAAACTACCAACAAACCCTTGCTTTGTCAAGTCGCACAAACTCCTCTTTACGGACACTAGTATGCAGGATCGAGCAACGAGCTTTTTGGTGTCTCCATCCAGTTCTGTTACCATATATCCCCCATTTTGAAATCGAAGTAAATCGCGGAGAAAAAAATAGACAGCTTGTAGAAAAACTTCTCAGGGAAAAATAAAATTTAAAAGGCTGGAAGCCTTACTTCACAAACTGCAATCTGCAAAAGCCGGACAAACACTTTACCGCATAGCTTTAGTTAAGAACATAAAGCTATCAGTACAAGAGCTGGTTGAAATTACCAAAGCCATTACGGAAGAGAAGATTAATGCCAATCAGCAATTCAATAAAGCTGATACCGTATTCATCAATAAATAAATCCATAATATTAATATGTTGTTATGTTATTAA
>CAZUFD010000027.1:0-2749 GCA_964619625.1 uncultured Gammaproteobacteria bacterium | reverse complement strand
CCCAAAGCATCTTTACCCAGCGTGGCCAGAAAAAGAAAAAATATGGCTTGGCACGAAATACCTTCCATGGATTTTTCTTATCAAAGTCAACATCCCCGGCTATTTTTGGCGCATATACCACAACATCTTCGGCTGGAAGATTTTTGGCCAGGTTATAGGTATACGAAGCTACTCCCCCAATTTGGGGCGGGTATTCTAGAGTGATGATTAGGGTTTTCATAGCGACAATGCATTATACAACTCGGGATTTTGGTTTAATCTTATTAAAAATATTTAAAATTAGTTCCTTATCTATAACTTTGGTGATATATAACAAACCAAGATATATTGTGCCGCCGATAATAATAGTTACCAGATAATGAATTTTAAACGATAAAATATATACTATCGCAGCCATAACCGCAGCCGGCCAAAGTGTTTGATATAAATATTTTAAAATATTTTTTACATTTATATTTACCTGAATGACACAGAAATAAAAACCAACCAAGCATAAAACAAAATTACTAACCATCGCCGAGATAGCCGCGCCATTTATACCTAGTTTAGGAATTAATATGATATTTAATAATATATTTACGGCCAGCGCCAAACCCATGAGCGAAGTTTGGATTTTTTGCCTATTAATCGCGTTAAGCAAGGCCCCGGTAATAAATGATAAAAAACCAAAAATCATGCCTATTAGTAAAATTCGCAAAGGCGCTACCGATGGCCCGTATTCCTGACCAAATACCTTGTGTATAACTGGGTCCGCGACCGCTATGAGGCCCAGAGACACGGGAAATACGACCGTAAATAAATATCGCCAGGACTTCTCAAAAAGCGGCCCTATGCCCGTTTTATCGCCCAAAAACAGACTGCTAAAGACCGGGTAGATACTGGCAGACAATGCTATAGGGATAAATTGGAAAGCAAAGCTGATTTTGTATGGCACGCTCCACCACCCCAGTTCTTTGGCTGTAAGGAGTTTGGACATAAGCAGTGAGTCGCTATATGAATATAATCGGCCAATAATTCCAGCCAGCGCAAACGGCAAAGCGGTAACAATAAAAATTTTAAAGACTTCACTATTCCACATAAGTTGGATATGTAATCCAAGTTTTCTTTTTACCATTTCTTTCATGAACAAACAATTAATAATACTAGGAATAGTATACGCTAAGATTAACCAGTAGAGAGGCCGATGATTTAATAAAGCAAAAGTACCGATAAGTAATGTACCGAATTGAGCACTAATAACAATAATCGATTCATAAATCAAATTTTTCCGTGCTCGGAAAATACTGTTAAACGTAGTGGCCAAGGTATCAAAAAACATGGTGATACCGGATATGTATATAAAAATTTTGGTGCTTTCCGGATATCTAAGCAAATTGGCAAATAGAATTATCAGCAAATATGCCATGAGGCCAAACATTATTTTTGTCCAAAAAGCGGTGTTAAAATAACTTTCAGACCTGTCCGGAAAACGCGCAGCTTCACGAGTAAGCACGGGCCCCAAACCAAAATCCGCCACCACGGTAAAAATAGTGGTAAAACTGATGGCGAAAAAATACACGCCCGTGTTCTCTACGCCCACGATACGAGCTACGAAGATAAAATAAAAAAAAGAAATTACCTTCTGCAAGACAGAGGCAATCGTGAGAAAAGAGGTATTTTGGGCCACGGTATAGGACATAATTTACCCTTTAATTTTACCTGAAAACCAAGAACAAGAAAAGCCCTTTTTTGAACATACTTTTACCCTTAACTCTATTCGTTTATGGTAATTTTTCCAGCAGCAACTGTAACCTCTAAAAAGTATACTGTTAGATATGCAAAGCTAACGGCTATCAAAAATGGAATATCGTACTGTAGTGGCAAAGTAGCCTTATGCGCACTTTTTTCATTTCTAATGACCTTCGAATTATTGAGCGCACAAGCAAGATCACGGCTTATACCAAATGAATCTCTGCATCCTTGATTATCCACTAAACACTGGAGTCGTCCACCCAAATCACGCTTTTCTTTCAACACAGAATCATTTTGTAATAAAGTGTCAAGTAAAGAAAGACTATTTTTAATAATTCCATCGGTGTCTTTATCTTGATAGTTCGATTCTATTAGCTGCAAAGAAGACAATAAACTGGCATAAATATCTTTTGAAGAAAAGCTACTTATCAACCATTGAGGCACCAATCTTTCTTCGTCTAATTTTCTTTTAAGCACTGCTAGCGCTGTACTGTAAGCAACCTTGGCATAATAGAGGCCATTATTTAACACATATCTATCTGTAATATGCCTCCTTTTAAATAAACCATAACTCGAACTACTAACTTCTTGTTCAAAAGCGCCAATAGTTTGTATCACCAGATAATCTTTTGGCTCTTTTTTATTTCCCATTACTGGCATTAGATCATCATCTTCAAATTCAACTTTTTTAGTTTTTATACTAAAAAAGTCTAAAAATTTTGAAATAACAGCTTCATTTACACCTATATCAGTAAAAATTGCAGCGCAGCCAGCCACCCAATCAATAATTTCATTTTGCGTAAAAGAACTCCTGCCATTAAAGAAATCTCTTAATCTATCGAGTTCTTGTGTATATGAACCAACCTGTTCTTTTTTCATATTATTGCAAACAATTAATAAAAAACACCCTTTTGGGTGTTTTTTATTTTATGTTAACGTTTGGACCACTGTGGAGCGCGTCTTGCAGATTTCAAACCTGGTTTCTTTCTTTCCTTTACTCTTGCGTCTCTGGTCAAAT
>CAZUFD010000026.1:0-2858 GCA_964619625.1 uncultured Gammaproteobacteria bacterium | reverse complement strand
TATTTTTGATCGCTTGCGAGCTAAAAATATTTATACTGGATATTTCCGAGCGAATATGAATATACCTGAGTACAAGCTGTTGATAAGTAATGTATAAGTGAAAAAATTGATGCACTTTCTATACACATTCCAAACGACTTATAAACAGGTGGTAGAAAAAATAAAGTTTATCCCCACACTTTATAAGTGTATTATCAACAACCAGTCTGTAAATTCAAAACCTAAAAACATCTAAGGTTAGAGAAGAAAATAAGTTATCCCATATTATCCACCGCATTATAGTAACGATTGTAATTTATTTATAAATAAATCGATATACAATAATAGACAATTAAAAAGTTAACAACACTTGTATATGAAATTCTTTTGCACAAAGGAGAACTTGTCAAAAGCTTTGGCGCTGGTAATTGGGGTGGCTGGAAAAAATGTTAACCTACCAATACTTGGCAACGTCCTTATCAAGGCCACCGAACAAAAGGTAGAATTTATGGCCACCAATTTAGAACTGGCCATAACTTCCAATCTACGAGCCAAAGTAGAAGTTCCGGGCGTGTTTACGGTACCGGCCAGAACCCTCAACGACTTTGTGAATTTATTATCTGAAGAAAAAGTTGAGTTAACCCTAAAAGATAACGAATTAGAGGTGGTGTGTGGGAGGTCTTCAACCAAGATAAAGGGCGCGCCAGCCGATGAGTTCCCGGTTGTGCCGGTGGTAGGCGAAGGAAAGGGCTATTTAATAGAGGTAGAGGCCCTTAAGAACGGTTTAGGACAGGTTTTTCAGGCGGCATCAAAGAATGAAATTCGGCCAGAACTCGCCGGTGTTTTGTTTAATTTCAATGATCAGCCGGGGATGCTTACTTTGGCCGCAACCGACAGCTATAGGTTGGCAGAAAAGAAGGTAAAAGTGTTGCAAGGAGAAGATAAGGCACGGATAATTATCCCAGCTCGCACGGCGCAGGAAATGAACCATATTTTAATAATTTCTCTATCCAAAGGAGTAGAAAGCGAAAAAAACATCCGACTACTGGTAACCGAAAACCAGATAATTTTGCGCTGTAATGATGTGGAACTTGTGTCTCGCCTGGTAGACGGCCAATATCCGGATTATACCCAGATTATTCCAACCAGCTTTAAAACCGAGGCTGACTTCTCTACAAACCAAATAACTAAGGAGATAAAGGCGGCCAGTTTGTTTACCACCACCGGTGTAAACGCGGTCAGTTTTGAGTTTGATCCCACAGCCGGGGTTATTCACCTGTCTTCGGTTTCCACCCAGACCGGTGAGTACAAATCCGAAGTTTCGGCAGATGTTAAGGGTGAAAAGAATAATACACTTTTGAACCACCGGTATATTTTAGACGGTCTTTCAAACATCAACACCGAGAATGCGGTTTTGAAGGTAATAAATGCGGACAGCCCATGCGTGCTCGCCCCGAAGGGCGATCAAAGCTTTGTTTATATTGTGATGCCGATAAGACAATAAAAATTCAAACAAAAAACATCCGAAGTAACGTCGGATGTTTTTTGTTTATTCTATATTCACCTGTAAAGTCTTCTCAACCGTATTGCCAACATTGTCTGTAAGAACGGCTCGTAAATTATGCTCTCCAACTCCCGGACTATTTTTCCAGGTAAATGTGAGCAGGTTGTTAAATAATTTATCTTCTTGATGGTTAAAGTTATAAATCAACCTCTGGCTGCCGCCGTTTGAAGACAGATAAATATCAATTTTTTTCATATCTTCCCACCTAAACGGTACGATATTAAACACGCGTGGATAATCATCTGCTCGTAAGGTAAGCGGGCCTGAATCAAACCACTCAAAGTTTGGCGGATCAAAATCCGCTTGCATCGCAAAAGTAATATTCTTTTGTGAACTGTGTCCCGCGTCATCAACAGCCACGGCGCTTAAGGTATGGGGTCCCTTGTTTAATTTTTGAGCGTAATAATGTAGGCTAAACGGAAATGCGGTGGCCGCACCAATTGGTTGATTATCTATTTGATAGATTACTTTACTAACTCCGCCCGGAGCCGTGGCACGCGTTTCAATATTCATATCTCTTGAAGTTAGAATTGCGCCCTCAACCGGAGAAATAAATTCTATTTTTGGAGCCAGTTCAGCTGCAAGTTCGGTGTCATATTCAGTTGGTGGTTCTAGGAAAGTTACGTTTTCGCTGGATTGCAGCTTCGCCATCCAGACTTGCAAGGCTTGTTCCCAGTTTTCATATTGCGGATCATCGGCTGGAAATGGCGGCACAGGTCCGCGCGGATCTTCTCTATCTACATAATGAAGAATGTCGTGTGGAGGCAGATAGCTGCGTTCCGTAATTAAATTTTCTGGAGTGGAGCTGGAAGCAATTCTGCCGGTTTCAGAATTGATTTTTAAGGTAATACCGCTGTTGCCGCCGCGCAGCACTGGTTTTTGAGCGTCGTTTGGCGGAGGAGTTGGGAAATTTTCTACAGGAGTTCCTTTTATCGCTTCTTTCATAAACTTGTTCCAGATAGTGCCGGCCAGCGCGTTTCCACCGGCTTTCATAGGCGTGGGTACGGTATTGCCTACCCAAACACCTGTAGCTAAAGATGGTGTATAGCCAAGTGTCCAAGCGTCTTTATTATCATTGGTTGTACCGGTTTTAGCAGCCACTGGCCGATCAGGAAGGGTAAGGTTGCCGTGAGCGCCAAAGATCCAAGACCTGGCCACGTCATCGGAAAGCACGTTAGAAGTTATGGCCGCAATTTCTGGTTCAATAGCTTTTTGTCCTTCGTTTTCCTCCGGTTTCCATTCATATAATATTTCCCCAACCGGGTCTGTAACTTTCAAAATACTAACCGGTTTATTATATACGCCGTTATTTGCC
>CAZUFD010000025.1:0-2911 GCA_964619625.1 uncultured Gammaproteobacteria bacterium | reverse complement strand
TGTTGATAATATTAAAACTTTCTCCGGAGTCGGATTGGGTCTAGCCTTAAATAACGGGGAACTATTTAGTATTTTTTCCGCCGCCACCAACACCGCATCAAGCACCGAGGGTTCTACTTCCAGCACGCCGGTTATTACGTTTGATAATCTTGGTAATGGCTTCTTTGCCGGCAAGTTAACAGCTAATGAAATTAGCGCCAATCAGATTTTTGGCTTAAATATCATAACGGACAAGTTGTCATCGCTTTCTGATGTTGTCAGTGAAATGAATTCTGCTTCCAGCACTACTTCCACGTTAATTGTTGAAGGACTAGAAACAAATGTTCTAGAAGTAGAAGGAATAGCGGCCTTCCTAAATGGTCTTAGGGTAGCGGGACTCGCCACCTTTAATGGAGATGTGGTAGTAGAGGGAAATGTTAGATTAGCAAAACTTTTTGTAACTGATATTGAAAACCCATTAATCAATTCCATAACTTCTAGCTTGCAAACTCTCGCGCAAGAATTAAATAATACGACCACCACTCTTAATAGTTTGGCCGCGCAATTAGCTGAAAATACAATCCTGTTAAATACTTTATTCGCGTCCACCACCTCTGCCAGCTCTTCCGTGACATTTGATCTAAATACATTCGCGCAAAGCAGCGGTTTGCAGTTTGAAAACGCCGTAAGTTTCAGAGGCGGTTTGCAAGTTGACTCAATCGCGGCCATTTCTGGAGTTACAAGTTTGATGAATGATACCGTATTCTTCGGCCGGCCATACTTCAATAATGATAGCGGCGGCTTTGCGATGGTGGCTTCCGGCACTCAGTTTGTTGACATTGTCTTTGAACGCGAATACCTGACACAACCGGTTATCAGTGTTTCAATTTCGCTGGAAGCTTCTACTACCGCTCCCACTTCCACCGAAGATTTGGAAGCACGCATTTTTGCCGAAGATATTCGCTATCTTGTCACCAAAAAGAGTGTGACCGGCTTCATTATCAAGTTAAATAAACCGGCGCCCGGCGACATAGTATTTAGCTGGTTAGCGCTGGCGGTTAAAGATGCCAAAATTGTACTTTCTACTTCCACTCCCATAAATATTACGCCAGAAGTTATTGCAGCTAGTTCCACAACAGCTTCATCAACTGCATCTGCTAACAATGAGCCGGATTCCAGGCAAGCAGAGGTAGCACCACCACCAGTTACTATTGATGTAATTACCTCTACTGTCAGTACAAGTTCGGAATCATTAGAACTAACAAATTCCGAAGAGAGCGCTCCGGTAGAATTAGATATTGCCACTTCTTCCCCTTAATTCTGTGAATAATCCACGGCGAGGTATTTTTGAAAATAAAAAATGTATGCTATAATTTTATAGTAAGCTTTTTTGTTAAAAAGGTCGTTATTATATAGGCTCGCGGTCTCTATATGAAATTATAAAAATTTTTCAATATACAAATTATATTTAATTAAATTTCAATCATACGTATGCCCACAAATAATTTAAAACTGGTCTCGGTAGTATTAGGAGTTTTAGTAATTGCCTTGGCTGGTACAAGCGCAGTGCTATATCAAAAAGTTCGCAAATTGAACGTTGATCCTCAAAAAGCAAGCCAGGAAGAAAATCAAAAAGTAATTGAAGCGGTTGGAAAATTAGTTTTGTTGCCCGAAAGTGAAGCTCCGACAATTGCCACGGTAACCGATCCGGAAAAATTAAAAGCCGAGCAAGCATTTTTTTTTTTTTTTTCTCAAGGCGACAAAGTTTTGATTTACACCCAAGCGCTTAAAGCAATCATGTATCGTCCAAGCGAGAATAAAATTATTGAAATTGCCCCTCTCGTTATCGGCAATCCAAACGCCGCTCCAGCCCCGGCTCCAGCAGCCCCAGCTTCAACAAGTGAGAACCAGTAGTTCTCCTTAGAAAGCCATAGGAAAATAGTATGGCTGTTAAAAAATTGGCTATATTTTTAGTATCAATTTGGTTGTTTACGGCAACAGTTGTTTGGGCCGAAGAATTTACTTCTACAAATTTTGTTAATTCCAATCCGGTAGTTACGATGGGTGGGGGGAAATCAACTTCAACAAACTTTCAATTATTTAGCGGCTCTGGCCAGGTGATAATTGGAGAAAATTCCAGCACGGCTTTTGCCAGTCATGCCGGGTTTTTTTATTTTCCTTTTGTGTCTACTCCGGTTATTTCCGCCACAGCGGGCGATGCGCAAGTAGCTTTAACATGGACTTCGGCGGTAGGAGAATTGGGATTTAATATAAACGCCTATGCGGCTGGCCAGCCCACACATTCAGGCGGGCCTTATTCTTTTACTAATGTAGGCAATGTTTTGGCCAGTACGCGTACCGGCCTTACCAATGGCACAACCTATTATTTTGTCATTCGCGCATTGGATTTTTTGGGTGATCCGGTTGTTACTTCTACTCAAGTTTCCGCTCAACCAGTCGCCGCGGCTAGCGGTGGGGGTGGAGGCGGCGGCGGGGGTGGCGGAGGAGGAGGTGGAATACCTACAGCCCCGCAAACAACGGTTATTTTTTCCGGCCGCGCTTTCCCCAAAAGTACAGTTACCCTCTTAAAAGACGCGCAAGTGGCGGCTTCTACCGTAGCCGGAACAGACGCAAATTTTAAAATAACCCTGTCATCTCTTTCGGCGGGTAATTATAATTTTGCTATTTATGGCGAGGATAAAGATGGAAGGCGTTCAAGCTTGCTTACATTTCCGGTTAGTGTTACGGCCGGAGCCACGACGAACGTGAGCGGAATTTTTATTGCGCCGACAATCGCGGTTGATAAGAGCGAGGTGAAAAGGGGAGAAAATATAGCGATTTTTGGGCAAAGCGCTCCGCAAGCCGATATTATTATTTCAGTTAATTCCGAAGAGGAATTTTTGGCCAAAACTATCGCTGATGCAAGCGGGGT
>CAZUFD010000024.1:0-3459 GCA_964619625.1 uncultured Gammaproteobacteria bacterium | reverse complement strand
AGAGCTTTGGCAAAATATTTTGGAGTATCGCAATCAATGGTGGTAGTAAAAAAAGGGTTTACATCCAAGCAAAAAATAGTTGAGATAATTTAATTAAGCAGCAAATATGCCGGATAAAGTTTATAGCGATTCGTTAAAACTTCACAAAAAATTTCATGGAAAGTTGGAGCTAAAAAGCAAAGTGGCAATAAAAAATAAAAAAGACTTATCTTTGGCCTACACGCCCGGCGTGGCCGAGGTGTGCCGAGTAATTGGCAAGGATAAAAGCTTAACGCGCGAATATACTATAAAGAAAAATACGGTGGCTGTAGTTTCCGACGGGTCGGCTATTTTGGGATTAGGAAATTTGGGTCCGGAAGCCGCAATTCCGGTAATGGAAGGCAAGGCGGTTTTGTTTAAAGAATTTGGTGGTGTGGATGCTTTTCCTATTTGTTTAGATACCCAAGACACGGAAGAGATAATAAAAACCGTAAAATATTTGGCGCCGGTTTTTGGCGGTATAAATTTAGAAGATATTTCCGCCCCTCGTTGTTTTGAGATTGAAAATAGATTGAAAAAAGAATTATCTATTCCCGTAATGCATGATGACCAGCATGGTACAGCGGTAGTGGTTTTGGCGGCAATGATAAACGCTTTAAAGGTAAAAAAATTGGACAAAACTAAGGCCAAAGTAGTTATCAGCGGCGCTGGAGCCGCTGGTACAGCCGTAGCCAAAATTTTAATAAATTACGGGTTTAAAAACGTGGCTGTTTGTGATAGCAAAGGCTTGATTTACAAAGAAAGAGGAGATCTAAACAGCGCTAAGGCAGAATTGGCTAACCTTACTAATTCAAATGCACCGGCAGATAGCAGCTTAAAGGGCGTTTTAAAAAATTCGGACGTGTTTATTGGGGTAAGCGGGCCAAATATTATTACCCGAGCCGAAGTAAAAAGCATGAACGCCAAGCCGATTATTTTGGTGCTGGCCAACCCTGTGCCGGAAATTATGCCCAGCGAAGCCAAAGCAGGTGGCGCATTTATTATTGGCACCGGCAGATCGGATTTTCCAAATCAGATAAATAATGTTTTGGCTTTCCCCGGAATTTTTAGAGGCGCTTTGGATAATAAGGTAAGCCAGATTACCGAAAGTATGCTGGTGCGTGCTGCGGAAAATTTGGCCAAGTACGTAAAAAAACCTAATACGGAAAATATTTTACCAAAACCATTTGATAAGGGCGTGGCCAAAGCGGTAGCCAAAGCAATAAAATAATTTAAAAAACAAAAATCCGAGCTGTATCGCGCTCGGGTTTTTATTTTGAACAATCCGCGATTGTTACACTGATAATTTTTCCGGAGTATTATTAGCTTTATTTTTTCTGAGAAAAGATAGACTTAAGATAAACAATAAAGTAGAAGTAGTAGCCGAAACCATGCAGAAAATACAAATAGCTTTAATAACAAATATTTGTAAATAGACAAACCTTAAGGAAAATAAAAAGCCAAATAAGGTGAGCAGGTTTACAAACAGCAGAGGCGCCCGTTGTTTGGTTTGCAGGTAGATAGTAATGAGAAGCAATACAGACAGATAATACAGAGCGCCTAAAAGAGCCACAGGCAAGCCAAATATAATAGAATACTCGCTCGCAGTTACCTGCTCGCAGCCGCGCAAAATAGAGCAGGTGATTGGCTCTCCCAGGAAGTGTTTTGCCGTAAGATAGGTAGCGTCAACAAAGCCGACAGCGCTTACGGCTAGAAAGCCGAATGAAAATTTATTAGAGGGCGCCGCCAGCTTGCTGGATAATATTTCTAAATTCTTCATAAGTTCTAGGATTTTTTATTTTTTGATTGTTGAGGAAGAAACTGGGGGTGCCGTCAACTTCGCTGGCGCCGCTTTGATAGTCGCTCGTTATTTTTGTTTTAGCTGTTGCGGATTTAACATCAGTCTTGAATTTTTCCATATCCAAGCCCAGTTTTTCGGCATAGGTATTAAAGGCTTCTTCAGGGTTAGGTGATACGGACCAAAATTCTTGATTTTCAAATAGCATGTCATGCATTTCCCAGAATTTACCTTGCTTTCCGGCAGCTTCCGCAGCTTGGGCCGCTGGCCTGGCATTATCATGCTGAGGTAACGGAAAGTGTCTGTACACGATCGCTAAATTTTTAAATTCTTTGCCAAGCTGTTTGACCATTGGATAGTATGCGCCGCAAGCCGGACATTGAAAGTCGCTATATTCAGTTAATACCACTGTAGCTTCTGCAAGCGGCGCGCCTTTTACCCAGTCACTGGCATCAGCCGGTTTTACCGTTCCGCCGGCAAATTGAGGCCCTGATTTTTTTGAGGCAAGGGCAATCATGGCACCTATAGTTCCAACCACAAATACGGTAATAACCGTCCAGAGGATGGCTGATTGCATTTTCTTTTTATTTTTTTCTTCCATTTGTTTGTTAAGTTTTTCTTCACGTTTCGTTTCCTGGCGTTCCTTATGGCTTAAACTTTGTTCGTTTTGTTCCATATGCGAAATGAATGAGGGAAATAGCCAGTGAGATATTTATAACCGCTTGCGAGTTATAAATATTGAACCTGGATATTTCCGAGTGAATGAGTATATATGGGCTTTAGCCCATATATTAAAATGGTTAGTGTGTGAATACTACAGAGCGTAGTATTTAAATTATATATCGGAATCAATAAAAGGTCAATAATAGTTATAGATACGTTGAACCCACCTTTCTCAAGATGGGTAAGCCATTTTTATTCACAAACACGGTGGTTTTCACTATTTTTATTATCACCAGACTCAAATGATTCCGAAGGGCACAGACAGCTATTATAGAAACTGCCCTCGCACCACGTGGCATCATGAGGCGGGTATTCCTGATGCAAGGCACACAAAGTCATTATGTCTATGGGCTGAACAATATTTTTTACCCGATATGACATGATGGAGTTGTTGGGCTTGTGCTGCAGGCCGAGGGCATGGCCGAATTCATGAGCCGAAGTTGGAATTGTAATTTCTTGAGGCCTGTCAAAGATAATCTTAATAAGTCCGTCTTCTACGGCGTAGCAGGCGCCATGCCTTGTTCCATTAGAGACGCAGCCGCCTTCTTTGATTTCTAGATGAATTGGTGTGTTGGCTGCGTTAACAGGCACTAATTCTGACGAAAAGGTAATTATTGCCTTGGGCCTAGAGCCTTCGGCAAAATGTTTGAACCAATCATCAAGACCCATCTTAAAGATGGCCACCCGTTCAAGAAGACACATAATGACATTTTTGTCACTGGCTTCGCAATCTGCGACAAAGCTCTGATCTACAACAAAGTAGATTGGCTGTCGCAAATCAATGTAGGGTATCGTTGATTTCCGCGGCATCAGAAAGCTGGTGAGGGAAAAAGTTAACATCAGACCCACCACAAACTTGGTCAATAAATATTTGGCGCGCATGCTGTACTCCTCTACGCGTCAAACGCGTTGTGAATTGT
>CAZUFD010000023.1:0-4261 GCA_964619625.1 uncultured Gammaproteobacteria bacterium | reverse complement strand
GTCTGGGCAGTGTCTCAGTCCCAGTGAGGCAGGTCACGCTCTCACGCCTGCTACTGATCAAAGCCTTGGTAGGCCATTACCCTACCAACTAGCTAATCAGACATAGGCCCCTCTTCAAGCGTCTTGCGACTTTACATGCGAATGACTTATGTCCCCGCATGTCCATCGAGTATTAATTCGCCTTTCGGCGAGCTATCCCCGTCTTGAAGGTAGGTTACCAGTGTGTTACTCACCCGTTTGCCACTGAAGTAGCTCATAGCACTCAAGCTTAGAATTTTCTAAACCTTAGTGCTACAAGCCACCTTCGTACGACTTGCATGCCTTAAACACGCCGCCAGCGTTCATCCTGAGCTAGGATCAAACTCTTAAAAAAAGAGTATTGATTTTTGTTCACCCTACACAGCCGAAGCTGCAAGGGCTGATGAACAAGTTATCATTTTTGGATTTATTTATTATTTATACTCGGAATAACCCGAGTTTTTTCGGATAGACTTTTTTGTGGTCTTTGTCACATTTGTGTTGTCAACGTGCTTTTCAACTTATAGTTGAAAACTTTTTTCCTTCCAGTTACCTGACTAGAAAGAAAAAAGAGAAATCAAATCTTGATTGCTCTTTTTTCTTTCCCTCGATTGCACGAGGCGGGCAGTTTCCAAAACGGACTTACCGGAGAATTTCTAAGTTTTAATGAAAGTTGTTTTGCAAGAATCTATTACGTTTTTAGTTCCTACATATTAGCACAACTAAAAATCTTGTCAAGAGCCCAAGATATGGCTAAGTTGGGGATAAAAACAGGCATCCTTAGACCTTTGAATTTGCCCTTCTCCACTCCTCTATTTTCTTATGATCACCGGAAAGTAAAACATCCGGCACGCTCACTTTCTTTTTGTTTACAATCACCACTTCCGGCCGAGTATAATGAGGATATTCAATAAATTTTGTTAGCTGTTCTTTACCCATTTCTCCCGCATCATTAAATGATTCATCTTTCAGCGATTCTTGCTTACCGATTGCACCCGGTATCAATCTGGTAACCGCTTCCATTACCACCATGGCTGGGACTTCGCCGCCAAACAACACATAATCACCAATAGAAATTTCTTCATCTGCAATGTTTGTCATTACCCGTTCGTCTATGCCTTCATAACGACCGCAAATCATAACGAGCTCGTCCAGTTTTGACCACTCTCGGGCCATAGCTTGCGTAAACTTTTTTCCCTTTGGATTAAAAACAATTACTTTGGTTTTTGATTTCTTACTTTTTCGGCCCGAGGCCGATCCGCCTTGGGCGGATATTTTTTTAACGGCTTTATAAATCGGCGGAAACATAAGCACCATTCCCGCGCCGCCACCATATGGCCGGTCATCCACGGTTCCACGCGTATCATCGGCAAAATCGCGCAGGTTATGAATATTAATAGAAACTAACTCTTTTTTTTGCGCGCGCGAAATTAACGCTTCTGTTTTAAAGCTTTCAAAAAATTTTGGAAAGATTGTAAGAATATCAAATTTCATAGTACCCATACTATAGCTAAAAGTAAGGCAATTATCAACTTAAACAAAACCGCCCAGGCTTTTTAGGCGCTGAGCGGATTGTTTTTATAGTTTTAGATATTGAGACTGTCTACGGTACTGGTATCAACCATTTGGTTGTCCATTTGGTTCATACGAGGAGCTCTTCCACCGGCTGGCTCATTGATCTTTAGGTTAACGCGAGCATTATGCTTGGCGCCAACGATTTTGAGCAAGGTGCGGATAGAACGAGCAGTTTGACCCTGGCGGCCAATCACATAACCCATATCGGCTGGATTGACGTCCAAAGTGATCAAAACTCCTCTTTCGTCAATGGTACGAACTGTCTTTACATCATCAGGATTATTGACAATTGATTTGACGAGCATCTCTACAAACTGTTGATCTGCTTCCATAATATTTTTCTAATTCATTCTTCACTTAATTGCAGCTGTCGACCGCCCCGCTTAGTGGGGCCAATTCTGCTTGTTCTTATAATATCAAATCTCCAAAAACCGGTCAAACTATATTTACGCTGCCGGAGCAGTTTCAGCCGGAGCGACTTCGGCTGGCTTTTCGGATTTTTTCTTTTCAGCTATTTTGGCCGCTCGTTTTGTGGAAATATAGACTGATTTCTTTTTCTTTTCATCACTAAGAAGTCCTGATTTCAAAAACAAGTTGTGCAATGTGTTGGATGGCTGCGCGCCTTTTTCCAACCAATATTTTACACGTTCGGTATTTGGCATGAATCCATTTTCTTTGGCACGCGGATTAAAGGTGCCCAAGATTTCCAAATTTCTGCCCTGGGTATCTCTGCCTTTTTCGGCAATTACCAAACGATAGGTCGGAGCATTTTTCTTTCCCATTCTTTGCAAACGAATCATTAACATAAATATTTAAATTGTCATGCTGAACTTGTCCCAAAGGGATCCCTTCGGTTGATTTCAGCATCTCAACTATTAAAATTAATTTATAGATCCTGAAACAAGTTCAGGATGACAGAAGTTTGTGACGATTTAGAGCATCGATAATATATACTATTCCTGCTTATTTGTCAACTGTTTCAACCCTTTGTTTCATAGCTCGGCACTTCCTCCAGCTTCACGCTGAGTAGTTTTGAAACACCTTCATTTCCCATAACCACTCCGTATAACGCATCGGCCGCGTGCATAGTTACGCGATTGTGAGAAATAATAATAAATTGAGAACGAGAAGAAAGTTCGGCAATAATTTCGGCAAACCGGCGGGTGTTGGCTTCATCGAGCGCTGCCTCCACCTCATCCAGCACCACAAACGGCGCCGGGTTATAACTTAAGATCGCGCAAATAAGCGCAATAGACACAAGCGTTCTCTCACCCCCGGAAAGCGTACTAATATTTTTAATCTTTTTTCCCGGCGGGTTTATGGAAATATCTATGCCGGTCAAAATCTTTTCTTTATGCTTTGGTTTTTCTTCCACCAACTCTTGCTCGGCTCCTTGGGCCAACAGTTCATCTTCGTTTTTTTCTTCTCCATAAATTTCAAAGATATCCCCCTCACCACCGCCAAAAAGTATCTTTACATACCGATCAAATTCTTTGCGAATTTTCTTAAACGACGCGGCGCGTTTTTTCTTCATAATTTCATCCAACTCCACAATCATTTTTTCCAAATCTGCGAGCGCAAGCGTTAAATCTTTAATCTGATCAGAAAGAAAATCAAATCGTTCTTTACTTTGCTGATACTCTTCCACGACTTCCTTATCAATACCGCCGATTAAACTGAGCTGATATTTGAGTTTTTGAATTTCACTTAGTATTTCCCCCACTTTATCCATAGCCACTACCGGCGGCTTGCGCTCAACCACCATTTCTATGGTGGAATTTAACTCTGCCCGCACCTCTTCGGTCAGCGCCATATGTTTTGTTTCCAGTCTGGCGGTTTCAATTTTTAAATCATTTCTACGAGCCAAAATTTCGTTTACCAAATTCTGCTTTTTCTGCATGACTTCCTGCAACGAAAATGCTTTCAGGAGTTTGGTCTTGGAATGAGCGGCATCACGCTTGGATTCCAATTCCAAAAGTCTGGCTTTCACCTGTTCGTATTTGGCTTCCAATTCTATAATCTTTTCTTTTTCTGAATTTATTTGCGTCTGGTATTCAGCCAATCTGTCTTTACTCCAAGATACATGGCTGGAAAAACGCAGCCCATCTTTTTTAATATGTTTGTAGCCGCCCTTCATTACACCGGTTTTTTCCACCAAATCTCCGGTAAGCGTCACCATGCGGGCGCGGCCAATGCCGATTTTTTGCGCTACTGATAAATTTTCCACCACGACTGTTTGGCCGAAAATAAACGAGAAAATATTATTGAACTTATCTTCATGTTTAACAATCTCCGCCGCTAATCCCAGCACTCCCGGCATGGATAAAATACTATCTATATCTTTTTCGGCTGGTCTGGGCTTAATCTTATTTAATGGCAAAAATGTAGCTGAACCCAAACGGTTGTTGCGCAAAAATTCTATCGCCTGTTTGGCCACTTCATCATCTTCTACAACCAGCGCCGACAAGTATGATCCCGCTGCCACCTCAAGGGCAAGCTGATGCTTTTCTTCTACTTCGCCAAGTTCGGCCACGAGCCCATCTATATGTCCAAATTTATCTTTATTTTCCAAAACCGCTTGAGCGGCAAACAGTCCGCTTACCTGACGATAATTTTGTTCGGACTGATCTTGGAAAATTTGTTTTTCCAAATTAAATATTTTTAACTG
>CAZUFD010000022.1:0-5200 GCA_964619625.1 uncultured Gammaproteobacteria bacterium | reverse complement strand
GAAGTGAGTGAAAAGGACATTTATGTACTTTTCCGAACAAGCGCAGTAAATATGGAATATATATGGGCTTTAGCCCCTATACTATTTTAAAAATAATGTTGTGATAGCGCCATTGAATATATAATCTAGTAAACCTAAGAATAGAGCCATGCCAACGCTCATGCCGATTACCAGCAAGCTATAATTTATAGTCTGGCTTTTGGTTGGCCAGCTAACTTTTTTCATTTCCTGGTAAGATCCGACAAAGTAGTTTTTGATAGCTACAAACATATATATTTTGGATTTAATCTTCGATAGAAATCCGCGTTCGCTCGGAAATAGTCTAGCAAGCTAGACATTTCTCTCACTCACTTGGATTTTAAAACAGCCTTTCGGCTGCCTTTAATTTGATGAGTTAATAATACCTTATTATGGCAAAAATGTCAATAGTTGCTGTTGATATCTAAGCGAAGTGCTCGTTCTATGTTGTTAGGTATTTTTTTAGAGCGTACTGTAATGCAGCTTTTTCTTTATCTTTTAGTACCCCGCTATCTGAATATGTAATGCCGCGTTTTTGACTTATATAACCAGTAGTACCGGCTCCAGAATCATCAGCATCCACTTCTAGATGCATCGCAGTCTTTGATGGCCAGAGTTTAATATTAAAATTATCTCTATTTAATGACCATCTTAATCCGTATTCATCTGCATAAGATAAAACAATTTGTTCACGTGAAGCCCCATAAGGAATTATCTTATATAAACTAGCTCTTTGTTCCAGTTCAACTTGCGGCGGTAAATTACCGGATTCTTTCATATGAACTATATATCCAAATTAGACACGCTTTTCGCATGAGTTTGTATGAAATTCTTTCTTGGCCCAACTTCATCTCCCATAAGGATCTCAAAGACTTCATTGGCTAGTTCGGCGTCTTCCACAGTTACTCTTTTCATCATGCGGTTTTTTGGGTTCATAGTGGTTTCCCAAAGCTGCTCAGGGTTCATTTCCCCCAAACCTTTATAGCGCTGAATGTTTACTTTAATTCCATTTACTTCTAGTCCCTGCACTTCATTTTCTTCGCCAGATTCAGCCTCGGCTGTTTCTTCAGTTTTTTCGTCTGTCTTTTTTGTTTTGCCCGCGACAGCTTTGGCGGAGGCAGGTTTGCTGCCTGTTGATCCGGCAATTTCGGCTAGGATTTTTTCTTTTTCTTCGTCGTTATATGCGTAGCGCATATTTTTGCCGTACTTCAAACTATAGAGCGGCGGTTGGGCAATCAAGATATGGCCATTAGTGATAAGGGTAGGGTAGTAGCGATAGAAGAAAGTAAGTAGAAGCGTGCGGATATGAGCGCCGTCCACATCGGCATCGGTCATGATAACCAAGCGATGATAGCGAAGCTTGGAAATATCAAATTGTTCGCCAATATTTGTGCCCATGGCGATAATAAGCGACTTCAATTCATTGTTTGTTAAAATTTTATCCAAGCGGGCGCGTTCAACATTTAACACTTTACCACGCAGCGGCAAAATAGCCTGATGCTCACGGTCACGTCCTTGTTTGGCGCTGCCGCCGGCCGAATCACCCTCTACGATAAATAGTTCCGATTCTTCGGCGCGTCTACTGCTGCAGTCGGCCAGTTTGCCCGGCAAGGTAAATCCTTCCAAAGCGCCTTTGCGCAGAATAGTGTCGCGGGCGATTTTGGCCGCATTGCGAGCGCGCGCGGAAAGCAAGCATTTTTCTATAACGCCTTCGGCATCTTTGGGGTGTTCTTCCAAGAAAATTAGAAACGCGTCGTTCATGACCGTTTCTACGGCCGCCTTTACTTCGGTATTTCCCAGCTTGGCTTTGGTTTGACCTTCAAATTGCGGTTCAGTTACTTTTATAGAAAGAATACAAGTTAAACCTTCGCGTACGTCTTCGCCAGTGAAGTTGCTATCTTTTTCTTTGAGGAAGCCTTTGTTGCGGGCATAGGTGTTTAAGCTGCGAGTAAGCGCGGTACGAAAACCGGCCACATGCGTGCCGCCTTCGGGATTATAAATATTATTGGTAAAAGCAGAAAGCAATTCGTTAAATTCATTATTGTATTGCAACGCGATTTCTACTTTTACATTATCTTGTTCTTTTTCAATGTAGAAAACATTTTCATTTTTTACTTCCTTGTTTTGGTTTAGGTGGCGTACATACGAAGCAATACCGCCTTCAAAATAAAATTCGTACGTAGGGTTAGGAAAGGGAATCGCGGTTTTGTCTTTGGCTTTTTCTTCGCCGACACGTTTGTCGGTAATGGAAATACGGATACCTTTTGATAAGTATGCCTGTTGGCGGATGTGATCTATGATTGTTTTCCATTCATAATCTATAGTTTCAAAAATTGTATCGTCCGCGCGGAAGGTAATAACAGTGCCGCGTTCTTTGGTGGTGCCAACTTGTTGAACTTTTTTTACCGGGTTGCCGCCGTTTCTATATTCCTGCATCCAAATTTTTCCATCTTTATGCACTTCGGCTTTGGTGTGAGTAGACAAAGCATTTACCACCGAAACACCCACGCCATGCAAACCGCCGGATACTTTATAGGAGCCGGAATCAAATTTACCGCCGGCATGCAGTTTGGTAAGTACGACTTCCAAAGCGCTGACTTTGGTTTGGGGGTGAATATCTACCGGAATACCGCGGCCGTTATCTTTTACTGAAATGTAATGATCCGGAAGCAGCGTAACATCTATTTGGTCGCAAAAACCGGCCATGGATTCGTCTATGGAGTTGTCTACGACTTCCCAAATTAAATGATGTAAACCAACTGGGCCGGTGGAACCGATATACATGCCCGGGCGGCGGCGAACGGCTTCAAGCCCTTCCAGAACGGTAATATTTTTGGCGCTATAATTTGCGTCTGGTTTGTCGGAAATTTTTGCTTTTACTTTTGGTTGAGTTGGAGCAGAAGCAGTTGGTTTTTTCTCTATTTGTTTTTTTGGTTTTTCTTCTGAAATCCTTCCTTTTTGGACTTTTTTCACGGGCATATTTTTATGATACATGTTTGCACACATCAGGATACGCTTGAGTAGTGCTGTGTGAATAGTGAATTTTGATACAAATATTTTACCATATATATAGTTGCGGAGCAAGAGTTGAACTTTGATTTATTTTGCGCATTTTGTTAGTGTTTAGTTTAAGAAAAACCCGGCCCCGGGGAATGGGGTATCATCGCGCTGGAGGGAGCTATGAGTACTCTTGAGAAGCTGGTCGTTGGCGTGCTTGTTGCCCTGGTTCTGGGTCTGGCTGTGTTTGTCGGTACAAAGCATGGCGTGTGGGTTGGAGCTCTCGTCTTCGGTCTGTGCTTCGCCATCGCTGCCCCGTCTATCTGGCAACGGATCAAGCGGGGCAAGCCGGAACTGAGAACTATGCGTGGGACTTTGGCTAGTGTGGCATTTCGGTCGCCTGATCAGCCCAACATTGATCTAATCATGTCGACTGATAGCGGCGAACGAGTATTTGTGCGTGGTAAGAGTTTGCCTCACATGCGCAGTATCAAGAAGGGTGGCCGTGCCAGATGGTCATACTATGTGTGGTCTGGTGACGGATCCAGAGTGAGCGATCTTCTGGAGGATTTCGTAGAAGAACTTCCATCTTCTGAAGATAGGCCTAAACTGGGGCGTGAAAACCCCGGGTATAAGGCATTGAAGAAGGCCTTTGAGTTGTAAGAAGGACAAGTTCTTAGTTTGGAGGGTTGGGCGGCGTGGGAGCGTCGCTTTTGTATTTTTACAAATCTATTGACAATTTTTCTATTTTAAACTATAATCTTTTGTTAGTTGTAAGACTAACATTTCGTTCTTTCCACAATACAAGGAAGTTGAATAAAAGAGTTTAGATTCAAATGGTGAGTACGTCATTGCCCTTAGGGAGGGTAAAAATGTACTCATCAGCTGTAGCGGTTGCTACAGTCTGAATCAACTCTGTCTCATGGGGGAGACGACACAACATGCGATTCAATGCCGATTGCAACACCGACCGTGGTTCCATGGAGCAGGAGTTCCCTGTTCCCAGACCCTACTATCCCACGCCGTCCCAGCAGATGAAGGCGGTCAAGCCGGAGGTGATGCCCGTCGTGGGTGATCCGTTGCCGGCCAATCTGGTGGCAGTGCCGCCCAAGTTGCCGACCGCCGAGGTCGTGTCCAGCAAGGCGGAGGGTACCAGCCCGCTGCCGAAATTCGCCGTGGAGGTCGATGCTGTGGAGCCCGACAATGGTTCCGGCAAGCTGGAGTGGGCGGCCCTCATCTGCGTCAGCATCCTCATCTGCGCGTGTATCTGCATCGTGATCTGGGCGATCTCGGCTGGCTACATCGCCCGCTGATCAAAGCCTCTCTCTACCCACCGTCACGTCACATTCTTCCTTGAATCCTCGTACCTGCAATAGGTATCCAGACCGGCCGCCTGGAGAATCGCGGCCATTGCACATTGCTTTCAAAATTTTTGAAGGCAGCGTAAAAAACACAACCTCAAAATCGGGGTTGTGTTTTGTTTCTTTCCACCATATACTAAATTGTAGGAGGGGAACATGCGCGCACTTTTCATCAAGGCCATTGTCGTACTCGGTCTTTACGGGTGCGGCTCTAATTCCTACCAGGTTGGTAACACCACTGGTACAACCACCAACTCTGTGCTTGTGGAAAGCACGAAAAACGTTGCTGAGAAAGTTTCTTGGCAATGGAACGATTCCATAGCTGATTTTCGAGATCCGATCTATCTTGTGCCAGATGAAAGTTTCTGGTCAGGTTGTCCGGATCTTTCAACTGTGGCTGGGGAAAATTGTAAGGAGTCACGCCGCCAAATTATTGATGAGGGCATAAATCAGTGGCTTATGTACTTTCCAGAGTCCACTCGTCCTGTGATCATAGTGGATCGTGGACAGCCGGTGCCGCTTACGAGCAATCGACTGATTCCTTTCAAGGTAGACGCAAAGGGTTGCCCGGATGTTGTGGTTCAGTGCGGCGCAACACTGCTCGCTTGCTATATGCCAGACGCGCACGAGATTGTGTTCATTACGCCAGATTACATCGATGCCCACATAGTGGCTCATGAGCTCGGACATGCCTTTGGCATACCCCATAGCGACTATTTCAACAAGGGCTGTGCTTCGCCGCTTATGTCTACGCCCGTGCAATCCGACCACGTTACGGATTTGGACGTGCAGTTTCTTTGCCGCACGCATGCCGAGTTGGATTG
>CAZUFD010000021.1:0-7188 GCA_964619625.1 uncultured Gammaproteobacteria bacterium | reverse complement strand
AATAACTACGCTGAGTATTCGGCTTTAATTTCCGCGCTGCAAAAAGCCAAGGAATTGGGCGCGACTGAAGTTGAGTGTATTTTAGACAGCGAACTCGTAACCAAACAAATGAACAGACAATACAAAGTCCGGGAGCCGGGCCTGCAAAAATTATTTATCATGGCTTTTAATCTGGCCAGTGGTTTTAAAAAAACAACCTTCAAACATACCAGACGTGAGAATAACAAGGAAGCCGATACATGGGTAAACAGGGCTTTGGATGACAGGTTGTAAATTAAATTAAAAAACATCCTCCGACGTAACGTCGGAGGATGTTTTTGTTCTGAGGTTATTTAGGTTGATGAAGGAGTAGTAGTTGGAGTAGGGGTAGTGGTAGGAGTAGGCGTACTAGTTGGTGAAGGAGGTGTAGAAGTTGGTCCTGGAGCAGGCACAACTACCGGTCTTTTTTGTATCGTTACCGAACTGGCGGCCACAGTCTTAAGATCAATATTGATAATACCTCCCACGCTTACCTTGTCACCAACTTGCAGATTAGCAAAGGTTGGCGGGGTAGCCGCGCCTTTCATATAAAATTTAGTCTGACTATTTGTATATACGGTAACCGTTCTCTCTTCCTGTTTTAGAACAAATGAAGAGTTGGACGCATTAATGCTTTCTACCATGCCTTTTTTATGACGTAAAACATGGAGAGAATTATCTTTTACGATTCGCACATTAAGCGTTCCATCCTTTTGGAACTTGGCTACAATGTGCAGTTTGTCGCCAACAGTCATTTCGGACAGCTTCATCTTGCCACCGTATGCTCTCACCAAAGTTGTTTTCTCATTGAGTTTTAATACGATTCTTGTACCCTTTTCCGGATATGGCAGCGTTGAGGTAGGAATTTTTTTAGATCTAACCGGTGTTACTCTGGTAACATCAAGGGTAATTTCGGTTGAGGTTGGGGTGGTGGAATTCATAGCTACAAGCGTACCGGTAATGGTAAGCGCTCGAGGAGCAAACCTAAGGGATCGGGCTAATTCTTTTAGGCGTTCCTTAAGACCTTCTCTTTCTAATTTTACTTCTGCTTTAAGTTCCTTTTTTATTTCCACCAACTCTTTTTGATCTTCCCCCCTGTTATCGCTGTCTTCACGAGCCAAGGTTAGGGCCGGAGCAAAAGATACCAGAGCCATTACCGCGACTAAAGATACTATAAGATTTTTTTGCATACTAATTATATATTTATAATTAATTTAAATTAAAAATTCTTTGTAACGACCTTTGTTCTTGTTGGGATTCTTGAATTTTTACCTCTGTCTGCGTTGCTGATTGCAGCTCAACATGTTCACTGCCGCTTGCTTCTAACTCTTCGGGCAGCACCACGCCTTCTTCAATATTGGATTCAAACTTGGTTTCGGTTTCGGCTTTTATTTCAGCCTGCATTCTTCGGCGCTGCTGACTTCGTTCTATTCTGCTTCTTACTTCTTGAAGTAATTTAACATTTTTTGATTTGGATTTTTCAAATATTTTTTGCGTCTTCTCCAGCTGTTCCTCGGCTTTTTCTATGGATTTTTCAGTCTTGTGAATTTTGCGTTCCGCGGCCTTGATTTTTATTTTTTCTTGCGCTTCTACTTCTATTTCAGATTTTGTACCTGACGCGATCTCGACCTCTATTCTTTCAATTTCATATTTTATTTCCGGCAATAAGTGCTCTTTGATCACTTCCCGCTCGGCTTCACGACGTTCTATTTTCTTCAGATAAAATTTTGCTTTGGCTTCGGGAGTAATCTTGGTTATTTCTTCCACATCTTCCAAAGCTTCTTTAATGGAATAAAGGGGCGTACCTTCCGTAACTTCAGGACTATTATACGCGTAAGCGCTGGCCGCGCCAGTTAAAAGCAGTGCCACCACCGCCATTGATACGGCTTTATGAATTAACGGGAACTCATACCAACGAGGGGAGCCGTACGCGGCATCCCAGACTTTATGCAAATCTTTTCGTAACACAGCTTTAAAAACAAAGCTGGGACTGGCGCTTCGTTTCAATTTCCAAAGATTATACCTAGTTTTAAATTTCATATTGAGTTTTAGGCGAATATGCTGGGTTGCTATATATTCGCGTACAGTTTTTTAATAATACGGTGAGCAGCGACTTTTACCGCGGTTTCGGTCATATTCTTCATTTCCGCTATCTCTGCATAACTATACCCTAAAATATAGTGAAAAGTTACAATTTCCCGGCTATCCTTATCCAACCCCTCTAGAAGGCTGCTCAGCTCCTGTTTGGCCTCCTCTTTCTTAAACAGCCCAATTGCCGAGTGCAGCCAAAAGCCTTCGGCCAAACCGGTTTCATCCTCGGGGATAGCTACGGTAGGCTTCCTATCCCGCCAATGATTGGCCAAGTGATTTCTGGTTATGGTCATAATCCAGGCCGTCTTACTTATGGTTGGGTCATAATCCGCAAAATGCTCCACGGCTTTAATAAATATTTCTGACACCAAATCTTGCGCCAGATCTTTGTCGCAATTTACGCGAAAAAAAACAAAGCGGTATACTTTGTCAATATGGGAGTTATAAAAATCTTCAAATTCTTTTTTTGTTTTTTTTCTACTCATAAGCAAAAATAAGAATTGCTGCAAATATTATAACTCTTCTTTCAATTCTTCCAGCTTCTTTTTGGCTTCTTTACTTAATTTTTTTGGCACCCGTATTTTTATTTTTACATATTGATCACCGCGGGCGTTTCTGTCCAAGTATTGTACACCTCTATGCTTTATTCTGATAAGCTGCCCGGATTCCACGCCTTCAGGCACAACCAGCGTTACCCTGCCGTCTAAGGTTTCCACATCAATCTTATCACCTAAAACTGCTTGTGGATAGCTGATTTCTTCTTCGGTATATACGTCATACCCGTCACGCGTGAAACCTTTTAGGGATTTAACTCGCACGCGCACATATAAACTTCCGGCGCTTCCGCCGTGCGGGGTCGCTTCACCTTGACCATCAAGCCTAATTGACTGACCATCATCAATACCCCCGGGAATTTTAATTTTAATAGTTGAACTGCTCTGCACTACTCCCGAACCGCCGCAATGCTTGCATTTTTTAGAAGGTTTTTTGCCTAAACCATGACAATCTCCGCAAGTTGCCACCGTTTGCATGGCGCCCAAAAAAGTACGCTGGGTTTGCGTTACCTGTCCTCGGCCATTGCAGGTTGTACAAGTTTCCATTTTACTGCCAGGTTCACCGCCGCTACCCTTACAAACATCACATTTATTTTGCTTCCGTAAGTTGATTTCCTTTTCCACGCCGAATGCGGCTTCTTTAAAATCAATCTCTACGTCTACCTGAATATCGTGACCTCTGGCTGGGCCTCGGCTTCGCCCTCCGCCAAATAAATCGCCAAAAATATCTCCGAAATCTCCGCCAGAGAAACCGCCCTGGGAAAAACCTCCGCCTCTAAATGCGCTCATCACATCCTCCCAATTGGTGCCCTGCCCAAAACCGCCCTGCTGCTCAAAATCAGAGCCAAACTGATCATAACGCTGGCGTTTCTCGGCATCGCTGAGCACTTGATAGGCTTCATTTACTTCTTTAAATTTTGCTTCACTGCCGCCCGGCCTATCCGGATGGTGTTGCATGGCCGCTTTTTTAAAGGCTTTTTTAATTTCATCAGCTGAAGCGTTTTTTTCAACACCAAGAATTTTGTAATAATCTTTGGCCATAATTAATCTTTGGTTTCTTTGTTTTGCCAGCCACCTTTGGCGTAAAGATCTGTGATATCTTTGAGAATGTCTTGCGCATCTTTGACCCCAACAGCCAGTCCTTCATCTTGCGCACGATCAAACGCTATACTAACCGCTGAAAAAGGATTTTTATTACGAAGCCATGCTCCAAATTGAATCTTTGACTCCTTTGACTGCTGCTTCGCCTTTTCAATAGACGCGGCGGTATCCATTTCTAATTTTTCACTCAAATCTAAAATTCTTTTAAGTTCAATCTTTAGATCTTCTTCGCTATCTGTTACATCCAAACTATCAAGTTCCAGAAGCGCTCTCTTGAAATCTTCCCAAAGAGCCATATCCTGCGCGTCCAATTCTCCGATATCGGTAACAAGCATGGCTGTGCCATCTTTATTCTCAACGGCTCTACGGATAACGCCCTTAATTTCCATGCGAAAAGATTCTAATTTTGCGGCTTCGGTTTCTTGGTTTTCTGGCATATGGTAATAATATTAAATGCAATACCACCCCGCCAGACTGCGGGGTGGATTAATTATATTACTTTACGACTTCACCTTCAATGGGCCCTTGCTCGCCGTTATCTTTTTTCTCTTCCGTGCCTGGAGCAGCTTGGCCCCCCTCAGCTTGACCGCTTGCCTGTCCGCCTTGGGCGGAATACATTTTCGTGCCAACAGCTTGCGCGACCTTAGATAATTCTTCCGAAGCTTTTTTAATCAGCTCAATATCATCTTTGTCTTTTACGTCTTTTAGAATCTTTAAGTTTTCATTTACTTTATTTTTTTCTTCGTCGCTTATGGCAACTTTCTTTTCTTCCACTTCTTTCATCATTTTTTCGGTGGTATATACCATGGTATCGGCTATATTTCTGGCTTCAATGAGTTCTTGCTTTTTCTTATCTTCAGTCGCATGCACTTCGGCATCTTGTTTCATTTTTTCTATTTCTTCTTTAGATAAGCCGGTAGAAGCTTCAATACGAATTGATTGTTCTTTATTGGTCGCTTTATCTTTTGCCTTAACATTTAAAATACCATTGGCATCAATATCAAAAGTTACTTCTACCTGGGGCACGCCGCGCGGAGCTGGCGGAATACCATCAAGAATAAATCTGCCCAAAGTTTTGTTGTCTGTAGCCATTGGACGTTCACCTTGCAAGACATTTATCTCTACGGCCGGTTGGTTGTCGGCAGCGGTAGAAAACACCTGGCTTTTAGACGTAGGAATAGTGGTATTTCTTTCAATAAGCTTGGTCATTACACCGCCCATGGTTTCCAAACCAAAAGACAAAGGAATAACGTCTAACAGCAACACATCATGCACTTCGCCTTTGAGCACGCCGGCCTGCACCGCCGCGCCAATCGCCACCACTTCATCCGGATTAACACTGATATTTGGTTTCTTATTAAAAAACTTTTCTACAGTTTGCAATACCAGCGGCATGCGAGTCATACCGCCAACCATTACCACTTCATGCAAATCTTCCGGTTTTAATCTGGCATCCTCCAAGGCTTTGCGCACGGGAGCTAAAGTTTTATCTACCAAATCCCCTACCAATTCTTCCAACTTGGCTCGTGTCAATTTCATTACCAAATGCTTTGGGCCGGAAGAATCAGAAGTAATAAAAGGTTGATTAATTTCGGTGTCTTGAGCTGTAGAAAGTTCTATTTTCGCTTTTTCGGCTGCTTCTTTTATACGCTGCAAAGCTAATGGGTCTTTGCTTAAATCTATACCCTGATCTTTCTTGAATTCTTCCAGAATCCAAGAAATAACAACCTGATCAAAATCGTCACCGCCTAAATGAGTGTCGCCGTTGGTAGACAATACCTGTACGGTATCGGCGCTTACTTCCAAAATAGAAATATCAAATGTGCCGCCACCCAAATCGTAGACCGCGATTTTCTGATCTTTTTTCTTATCAAATCCGTAGGCCAAAGCAGCCGCCGTTGGCTCGTTTATAATACGTAAAACATTTAAACCGGCAATTGTACCTGCGTCTTTGGTAGCCTGGCGCTGAGAGTCGTCAAAATATGCCGGTACGGTAATAACCGCTTCGGTAATTGTTGTGCCTAATTTTTCTTCGGCATCTGCTTTTAATTTTTGCAAAACCATAGCCGAAATTTCTTGTGGTGTATATTCTTTACCCTGCATTTCTATTTTTACTTTATCTTCGCTTTTTACAATTTTATATGGAAGCAAAGACAAATCGCGCTGCACTTCGGCATCTTCAAAACGGCGGCCGATTAAGCGTTTTACGGAATAGAGCGTATTTTGAGGGTTGGTAACGGATTGGCGTTTGGCAAGCTGGCCCACCAAACGTTCACCGGTTTTGGAAATTGCGACAATAGAAGGAGTAGTGCGATTGCCTTCTTTATTTTCAATTACTTTTGGCTGACCGCCTTCAATGATTGCCACGCAGCTATTGGTAGTTCCAAGATCAATTCCGAGTACTTTTGACATATAAATTTTATAATTGAAATGAGTGAATAAAATATTTAGCTTGCTAAATTATTTTTGAGCGAATGAGATTATATCACAGATATTTATTTAATTCTTCAAAATATTTTTTTATCTTTTCTTTATAATTATTTGGATCTTTGCGTTTTCCGTTATTATAAAATTCAAATAAAACTACAAATGTTGGCTCAGCTATTACCCTATTATCTATTAATTTAGAAATTGGTATGCCGCTTGCCAAGAATTCCTCCGCTATCTTAAACCTTCTATCTACTTCTGAAGGCGGTAAGTCTTCTACCAAAACAGAGTTGAGGTGAATGCCGTTTCCTTCGTACCCTGCCAATTCCGGTTTTAATTCCCCGGCAACATCTTCTTCGTCTTCTTCTTTTTCTTTATGAAAAGATTTTTTTTCACTCATACGTTATCTAAATTTTAGAGCTTGAGAAATCTTAGTAAAGCAGCCGCCAGGGTCTTTTCTTCTACCCTCTTGGTACAACATCGCCAATGATCTTAATTGATATACATCTAGCATTTCGCTTTCAATTAAAGATTGAAGGCCTTTATAATCTTTTACTTCCATAATAACTAACTCCGTTTCAGATAATATGTCGCGATCCGGCAATTTCGCCAGCATTTCCTTGGCTTTATTTTGCAGCTGTTGACTCACCGTAATATCACCTCTAATCGCAGCCCGTAAAAATTCTTGAATCACCGAAATATGGACACTGGATTTATCAATCAAAGATTCAATTGTTCTATTTTGTAAGAGCGATTTAAATTTCATCAGGACTGGGTACACTTTGATGGGTTTGGTTTCAGCCGTCAGTTCGTTGCTTAAATTAAAATCATCAGAATCAAAATGCTTTAATTCGGTTAAGGCTTCAACTAATTTTTTAAAATTATTTTCAAATTTATTTTCTTTAATATACTTTTCAAATAAACGAGCCAGCACCGTAATATCAACCGTGCCGTGTTTAACCAAACCTACCAAATCTTCCGGACCAACCTGATTCAC
>CAZUFD010000020.1:0-8717 GCA_964619625.1 uncultured Gammaproteobacteria bacterium | reverse complement strand
AGTAAAATAATTTAAATTAAACTCCTGGAATTATATTTTCGTTATCAAGGATGGCATTAAGCTTTTCGTCAATGTCCTTAAGATCTACTTTCTTTTCTTCGCTGATTTCTTTAACAACGGGAGAAGATTTCGGCTCTGCAACAGCACTTTCTTCCTTCTCTATCATGGTGGTAACGCCTACTTCGTTAGTGCTGTAAACGATCTTTTTAGGAGTGGTCACGTTGGTATTAAAAATTGTGATCATGCTGCGAAGCACATCTGATCGTAATTTTAATTTACCAGAGATAACACCTACCGCTTCCGGCTCGGCGTTAAAGACGAGTGTATAATAATATCCGTATCGGATTTGTTTGATAGGATAAGCTAACCTAACTTTACCAAGGTTGTTAAGTTCCACGTCTTGAGCGCCGGAACTTACTAAATCTTTTATTTCTTGTACTTGTTTACCGGCCTCTTTTTCATCCAAAGTGCCCGGCAAAACCAGTAGTAGTTCGTATTTTTTCAACATAATGAATTACTAAACAATATATTATCAATTTCAAATACAGAAAATGACTATCGATCAAACCATTTTCACTATTTGAATTATTTTATCTTAGATACCAAAGGTTGGCTTATACTACCAATAAACTTTAAAAAAGTCAAGGCATTTATTTAGCTAAAATAACAAAGGACTATCACGCTTCTACCCTGTAAGAATAGGCGTGATAGTCCAATTTCTGACCCCGACTAAGTCCAAAGTGGAACTCAAATACCGGGGTGGCACGAGCGGTCCCCGCCCTCTATTGCCGGGCCACACGAAAACCCGACGCGGAACCAAAGAGCATATTGGCAATGCTGACATCCCAGGAGCCAAACTTGACCCCGGTGTCATAGGCACAGAACGGTGCGTACGAGAAGTCGCCATTGGCGACAGGCGCGAACTCGTCGCCGGCGCAGCTGACGTGCAGCTGTTCCAGCTGAACCTCTCGTTCAGGGTGGGTTAAAATCATACACCCCACAGCGAAAGCGCCGAGACCGAATTCCATGGTATTCATTACCACGCGCGCCCGGCGAACGCTGCGGGTGCGGTGACGGAGACCAAACTGGCACGGGACGACAAGAATATCATGCCCATCCTGTTCCTGTTCTATCTGCCGAAACGCCTCTGCCGTCTTGGCGTGCTGGCGTAGATATCGGCTTCCAATTAGACCCTTGTGGTAATTATAGGGCCGCTGTTTGGAAGCGATGGTCGTGAGCACTCTGTCCACGGCCATACTATAGAGCCCTTGCGTCTGATAACGCGCAATGGCAAACCACCCTTCGGCACCGGCAGGAAGCGGCTGCGTGGCGATGTTCTTGTCGTAAGTTGCACCCTCAAGCTCCGGAAAGAGCGAGCGCAGGATCTGGACCTGCTCGGCAATATCCTTGGGCTTATAGCCCTCGGGATACCCGTGGATGGAGGTGGTTTCCTCATCAGCGAACTGGCTGCTTACAGAGCATTCCAGAATCGCTGCCATGATGCGCGACTGGAATTTGTCCCAGTTATCACTGAGCTTCCGCATGCCGTCCTGATCCAGACCGAATTCCTTCAGCGCCTGGCGCGCGACGTCTTCCACGAGCCGCAAATACTGCTTCTCATAATCACTGATAATGCCTGCCTGGGCAGTGATCGGCTTTTTTGTCATCGCCAGCTCCTTTACAGTCAGCCTGTCCGAAACGTTCGGACTACGACCAATCTCTGGCTTAGAGATAAGTGTACTGAGTACATAAAAAATCTACTCACTGCGCTTATCTGTAAAATTTCACTAACCAGATAATAATAGAATATTTTGTTAATTTGTCAACCCCGGCTAGGTCTGGATGGGTAGTATGCAACTAATTCTTTACAGATAGATTTTATGATATAATTATCTTGTACATAACTAAAATTTAATTTGCCGGTTTGAGGCAATTTTATGCTATTACCAAAAACACTTAAACTTATCTTGAAAAAATATAAATTGGGTGATGCCGAGAGTTTAAAGATAGCCGAAGCCAAAGCGCAAAAGTTAAACAAGACTCTGGAAGAAATTCTGATTACTGATGCTGTTATAAACGAAACAGATCTATACGAAAAAGCTGCTAACTACCTAGAAATCCCTTATATTAGCCTAAAAGGCAAGGAAATAAAAAAAGAAATTCTCAACTTAATTCCCGGACCCGTAGCGGGCACTCATCAAGTGGTGGCCTTTGATACTGACAAAGATCAAATAAAGCTCGCCATGACCGACCCCACAGATATTCAAACCATAGAATTTTTGCGCCGTAAAACCGGATTGGAACCCAAAGTTTTTATCACTTCTCCGGGCGATTTAAAAGAAGCCTTACACCGATATCATGCTGAACTTGAAGATGATTTACGCATCGTACAAGATGGCGGCAACGAAGTAAACAACGGAGATCTGAAAAAAGCCGCTGAAGAAGTGCCGACGATCAATATCGTTAACACAGTACTAGAGCACGCGGTGTACGAAGGCGCTTCGGATATCCATATTGAACCGGCTGAAAAGGAACTTTCCGTACGCTATCGCATTGATGGTATCTTAAAACCGGTCATGACCCTGCCCAAAAATGTACAAAATGGTCTTGTTGCTAGAATTAAGATTCTATCCAACCTTAAAATAGATGAACATATGGTCCCCCAGGACGGCCGTTTTAAAATCCAACTTCAGGATGAAAAATTGGCCTTCCGCGTGTCTATTATTCCGGTTTACGATGGCGAAAAAATCGTTTTGCGCCTGCTCCACGAAACTACAAAACCGCTAACTTTAGATGAACTTGGGTTTTTAGATGCCCCTAGAAAAATCCTGGAAACTGCCATTAAAAAACCGCATGGCATGATTCTGGTTACCGGCCCTACTGGATCCGGTAAAACTACCACCCTATACTCCGTCCTGGGAATTTTAAATCAACCCGGCGTAAATATCTGCACGATTGAAGACCCGATAGAATACCGCATGCCGGGCGTTAACCAAAGCCAGATAAATGCTAAAGTTGGCTTTACATTCGCGGCCGGTCTTCGCTCTTTCTTGCGCCAAGACCCAAATATTATCATGGTAGGTGAAATCCGAGACCAAGAAACAGCCGAAATTGCTATTCACGCGGCCATGACCGGACACTTGGTACTTTCAACTTTGCACACCAATAATGCCCCCACCACTTTGCCTCGTTTGGTAGATATGGGTGTGGCGCCGTTTTTGGTGGCTTATACTACCAATATTGTGATGGCCCAGCGTTTGGTACGCAAAATTTGTACCTACTGCAAAAAAGAATACAACCTGGATAAAACCGTAGGCAATGAACTCGGACGCGTCTTTGATGTAAAAAAGATTTCAACATTATTTAAAGATAATATTCCCAAGGGCTATAAAGACGAAGGCAGTGATGTTGAAAAGATTACTTTCTATAAGGGCGAAGGCTGTAATCGCTGCGGACAAACCGGATACAAAGGCCGTATGGGTATTTATGAAATTTTGGAAATGGATGAAGAGCTTATAAAAATGATTAATGCGCACGGCACGGCTGAGGATATAAAAAAATACGCTCGTGAAAAAGGAATGATTACCATGCTTGAAGATGGGCTTATAAAAGCCAAGATGGGCATCACCTCGATCAGCGAAGTCCTGCGCGTAACTAAGGAATAATTTTAACCACACTATATGGGCTAAAGCCGCATATATACTCATTCGCTCATATAAAGTTAAATACCTTTAACTTTTTATTCACTCATTTCGTATATGGCCAAACAGCCACGACAACTTTCACCATTTGAAATCAAACTAAATGCTTGGGTTGAAAATATTGTGCATCGCGTACCGATAATGCAAAAAATTCTTTTTGTCAGCCATTTAAAAACCATGGTTAAGGCTGGTTTGTCTTTAATTGACGCCTTGCGTATTTTGAGCCAGGAAGTTGAAAATAAAAAATTAAAAAGTATTATTGCGGATATTACCGAGGGCGTAGAGAAAGGCCAGCAATTCAGCGAGGTGCTCGCACGGTACCCAAAAATTTTTCCTCCTGTATATGTCAGTATGATTGCGGCCGGAGAAACTGCCGGAAAAATTGAAATGGCGCTTGAACAAGTTTCAATACAGATGAAAAAAAATCACGAGTTAACTTCCCGAATTAAAGGCGCCTTAATGTATCCGGCAGTGATTGTTATTGCTATGGTAGGCATTAGCATTGAAGTCGTGGTATTTATCCTGCCAAAATTACTGATAATGTTTAAAGAATTTGATGCGCAACTGCCGCTTCCAACCAGGATCCTCATTGCTATTACGGATTTTACCCAGAAATACGGATTGTGGATGGTTATACTTTTAATTCTTCTAATCATCGGGGCCGTACAGCTGCTAAAAGAATATAAAGTTAAACGGGTGGTACATACAATAAATTTAAAATTACCCATTATTGGCAGTATCATTAAAAAAATAAATTTGGCTCGTTTTACCCTTACCCTTTCATCCCTGCTAGAGAGCACCATCCCAATCATTGACGCCACTCGCATCTCTTCGGATGTATTAAATAACGTAATTTATAAAGAAAAATTGATGGCAGTTTCTGAATCCCTTAAAAAGGGCGAGGCATTATCAGACATATTAAGGCAGTCGCCGGCAATCTTTCCTCCCATGGTAACCGAAATGATCATGGTTGGAGAAAGAGCCGGAAAAAGTGAAAGCATGTTAAGAGAACTTTCTGAATACTATGGAAACGAAGTAGATACAACTATGAGGAATTTTACGACTATTATTGAACCGATCATTATTTTAGTTATGGGTCTGGCGGTAGCTGGCATCGCTGTAGCGATCATTATGCCTCTATACTCTCTGGCACAAAATATTTAAAGTATGTTTTTGCACAATCCTTTCTACGATGCCTTTGGTCTGGATATTGGCGACCTATCAATAAAACTTGTCCAGCTTGCTCCCGTGTCTTTTTACCGCAAGCAGGTGTTTAAAATTAAAGAACTTCGCACGACGCCACTACCACCGGGCCTGATTGTAAACGGCGAGATTCAGCAACCGGAACCCGTACGTAAAAAAATTTTACACTTGTTGGGCAAAGAAGGTGACGGTTTCAAACCGATTCGTTCAGCTTGGGTAGTGGCCAGCCTTCCTGAACCAAAAACCTTTTTAAAGCTAATAGAAGTTGACATTAACTACGAAGCCATAACTTCGGTAGATATTGCCTACCAAGCCAAAAAGCATCTGCCCTATGAACTTGAGGACACATACTTGGATTGGCAAGTAATTGCGGGAACCGTAAAAGAAAAAAAGACACAGGTACTCATTTCCGCGACACCAAAAATAATAGCTGATTCGTACACGTACTTACTGGAAAGCACGGGCTTAAACCCGATAGTCTTGGAAGCGGAAGCTGTAGCTATTGCGAGAGCTATGATTACCTATGACAAAGATTATACCGGCCAGGCGCGGGCGATTTTGGATCTGGGTGCTACCCGTTCTAATTTAACCATTTATGACAATAACAGCATTCAGTTCAGCACCACTCTAAACTTCTCCGGAGAAATAGTTACATCCGCAATCGCCCAAGAATTAAAAATAGAACACGCGCGGGCTGAAAGTTTAAAAATTAAAAACGGACTCATATATGATGAAAAACATCCGAAATATTTGGCGGCGGTCTCGGGAATTGCCGATAAATTGATCTCTGAAATTAAAACAACTCTAAATTTTTATAAAGAACATTTTGATAATATAAATGACATAAATAGGATTACCCTCTGCGGAGGCACGGCAAATATGGAAAATATAGAAACTTTCCTTTCTAAAGAATTAAAAATACCAACCCAGGCCGGCCATCCATGGAAAAACTTAGAAAATAAAAAACTATACGAATTTGAATCAAAAAGGAGTCTTTCTCTGGCGAGCGCTATCGGCCTGGCGCTTCGCGCCACGCAGAATCCGCTTTTAAACCACCGACATGAAGACTTTTAATTATGGTAACGTGAGACAAAAATATGATGGACATAAACCTTAATTTACTTCCCAATACGAAAAAAGCTCGTCTGGAAACTACGATCAAGGTTTTGTTTATTAAAAATATCTTGGAGCTATTTCTCTTAACCGCGGCCCTGGTGGGGGCGACTCTCGTATGGAGCTGGATTTTTCTGGAAAACGACTTTGCCAATCTGGCAGAAAACGCCAACCTTATCAATCACGAGTATTATACATATAACCAGGACGCGAAAAATATAAATGATTTAGTTAAAAACATCAATTTATCCAGCCGAAAGTTTTCACCTCTCAGTCCGAAACTTAAAGATATCACTAGTTCCTTGCCGGCAAATATAAAAATCAGCTCTTTGCAAATAAATATGACCGAACAGCAAATTATTATAAGCGGCACGGCGCTCTCCCGATCTGCTTTGCTCAACTACCAAGCTGTTCTAAATGAAACGCCTTGGATAACTGCCGTGGAAACTCCGGTTTCACAATTATTTCAGAAAGAAAATATCAACTTTGAATTTAAAGCCAAGTTAAAAAATTCATCCATAAAAAATTAGGATAATTTTGTATGACCGCCGATCCAACCAAAAAAATAATCCTCACTGTGAGTTTTTTCTGCCTATTGTTTTTAGGGATATTATTTGGTATCCTGGCCCCTACCCTGATCCGCATTAAAAAAACTTCTCAAGAAAGCCTAAAATTAAGGATATTTCTAGAACAAAAATACCAAGAATCCCTTAATTCACGCATTACCAGGAAAAAACTAAGCGAGATTAAAGAAGCTACGGCTGACTTTGATCGTTTTATTTTTAAATCCGGGGAAGAGTTGGAGCTCATTACTTTTTTGGAGACCTCGGCTACCAAACATGATATCATTCAAACCATTACCGCCTCCAACCTAGATCAAGTAAGCAATAATCGCCTGGCCACCATTTCCATAAATCTCAAAGGCAACTACTATGACATTTTAAATTATATTGCCGACCTGGAAACTTCCAACTATTTTATTAATATTGACCAGCTGCAAATCACACCTGTTTTTTCCAAGGAAGGACAAGTTACGCAAACTGCCAACTTAAACATCTCAACCGAATTATATGCTACTGAGTAAAGACAAAATAATACCATCGCTAAAAACGGAATACAGCCACTGGCGGCTTATTTATATCTTAATATTTGGCTTACTGGCTTCCGCTGTGGGCTTAACGTATTATTTCATTTATCAAAATGTGTATAGCGCGATTGCCAATGCCAACGCGATCATATCGCTGCAATCAAGTTTGAACATCTACAACCTGGATATTCCGGCCTTTGAAAAGGCGGCGGCGGCAATTGAAAAAAAACAAAAAATAGGAGGGTTCCCCTCAAACTCCAGAAATATTTTTTACTATAATTCTTCTACTTCCACTTATGGTAACTCCAGCACTCCTCGCTAAGCCAGCGTATTGGTTTGTACTCGGGAGGGAATCAAAAATAGCTGCGGCTGAAATAGCCGCGATTTTAGATTTTAAAAAGCACGCATACGCCTCAACAATATTAAAAATTCAAGACATATCATTTAAGGAACACCTATTTACATCAGAAATGGCACTGGATCCATCTCAGTTAATGCGCCGTTTGGGCGGTACGATTAAAATCGCGAAAGAATTGGCTGCACATATCACCGAACAGCAAATGAACGATGTGATCCGAGAAGAATTGAAAACTATTTCTGGAAAAATAAACTTTGGTATTAGTATTTACCGCGAAAACCAAGATAAGTATGCCGATTTAAGATTGGCAACCGATATTGGCAAGAAAATAAAAAAGTCCCTAAAAGACGAAGGGTTTTCCGTAAGATACGTAGAAAACCGCGAACCAATCCTATCTTCGGTTACGGTTGAAAAAAATAATTTGACTGGCCGAGGCCGAGAATTTTTAATTCAAAAAAATATAAACAATACGTTTTCCGTGGCCAAAACCGAGGCTGTCCAGCCATTTGAGGATTTCAGCGCGCGCGATTTTGGCAGGCCCGGGCGTGATGATGTAAGCGGCATGTTGCCTCCAAAACTAGCTATGATCATGATTAATCTTGCCCAAGCTCCTTTGGATGCTGTGATTATGGATCCATTTTGCGGATCCGGCACGATACTAAGCGAGGCATTACTGATGGGATATACAAACGTAATTGGCACCGATATTTCGGAAAAGGCAATTTTAGACACAAGAAAAAATATTGATTGGATAACTGCTAAATTTAATATTTCAACTAATGAGTCGCATATAACAATTGAACAAAAAGACGCAGAAGAAATAGGGGCTTTTGTTCCGCCAGCATCTGTTGGCAGCATTATCGCCGAACCTTATATGGGCAAACCGCTCAAAGGCCGGGAAACTAAAGAAGAGCTGCTGTTGCAAGCAAGCGAACTTAAAAAATTATATGTTTCGGCTTTTGCGCAATTTTATAAAATACTACAACCGGGTGGCCGGGCTGTATTTTTAATCCCCCGTTTTAAGTATCAAAGTGAATGGGTAACCATTAACTGCCAAAAAGAAATAGAGGGGCTTGGTTTTAAAGTATTGCCGTTTTTTGAAGACAACATGCCTCTTATCTACGCCCGCCCCGACCAAAGGGTAGCCAGAGAAATTTGGAGATTTAAAAAAGTTTAGACTTCTATAATATAACATTACTTATTGTCACCCCATTTTGTCAGCAAAACGGGGTGACGCCCCAAAACTGCCGAGCGG
>CAZUFD010000019.1:0-9356 GCA_964619625.1 uncultured Gammaproteobacteria bacterium | reverse complement strand
GCAAGCGGTTATAAATATCTCACTGGCTATTTCTCTCATTCATTTCGTATATGAATTTATTTTCCATGGAAGGCAAGGAGGTAATGCGGGCCGAGGCACAAATTTCTGGTAAAGAAATTACTGGAAATGCCACACTCATTGAATATCAGTTTGGCACCCAAAATTTGGTAAAAATTGTTTTAAATATGGAAGGTAATCCAGCCAACATTAAACCCGGACTTCACGCGGTGCATATTCATGAAAAAGGAACTTGTGAAGGTGAATTCAAGTGCGCGGGCGGACATTTTGACCCGGGGCCAGCCGGTAATTCTGACCCGGATGTCAATCACCCATTCCACGCCGGTGATCTCCCCAATATTGTTATAGACGAAAATGGCAAAGGCACGCTGGAAGCAGTTACGACTCGCGTTACCTTGTCCGAAGGTCCATTATGTATTTTAAGTGGTGTGGGCAGCGCGCTTATGATTCACGGCAACCCCGATCCTTATAAGGGTGGCGAACATATGTCTGGGATAAGCGGCGGACCGCGTATTGCTTGCGGCGTTATAAAAGCAGTATAAATTTAGCAAGCGGCTCACTCAGACATATTTTCTTTTGCGAAAAAAAACAAAAAATCCCTTTCGTAAGATTGGGATTTTTTTGTATTTGTTGCATCCAGTCACTCAACCAGACTTCTCTATATTTTAGAGCGTTGCTACATTTGTTGCGGGACCCGGACTTGAACCGGGAACCTCATGGTTATGAGCCATGCGAGCTTCCATTGCTCTATCCCGCTATTATAATAATATTCATGATACACGTATCACTAAACAATTTTTATATCATGTTGCTTGCATCATGCGTGAGCAGGTGAGCGGAATCGAACCGCCATTTCATCCTTGGCAAGGACGTATAATAACCATTATATGACACCTGCAGTGAGTCAAATAGACAGGGAAATATTTATAGATTGCTTGCAAGCTATAAATATTGATACTGGATATTTGCGAGCGAAGGTGGCATATACCTTAGTATATGACACCTGCAGTGAGAGGTCGTAGGCGTTATATACCGTAGTATATTACACCTGCAGCGAGTGTAGTACGAAGCATATTACCACTTCTTACCCGTAATTGTCAAACGGTTTGGGCCGGACCGGCCAGGCGGCGCTGAATAAACTTCACAATTTCTAGTACTGGCGTAATGGTGATTGCCGCCGCTATAACTACCAACGAGTCAGCGAGCGATAAGGCAGCGGTATTAAAAGCAGCTTGAAATACCGGCAGATAAATAATTGGGATAAGCAACAACAGCTCAAAAAAAACAGCCCGATTAAGCCAGCTGTTGGCAAACGGACGGTAGAATATTGAATGAGATATAGAACGGAAGCTGTAGGTATTCAAAAATTGAATTAGTACGAGCGATGCAAAAACCATAGTCATGACTTCGGCAGTGCTTCGCCCGGATTCCCGCGCCCAGATATACAAAACCGTATTAATACATATTGACCACAAACCGCCGATTATCATTAAAATTTTCAGCGGCCGATTAAGCAAACCTTCTGATTGTTTACGGGGTTTCTGCTTCATTACATTCCGCTCGGCCGGATCAACCGCAAGCGCAAGTGCCGGCAAACCATCTGATGCTAGATTGACATATAAAATTTGTACGGCAGATAACGGAATCGGCAGCCCTAGTAAAGACGCAACTGTAATAATTCCAATCTCGGCAAAATTTGACGAAATTAAATATGCCAAGAATTTTTTAATATTGGTAAAAATAACCCTGCCTTCTTCCACGGCCGCCACAATGGAAGCAAAATTATCATCCGTAAGTGTCATTGTCGAAGCTTCCTTGGTAACATCCGTACCTGTAATTCCCATCGCAATACCAATATCCGCTTTTTTTAATGCTGGCGCGTCGTTTATGCCATCACCGGTCATGGCTACCACATGGCCTCGCTTTTGCAGCGCGTTTATAATCCGCATTTTATGTTCCGGAGATACGCGGGCGCAGACCGTAATATGTTCAACATCTCTTTCCAAATCCGCTTCGCTCATGGCTGAAATTTCCGTACCGGTTACAACTTTGCCGTGTGGTGAAAGCAGCTGTAATTCGCGCGCGATTGCCGTAGCCGTAACCGGATGGTCGCCGGTTATCATCATAACTTTTATTCCCGCTTCAAAACAACTGGCAATGGATGCCTTCGCTTCCGCTCGGGGCGGATCAATCATGGCAAATAGTCCTAAAAATATCATGTTGTTTTGAGACACAGCCAAATCCGTGGCTGGCGTATAGGCCACGCCAATTACCCGCAGGGCTTCTTGGGCAAACAAATGCGTGGTGTTTAAAATATGCTCTCTTATTTTATCGGTGAGCGGTTCCATCTTACCTTCTCCGGTTTGATACTGTGAGCAAGCGGCGAGCATTACTTCGGCTGCGCCTTTGCCATAGGCTATATTCCCTTGCGGTGTTTTGTGGAGCGTGGTCATGCGCTTGGTTTCCGAACTAAATGGAATTTCTGCCACGCGCGGCAATTGTTCATCCAATAATTCTTTATTTAATCCGCCTTTGGCGGCCGCCACCACAAGTGCGGCTTCGGTTGGGTCTCCCATCAAATCCCACGCTCCATCGGTTTTTACGAGTCGCGCATCAGAAGACAGTACGGCAGCTTGAAGTAATGCGCGCAGGGCATCATTTGTTTGATACGGCTTGCCATCTAACCAAAATTCACCGTGCGGATCATAACCGCTGCCGGTAACGTCCAAAATTGTTCCCCCATTTAGGTAAATCTTCCGAACAGTCATTTCGTCTTTAGTAAGCGTACCGGTTTTGTCCGAGCAAATCACTGTCGCACAGCCAAGCATTTCCACCGCTGGCAAATATCGTACCAGCACATGACGTTTGGCCATGCGCTGCACACCGATAGCTAAAGAAATGGTTACGACCGCCGGCAAGGCTTCGGGCACTACGGCTACGGCGAGCGCAATCCCAAAAATTATCACTTCAAATAGCGGATGGCCGCGAAACACGCCCAGCAGAATCACCCCGCAAACAATCGCCAGCGCTACGAAAGTTAAAGTCTTAGCAAAATTAGCCAGATTTTTTTGCAACGGCGTTATTTCTCTTTTTATCTCTTCAAGCAAACCCGCAACCTGGCCAAACTCAGTGGTCATACCGGTAGAAACTACTATGGCTCGCCCTCGGCCATAGGTAATAGCCGTACCGGCAAAAATCATATTTCGTCTATCACCTACCACGGCGTTTGCGGGGCAAATAATATTACTATCTTTCTCTGTTGGAACGGACTCGCCGGTAAGCGCCGACTCTTCAGCTTTTAAATTTACCGCCTCAACCAAACGAGCGTCGGCAGGCACTCTGTCTCCGGTTGCCAAAATAATAATATCGCCCGGCACAAGTTCCGGCGAAAGTATTTCTTTTTCCACATTATCACGAAGCACCAAGGCAAGCGGCGTGGCCATTTTTTGCAGCGCTTCCAGCGCTCGTTCGGTGCGCCATTCTTGGACAAAACCAAAAATAACCGTAAAAAAAATTATGATACCAATCGCAATTGCCTCTACCCCGTGACCAAGAAATCCGGAAAGGATCGTAGCCACTAGAAGTATTATAATAAAACTGTTTTTAAACTGATTAAGCAGCAGCCAACACGCAGACGGGCGTTTGGCTTTAATCAAAGTATTAGAGCCGTATTCCTTAACTCGCTCAACCACATCGGTATTTGAAAGGCCGCTATTTACATTTGTTTTAAGCGTGGCGGCAACTTCTGATACCGATAACGTATGCCACATTGGTTTACTAATAATATTTTTTTCTTCAGCAGACATAACACTAAAATTTCTTATTAACAATTAATAATGTTCCATTATCACTATCAGCGCACGTGGAAGCATGCAGGCCGTAAAAAAATTTATCCAAAGGAAACCAAGCCTGGCGAGCAGAATTTAGCAGCGGGTTATTAATATAGACAAAATTTTTCTTGTGTCCAGAAATCACCGCAAAATGAAATCCGCCCTCTTTACTGCCCAAAGCGCCTCCGTGGAAAAGCGCCAACACTAAACCGCCCTTATGTAGAGCATCTTTAATGTGCTTCTCCTGCGGAATTTCCAGGCGCAAAATGCCGCCAGTTGTTATAAAATTTTTAATTAATTTTATACCCGACTTAAATCGTTTGGATTTCTTGATTAGCTGTTCCAAGTATTTAAGCAGTTCGTTTTTATTTTTTAGTTTTTTAATTCTGTCGGGTGGAAATATCATTGGATGAGCGGTAACAGCTGTCACCGTTAAATTTTCTTTTAACAAAAGCAAAGCGTTATCGTAGGCTGACGTGCCCATCTTGGCATACTGTACATGCCTTGTTAGCTCTGATAATTTCTTTTTTATACCAAAATATTCCAAAACCATTTGCACGCAAACTGGCCCGCAATCCTGCGAGTCTTTCTGTTGAGAATGGTACGGAATACTGATTTTCATATATATAAGTCTAGCAAGCGTAGTACTAAAAGTAAACAAAAATGGCTTATAGGCCATTTTTAGAGCAGGTTAGTAAACGATGTTAGAACTAGTACGATAGAAACCTTAGTTGCTAATTAATCTGTATCTTTTCCTAACAGCACTGTTTCAACTTTTCCCTTTGCCCCCTCAGGATACTTAAAAAGTGTTCTTTCTTTTAAAATTACTCCTCCTTCTGCTATATGCTGCTGCATAGCCTCATCTGGCTGTATTTGTCCACCAGGACCTTGAGAGGCGTATAAAATAACAGCTCCTACTTTATCTGGAAATTATATACTTTCTCGGGTTTATCAAATGCCATGCCTTCTTGATAATAAGCCTTCGGAATTATAGTTAAATATAAGGTTTCTGGGCCACTGCCAAAATCAAACGGTATAGCAGTAACACCATCTCTATTTAACTTGATTTCTTTTGTTGTAATCCGTTTTAACCTTTCTTCTAAATCTGTAATCGCCTGTGGGTCCGCAAATATGGGGTCTACTAACTCAATTCTTCTTGCTCCCAAAGCTATCGGATAATCAACATCTGTTCCTGACCCAAGATAAACAGTTGGTAATGTTCGAAGCAATTCCTGGGATAACAATTCTTGTCTTACTACTTCTGCCACAATACCTTGTTTTTCACGAATCTTAGCCGAACGAGGATTCGTTGTTGTATCAATATTTCTGTAACAAGCTACCCGTTCTGTACTTCCTAATTATGTGCCTTGCTCAGCGATAGTTAATGGTTGCCATTCAACATTAAGGCCTAAAAGTCTACGGGCTTCTCTTTCACTTTTTTCACGCATCGACCGTGCATACTCGCTTTCAACTACCTCTCCATCCTCCTCTTCATCCAAGTCTATCCTTGATGTAAAAATGCTTGCACCACCTTCTTCCGGTCGAGGAAATCTGGGTTTATTTGGCATAGAATTTTAAAATAAATAATTCTTTCATATATCATAAAATAAATTGGTTGGCTTGTCTATTAGTTCGACTTTATTCTTATGAGTACAAAAAATAAGGCTTGGTTGAGCCTTATTTTTATCTGAGCAGGTAGCGGGAGTCGAACCCGCGTCACCAGTTTGGAAAACTGGGATAATAGCCGTTATATGATACCTGCAACGAGCGAAATAGACAGGAAAATATTTATAGATTGCTTGCAAGATATAAATATTTTATCTGGATATTTCCGAGTAAAGGTATCATATACCTTAGTATATGTACCTTGAGGGAGTGTAGCAAAAAACAAAATTCATTTTGTTTTTTATTACCGACGAGCAGTATCATATACCTTAGTATATGATACCTGCAACGCCTCAGTTGTAAACGAGTTACGTAGATAATATTCTACAAGAATTTACAAAAAAGTCAACAGGTTGTATAGTAACTTATGGTACGTGAAATTTCTTAATTTTTAACTATATACCATATGTATAAAAGAATCAGTGGTCTGGCGATGGTTATTGGGGCTGTTGTTCTTTTAGGCGCCGGCTGTTCCAAAGGTTCTTTACTATCAAATAAAGACAAGCAGCTAGTAGAGCCGGCCATATCTGTTTCACCGCAAACTCTGGAAGAAAATAACGAAATTCTTGTTAGCGAGGCTTCGCTCCCGGAGGACGGCTGGATTGCCATCCATGCCAAAGAAAACGGACAGATGGGGGAAATAATTGGTTATACATTTTTGGCCGCTGGCAAGGATTCAAAGATAAAAATTACAGTAGACAGAAATAAAGTAACGCCCTCACTGGTAGCCATGCTCCACTATGACCGCGACCCTAAAGGCACATTTGAATCACCGGGAAGCGACGGACCGGTAATTAAGGATCAGCAGGTTATCATGCAAGAATTTGCGATTTTAAACCAAAGCGAACTGATAAAGCAACCCGAACCAAGCAAGTCTGCAACTTCCACTTCCCTCCCACCTTCTCAAGGCGCGCGCAAGGAATTTATTATCACTGCCAAACAATGGTCTTTTTCTCCCGCCACTATAAAAGTTAAAAAAGGAGACAAGGTTGTACTCAAAGTTACCAGTACCGATGTAAGCCATGGCCTCAACTTACCTGCCTTTAGTATTAATGAAACTTTGGAACCGGGCGTGACTAAAACGGTGGAATTTGTTGCCGATAAAGTTGGCACCTTTACCTTTAGCTGCAGCGTAATGTGCGGCACGGGCCATAAGGCCATGACCGGAACTCTGGTGGTTGAATAAGCCTGAACTTTCATTACGAATACTAATAAATATAAAAACAAAAAAGCTCCTAGTTATGGGGCTTTTTTGTTTTATAATTTTCTAGGAATTTGCTCTGGCGGAATAATCTCCGGTTTCAGTATTTATCAAAACCTCTTCACCTTCTTTTATAAATATCGGCGCCTGTACTTTTAATCCGTTATCCAAAGTAATTTCTTTGGTAACATTGCCGGTGGCGCTGTCTCCGCGCACGGCTGGCGGCGCTTCCACAACTTTATATTTTATTTTCTTTGGCAATTCAATGCTTACCGGACGACCTTCATATAAACCAACAACCACATCCAAACCTTCCTTCAAATATTTGGCATCATCACCGACTAAATCACCATTCATTTCTATCTGCTCATACGTTTCCATATTCATGAACGCTAAATTGTCGCCGCTTTTATACAAAAACTGCATGGTTCTAAAATCTACCTGCACAATATCCACGCTTTCACTGGTTTTATAGGTTACTTCCAGCACTTTGCCGCTGCTAAGGCTTTTCATACGCGCGCGCACAAAAGCCGCGCCTTTGCCCGGGTTTACATGCTGGAATTCCACGACTACGAATAAATCATTTGGTTGGCGGATGACTACGCCTTTTCGCACATCTGATGTTGAGGCCATATAAGACGAATTAAGAATTATGTAAAAATATTTACCAGCTTGGAGTGGTTAGCATTAAGTAACCAACATAACTTAACAACAAAACAATAAGAAAAGATAACACTAGCAGCAAGTCAAATATAACTCTTATTACCAACGGCTGTTTCGCTAACTTATTTTTAAAAGTAATTAATAAATTCATATCAACTGAGCTGATCTTTTACCGATTGAAAGATAACTTCATTTATATCTTTCGCTCCGGTAAACAATACTACCATACGATCCACGCCCAAGGCAATACCCCCAGCCGGAGCCATGCCGCTTTTTAGGGCGGCAATAAAATCCTTATCAACCGGCCAAACTGGCTTGCCTAGCTGCTTTCTTTTCTCCTTATCTTCTTCTAATTTTCTTTCCTGTTCGGTTGCATCCGTTAATTCCCCAAAGGCATTGGCTAGTTCTAACCCACCAACATATAACTCAAATCTTTCCGCGTATCGCGAGTCGCGTTCACATAATTTGGAAAGCGAACACATCTGCGCCGGATAATCATATATAAAAATCGGTTTTTCTATTCCCAAATGAGGTTCAATTTCATTCAAAAATATTTTGTAAAATATATCTTCGTAAGCATCGTCCCCGTCCGTAGAGAACCCTCGTTCAACCGCTAAATTTCTCAGCTTCTCAGTTTCTAAATAATCGTCAAGGTTTACTTGTAAATATTTTTGCCAAATTTCTTTCACGCTCATTCTGTCCCACTTGCCATCAATGGGAATTTCCATCTGTCTATTTCTTACTTTATTTATTTCTAACTTATTTTCAATATATTTAAACAGGTTTTCAGTATCATCCATAATTTCCTGATATGTTCCGGGCGACCGGTACCATTCCAGCATGGTAAATTCAGTATTATGATTACCGCCAAAACTTTCAAAATCACGGAAACATTTACCAATCTCAAAAATTTTTTCATATCCCGCGGCTAGCAATTTTTTTAATGAATACTCCGGCGAAGTGCGCAGATAAAGACCGGTTTGCTGGCCGTGCGGGTCGTGAATATTTATTGATATAGGGTTAAGATAAGGCTCTTGGCTAGCTAATTTTACAGCAATCGGCGTATCTGTTTCCACAAAATTTTGCGACCAAAAAAACTCGCGGATTAATTTTATAATTTCAATCCGGGTATTATATATATCTTTTAGCCGAGCATTATTTTTTAGATCTGACCAATTACTCATAAAGCGCTGAATTTAAGAAACCTCCTTGCGGAGGCTCTTATTTTTTCTTAGGCTGTATATGGCATCAGTGATGCTTGTCTCGCTCTCTTTACGGCGCTCGCTACCTGACGTTGATGTTTGGCGCATAGTCCGCTGCGGCGGCGAGGGGCAATCTTCATGTAAGAAGAAACAAAGCGTCTTAGGGTGTTGAAATCTTTATAATCAACAACCAATTTATTGTTTACGCAGTAATAACAGGCTTTGTCTTTTTGAGCTTGTTCTTTGGAATTAGAGTTTTGAATTGACATAATTTAATATTAAAACGGAATATCTTCTACTTTTACTTCTTCTTCAATTACTTCTTGCGGCGCTTCGGACACGGGCGCGTAAGACGGATCATTGCCTGTTGGGGCGCCGACCGCTCCAGCTGGCTTGGAACCAAGCATAATCATGTTGTCGCCAACAATTTCGGTACGGTAACGCTTTACTCCGTCTTGACCTGTCCATTCGCGGGTTTGCAACCTGCCTTCCACGTAAATTTGACTGCCTTTTCGCAAATATTGGCTAGAAATTTCCGCTAACTTACCCCACATTACCACGTTGTGAAATTCGGATTGTTTTTGTTTTTGACCGTTTGCATCTATCCAAATGCGGTTGGTAGCCAAACTGATAGTGGTCACGGATTTACCGTTAGGAGTATTGCGGAGTTCTGGGTCTCGGGTTAAACGTCCGATGATCATTGCTTTATTTAAATCCATACGAGTAAAATAATTTAAATTAAACTCCTGGAATTATATTTTCGTTATCAAGGATGGC
>CAZUFD010000018.1:0-9944 GCA_964619625.1 uncultured Gammaproteobacteria bacterium | reverse complement strand
TTTGTTCGGACTGATCTTGGAAAATTTGTTTTTCCAAATTAAATATTTTTAACTGCGCGCTTGTTTTGTCTTTAGCAATTTGGTCTAACAGCTTTCTTTGTTCGCCAAGTTCTTGGCCGGCATTATCTTTGGTTTTTTCTTCATCTTCGGCCGCGCCACGAGCCAAAGCCGCCATTTCTTTTTGCGCTTCTTCAAGTTCTTTAAACGCGGCCCGATAATCGGCTTCCACGCCAACCAGAATTGAATTTAGTCTGTCCAATTCGGATTTATTGACTAAATAAATAGAGGCGTAATATTTCTCCTGATTTTCACGCAATTTTAATTCTACTTCCTGGCGCTGCTCTAATTTTTTAACTTGGCGGGCTAAAATTTTCAGTCGCGGCTCCACTTCTTGCGCCAACCTGTCGGCTTGAGTTAAATTTTCTCTGGTGCGAGATAATTTTAAACTGGCCTGATGCTGCTTGATTTGAAATTCTTTTATACCCGACGCTTCATCCAAAAAATCCTTTCGCTCCGCCGGACTAACGGTGAGCAGTTTATCAATCATACCCTGCCCCACGACACTATATGAATGCTGGGCAAATTGCGCTTGCGCCAAAAACAAATATATATCCAGAAGCCGCACCGGATTATTATTTATTAAATATTCACTTTCTCCGGATCGGTACAAACGGCGAGAAATCGTAATTTCCGAATAATCGGGCATGATTCTATTTTGTTCCGGGCCAGAGCCGCTGATTGTATTATCCAGAACCATCGTAACTTCGGCTGCGCCAAGCTGGCCTTTCACTGCCGAACCGCTAAAAATAATATCCTCATTCTTTTTACCTCGCAAGTTCTTCATGCTCTGCTCACCCATTACCCAGCGGATCGCGTCGGCGACATTGGACTTGCCCGAACCATTGGGCCCCACAATAGCCGTAATGCTATAGCGGTTATTTTTGTACGGAAAAAAATCCAATACCGTTTTCTCGGCAAAGGATTTAAAACCTTTTATTTCTAGGCGCTTTAAGTACATAACGGACCACTGAACTTTAAGGACTGACCAAGCTTTACGGGCTATAATATACCATATCCTCCCCCCATACCTCAAGCGAAATCTGTGATGGTACCGGGATTGACAAAAACAGATAATACATATATAATCGCTAGTTCAATTAAATTATGCAAACCACCGCTAAACAAATTCATAAGCATATTCAGGGTGCCATCACCCTTGCTTTAGTTTCCCACCCTAGTCCGGATGGCGATACCTTGGGCGCATCTACGGCTTTCGCCCAGTACCTCCAATCCTTAGGGAAAAAAGTCAAAATTTTCTGCCTCTCACCCGTGCCGGATAAATTCAATTTTCTTCATAATATAGATATTGTTAGTAATGATCCGGAGGTATTTAAAGACGCAGATACAATTACCGTGTTAGACTGCGGTGATTTGCGTTATGCGGGCGTGGCCGAACTGCTCCAAGACCATAATGCCACGATCATCAATATTGACCATCATGCTACCAATGAAAAATACGGACATTACAATATCGTTATGGATAAATGGGCTTCCACAACTGAAGTGGTCTATAGTTTTTTCAAAGTAAATAACATCCGTATCACTCCCCCGATGGCCACGTCTCTGTTAACCGGACTTATCACTGATACAGATAATTTTACTAATTCCGCTACATCGTATACCGCTCTGACCGCGGCCGGAGAGCTATTACGCCTGGGCGGCAATTGGAATATTATAAACAAATCACTGCTGCAAAATAAATCTATACACCTGCTTAAATTATGGGGACTGGTCCTAAGCAGATTAACTAAAAAGCCCGAAACCGATATTGCTTATACATACTTAACCAAGAAAGATTTGATTCAGCACGGAGCCGGCGATACGGATGTGGAAGGCATATCCAATTTCTTAAACAAACTAAATGACGCGACCATTTCGTTATTTATGAAAGAAACAGAGGATGGAAAAATCAAAGGCAGCTTCCGCACGACTCATGATACTGTGGACGTGGCCGCGCTCGCCAAAAAACTGGGCGGCGGCGGACATAAAAAGGCAGCCGGATTTACGGTGGATGGCACTATAGAGAGTACGATTAACCGAATTTTGACGCTACGCTAAAAACAAGGTAGAATTAAATCTAAATTAACTTTTACATTATGAACAACGAAATTAAATCCCAATACCTTATTCCAACCGTAATTGAAAAAACCAACTTTGGCGAACGAGCATACGATATTTATTCCCGCTTGCTGCAGGATCGTATTATATTTCTAGGCACCCAAGTAGATGATAACGTGGCCAATGTAATTATTGCCCAACTGTTGTTTTTGGAAAATCAAAATCCGGAAAAAGATATCAAACTATACATCAATTCTCCGGGTGGATCGGTAACCGCTGGCATGGCTATCTTTGACACCATGCAATATATCAAACCAGATGTAAGCACTATTTGTATCGGCATGGCTGCAAGCATGGGCGCGTTCCTTTTGGGCGCTGGCGCCAAGGGTAAACGATTTGCCCTGCCTAATTCCGAAATCATGATTCACCAGGTTATGGGCGGTATGGAAGGCCAGGCGAGTGATATCAAAATCCGCGCCGAACGAATCTTAAAAATCAAAGAGAGACTAAACCAGCTTATGTCACAACATACCGGCAAAGACTTGGCTACGATTGAAAAAGATACGGATAGAGATAATTTTATGAGTGCCGAAGAAGCGTTGAAATACGGCATTATTGATAAAGTGATTGAAAAACAGTAATTTCCTGTACATAACTCTGTTTTAACAGCTAAAAGGCCCTAGATGAGGGTCTTTTTAGTTATATTTTGGCTAAAGTTAGCGAAAATATAACTTTATCCACCCCACCCCCCTTGACAAAACTGTAATATTCTGATATAATTCACCGTTATCTAATATAGATACCCCAAGTTAGTAGGTATCGGATAACCCCAGAGTATCCCGACTAAGTCGGGAACACGGGGCAAGCAACCCCTCCTGGTAGTAAAATTACTACTGGCAAAGAGTGGAAGCGGGTAGTGCATGGTAGAGATCTAAACGTTACGCTAACATGTATCATCCCGTATCCACGACAAGCATGGAGGTGTGTTAGAGGGAATAATAGGCTTCGGCTCATTTTCTTCTTTAACACATCTTCTTGGGTGCGGTTTAAGGGGGAGTAACTTCCCTCAACAAAAATTAACCACCCCCGACATCTCGTCGGGGGTGGATTTTTTTAGAAAAAATTTTAAATACTATCACTGACTTCTAGCGGCGCGTCTACGGCCGGGGTGGTGCTCGTAATTTCCGCCCCAACCATACAAATCTGCGATAACGGTCTATAATAACTATCAAACACCCGTTCGATTTTCTCGCCGGCTGGGTTAATTACGGTATAGATAAAAGATGCCACCGCGCCGCGGAACGCATTTTGACATTTGCGTTCACCTGGTTTTAAGGTGGTAACTACCACCTCCTGTGGTTCGCCCGCTGGAATCCATTTGCTTACCTTGGGATGAGTATAAGAACCTCTTCGCCCATCGCCTTTACCCCAAAACGTAAAAACCAATTGTTGTTTTTTATAATCTATGGAAGTTTGTAAAAGCAAATAATTACCTGTGTCATTTTTGAATTTAAAATCAACACTTGGCTCATATAGCGTCGCATCAGTTCCCGGGTTTCCATTTACCGGGTCGGCATAATAGCCTACAACCAGCGAATGATTGCGGCGTTCGGTAATTGGCATACCTGAATTCATGGCCCCTCTAAATAGCGTCGTACCAATTTGACACATGCCACCGCCAACTTCGGGCGTTATTTTATTTCCTTTTATCACCTGCTCCGGCAGAAAACCATTGGCAGTCGTGTATGGACCGGCATATTTATTGGCCGAAAACTCTTCGTCCGGCTTAATTAAAGTGCCGTTCAATCGTTTCACCGCATTAGCAATATTTTTTATACGATTGGTATGGCTATCTCTAAATGTTGACGATCCCACTCCCACTATCTCCATAATACCTAAATCATTGAGGTTTGATATTAAAATATTCGGCTCCACAATATCTGCCGAAACTGTAATTGTCTTTGCTAGTTCCGCCGGCCTATAATTTCTTTCTCTAAATATTGCATCCAGATCATGATATGTCTTTTCTTCATTCAAACTGATGCCCGATTGGTGGGCTTGAAATTCTTTTACTTTATCATTCTCCATAACAAATTTTGCATCCTTGGCCGGAACATCTATATCAGGGCGCAAAGTTTCCAAATAGCTTTTTACTTTTTCTCTATGTAACGCAAATACCGGCTCTCCATTTTCTCGGCGCACTTCCAACCACTGGGAATATATAGTCGGACCAATACTCCAATCGCGCTTGGCACCCGTTTGCGGATTCGTATAATTTAGCCCCAGATCGCCGTAATTAAATATTTCTGCAAGTTTTGGTATAAGGGGCGCTAAATCCGGCTCAAACACGTCCGGGTTAAATTGTTTTTTATTGATAGTAAACGGCGCGAGCGACAACATAGAAATCTGATCTTGCAGCCGGGAACGCAACTGCTCATAATCAAAAACATATCCGCTTTTTTCTTTTTCAATGGAGTAAGCCAGTGTGGAAAGATCTGTAATTTTAACATTAGCATTGCGCGGCATGTCGCTAAACGGCGTCAAATAATCCTCCAAGCTAGAAATAAAGCGATCTTCAACGGTCACATCCGCCTTCCCCTGAAACTTTGAAAAAAGAAGGCTTACCGGGCGCAGTACATTTGTAAAAAAATTATTTGACCTGCCCGCAGCCATTAGCTTGTCCGCTGAACTGTCGCTATCTACCCGCACCATCTCCACCGAACTGTCATCAACTGAAACTACGCTTAATTTAAAATTTTGGACGCCATTATCTTTGGAAAAATTAAAATCCAGATTTTCCTTAACCATTCGGTTGTTGAAATTTTCAATAAAATCTTTGGCTTCTTGCCTGGTAAGGCCGCCAAAATGATGGCTGCCAAGATATACCCCCGGATAAATCCTACCTTTATAGAGTCTGGCATATGCCCAACTTCCGCTAAAGAGAACTGCGATTACAAATAAAAAAATACCGGCCCCGATCATTAATTTTTGAGGCCATCGTTTCTTTTCCTGAATTGGAATAATCTGCTTTACTTGTTCTTGAAAATCCTTAGGCATATGCGTGGCTTAGTCTTCTACCACCATAATAGGAATATTTGTATTGCGATTTGCTTTAGGCAGTCGTATAACTAAGACGCCGTTATTATATTGCGCTTGAGCCAGCTCGGCCTTTACATCTATAGGCAGAATAATGCTGCGAGAAAATTTGCCCCAATAGCACTCCTCATAAAAATGTTCTCCGGATAATCCGACCGGAGAAAAACGCTCACCGCGGATTGTGAGCAGATCATTGTGTAAATGCAACTGAATATGTTCGGGTTTGGTACCGGCCATAGCCGCGACTATTATGAGCTCATCATCAGTCTGCGCTACATCCACCGCTAACTGCCCTTCGGCCGCATGCTCCCCCATTTGATTTTTTGTATATAGAAAATCAGCCTGATTACTTGGCGAAACAGAAAAAGAAATTTTTTTTAACTGATCATTAAACATAGCCCAAAATTAATTTTATAATATCACAAGATTTTGTTAAAAGCAAAGAAATTACAATAATAAATGACGCGCGCTCCGATTATAGGTCGGAGCGCTCTAGTTGCGCACGTATCGTAGAGTAGCTACCTCCTCGTCCACAACCGCGGTCTGTACATGGACCAGGCAAAGTAGCCTATGACAAACCCTGTGATCCAGACAAACGTAACTGCCTTGTCCAACTTCTCCGCTGTTTCTTGGCTGATCATGCGCGCCTCCCTGCTAAAAATTGATCGTATTGTATCACTTTTGACAAACCGGACAATAGCGCGAACTGCGGCCGCCAATTTTCTTGACTATAATTATAGCTTTACGACAGCGCGCGCACGGCTCTCCATCTTTTTGATACACGCGTAAAAAATCCGAAAAATTGCCTTTTCTTCCATGAGCGCCAATATATGTTTTAAATGTCGTGCCTTTGTACTTTATGGCTTTTTTTAAAATTTTATTAGTAGCCTTAAACAGTTTATTTTTTTCTGCAATGCTTAAACGATTCGCCTTGGTACCGGGAAAAATACCGGCTTCAAAACAAATTTCATCGGCATAGATATTGCCAATACCGGCGATTAGCGACTGGTTAAGTAAAATTGATTTTATCGGCGCGCTTCTTTTTTCCAAAATATTGAAAAAGTTTTTTAATGTAAAATATTTGGTTAGCGGCTCCGCGCCATAGCCGGCCATAATTTTTTCTTTTTGTTTTATATCAACAATTTTTAAATATCCGAACTTACGCATGTCATTAAAGTATAAACTTGATCCATCGTTAAAGCGCACTATCACCCAGGTATACCTATCGGGCAAGGCTACAACGTCAAATGATGAGAAGCTATGACCGCCGGCCACAAACTTTTTGTCGTGCTCGTAAACAAGCTGACCGGTCATTTTTAAATGTATCAACAAAAAATTGCCGTCTGACAAATCAAACATCAAAAGTTTTCCGATTCGCTCAATACCTTGTATGGTTTTATATCGCAGCGCCGCTTGAAATTTTTTTACTCCGTCTTTAACGGGCGCTTTGTGCAGCACGCTGACACCGGTTATTTTTTTACCAATAAGTACGGGCAGCAGATCGCGTCTAATTGTTTCTACCTCTGGAAGTTCCGGCATACCTTTACTATTTCCACTCCTTACCCTGGCGGCAAAGCAAAGCGGGCGCTTGCAACGGTTCAGCCATTATTTCTTTAACTATTTTTTCCATTCGCACCCCTTGCGATCCCTTTACGAGCACCACATCGCCTTCTTTTATTTTTTCCTGCAAAAATTTGCCAGCTTCTGCACTGCTCGCAAATGAAGCTATTTTATCCTGGTCTAATCCGGCTTCTTGCGCGGCGGCAGCAATATATTTAGCCGCTTCGCCAACGGTTACCAAAAAGTCTACTCCCCATTCCGCTGCCTTAAAGCCTAATTCGCGATGCGTATTTTCGGTTTCTGTGCCAAGCTCTAACATATCGCCCAAAGCCACATACCGTCTGGCTCCATCCTTAAGTTCAAGCTGGCCTATGGTTTCCAGCGCCGCCCTGGCTGCTTCAGGACTGGAATTGTACGAATCATCTATAATTAACGTATGTTTAATCCCTTCAATAAGCCGCATACGACCAGGTATACCTTCCAAATTGCTAAGCGCCTGCGCCCCTTCTACCAAATTTACGCCAAATACCGTGCCCACCGCCAAACCCGATAGGGCGGCTGAAATAGCCGATTTAGAAATAACGCCGGGTAAAAATACCGGCACGACGCTGCCTTTATATAAAACTTTAAAGTTTAATCCGGTTGGCCAGCCGCTCGTTTCATTTTTTATGATATGTACGTCGGTCGCTTGCAGATCGGCGCCTTCCTTAAAACCATAGGTAATCACTTCGGCTTTGGTAGTATTGCTGTTTTGCATCACCAGATCATTGTCAAAATTAAGCACCGCAAATCCATCTTGTTTTAAATGAGAAATAATAACCCGCTTTTCCTGGGCAATTTTTTTAATGGTTTTAAAAAATTCAGTATGGGCATGAGAGATAAAAGTAAGGACTCCTACTTTGCATGGGGCAAGTTCGGTTAAATATTCAATATCACCCGGTTTGTCGGCACCCATTTCCAAAACCAAAACTTCCGGATATGACAAGTCGCGTTTAATGATTAGTTTTTTTGCTTTAATTATTACGCCAAGCCAGCCCAAGACTGATTTGCCCGGAGTTTTTTCCACGCCGATAATCGTGAGCGGCAGGCCAATCTCATTATTATAATTTTTAGTCGTGCGGCGGACGGAAAATTTTGTTTGCAGCACCGCGGCAATCGCTTCTTTGCCCGAGGTTTTTCCCACTGAACCGGTAACACCAACAATATCCGGTTTATATTTTTTAAGAATTTGCTTGGATAGTTTTGCGAGCAGATATTGCAGCCATGATTTAAGCATATTGATTTATCGAAATTGATTTAACAGAATCATGTCGGGCAGTGTCCTTTGAAGCCCGACCTCGCGTCATCTGAAACGCGACGCTTAATTAATTTTTATCTCCCATGACACCGTAGTAATCTAGGGTAAATTTAGCTATATCTTTAAATACGGGCGCGGCCGTGGATTCGGCCCAATTTTGTTTTGGCGCTTCGTATTTTACCAGCAATACAAACTGCGGATTCTTGGCTGGAAAATACCCGACAAAGGTATGGTTGGTTTCATCTTTTTTATAGCCGCCCTTTTCCGGAATTTGAGCCGTACCGGTTTTAGCAGCCACAAAATAATTTTTCATGCCTGCCGAAGCCGCATATGTTTTTTCCACTACCGATATAAGCATGGCCGTAATTAGTTTAGCAGTACTGGCAGAAATTACAACCTCGGTCTGCGGTTCGATTTTTTCAACCTGACCGCTCGGATGCCGTATTTCTTCTACAATATATGGCTTGGGCATTTTGCCTTCGTTTGCGAGTGCCGAATATGCGGTTGCGAGTTGAATCGGAGTAGCTGTCAGCCCCTGCCCAAAGGACGCGGCGGCCATGTTTACCTCAGCCCTCTGATCGAGGCTGGCAACATTACCTGAACTTTCGGTATCTAAACCAATACCGGTTTTCTGGCCAAAACCAAATGCGGCCACGTATTCCTTAAAACGCTCGCGGCCAATTTTTTCCGCCACCCAGATCATACCTGTATTTATGGAACTTTCCAAAACTTTTGTCATCGTGGAAAGACCATAGACCTTCTCCAGGGCATTGCGGATATGGTATCCATTTATAACTCGCTCACCCGTATCAACGTAGGTAGTAAACGGACTTACCAAATCCAAATCCAGCGCTACCGACATAATGAGCGGCTTAAACACCGAACCGGGTTCATAGGGAGTAAACACAGTCGTATTATTATAGGTGCTTACATCGCCGACATTGGAATAATTATTCGGATCAAAATCCGGCAAACTGCACATCGCAAGTACAGCGCCGGTTTTTGGATTCATAAGCACTAAAGCCGCGCTCCTAGCCTCATGCTGGATAAATCCAGTCTGCAGACGCTGGCAAGCTTTATATTGCAAATTTCTATCTATTGTCAGGAGTAAATCAGCGCCATCTTCGGCTGGTTTTAAGGTGCGATTGGCAACAGATATAATACTGCCCAGCGCCCCTTTTTCACCTGCCAAAAAACCGCTTTTACCGGTGAGGGTACTGTCCCAAAAACCCTCTATGCCATAGCGTCCCAATAATTGACCATTATCATCCTGGGCCGTAAACCCCAAGACATTGGCGGCCAAGTTGCCCTCCGGATAATATCTAAACTCCTGTCCGGTCGTGTATATTCCCGGCAAACCGGCCGATTGGATTATATCCTTGAGGTCTTCATGAATTTTTTTAGCAATTGGCTCATACGGATCATTCTTCTTTGCCAGCTTCATTGCCAAACTATTTTTTTCTTCGTCAGAAAAATTAAGGATACCGGCCAAAAAATTGGTTGTGGAAGCGAGGGTGTCAGCCGGCACGTCGCGCGGCACCGCGTAAACGGAATAATACTGACGATTTACGGCGGCCGCATATTCTTTATGATTACCGCGGGTGTCTTCAAAAAAAATACTGCCGCGATGCGGATAGAGTTGCTCGTAAATTTCATAGTTACTTGCAGCCAGAGCTAAGTAATATGTATGTTCAACAAATTGCAGAACAAACAATCGTACGACGATCGCAAACGCTCCTAATAATATTAACACTGAAGCAACTCGTAATGATTTATCATTCTCTTTTTTAATCATAAAATTACCGCAAATATCCATCTTACATAGGTTACTATTATATCTCTATTTTATCGTTTTTTCAATAACTAAAAAAAC
>CAZUFD010000017.1:11207-17910 GCA_964619625.1 uncultured Gammaproteobacteria bacterium | reverse complement strand
CCCACGTAATCGCGCAATTTATTTTTTATACCATTGGTATCTGCCCAGGAAAGCGGATCGGAATCGGTTACCATCTTTTTCACGCGATGGCGCAAATCTTCAATAAGTTCCTTATGTTCTTTGAGGAATACAAAGCCGCGGGAGATAATATCCGGATTTTGGATCAGTTTGCCGGTTTTGCTGTCTACGGTGGCAATGATTACCACCATGCCATCTTCGGCAAGCACTTGTCTATCGCGCAAGACGATATTGGTTTCATCGCTGACACCAAGACCATCCACAAATACATGATCCGAAGGCAGTTTTTCTTTGGTTAAGACGCCCATGCCATTTTTAAATTCCATGACTTGTCCGTTGTCGGCAATAAAGATATTTTCTTTTGGTATGCCCATGGAAGCCGCTACTTTGCCGTTTAAGCGCAACATGAAATGATTGCCGTGCTGCGGAATAAAGTATTTTGGTTTAAGCAGCGTCAACATAAGTTTTACTTCATCGGCTTTGGCATGTCCGCCGGCGTGTACGTCCATCATTTCGTGATGGATAACTTCCGCGCCTTTTCTAAATAAGGTGTCCTTCAAGCGCTGCACCGTGCGTTCGTTGCCCGGGATAACCGAAGAAGAGAATACGACGGTATCGCCAGGAACTAATTTGATATCCCTATGTTCACCGGTAGCGATACGCATAAGAGTCGCATTTTTTTCTCCTTGGGCGCCGGTACAAATAATTACCACTTTATTTGGCGGGTATTTGTCCACCTGTTGCATGTCAATTAAAATCTTTGGGTTAAATTTCATATAGCCAAGTTCTTTGGCAATTTCTACGTTGCTTTTCATGCTAAAACCGCCAAGCGCCACAACCTTGCCGTGTTTTTCGGACATTTCAATAAGCATTTTGATACGAGAAAGCAAAGAAGAAAAGGCGCCGATAATGATGCGGCCCGGCGCTTTTTGGATAAGATTTTCCAAATTAACACCAATTTCTGTTTCCGAAGTTTGGTGTCCAGGCATCATGGCATTGGTAGAATCGCTCATAAGCGCAAGCACACCCTGGTCGCCAATTTTGGCGATGCGCTGTAAGTCAGCTGGAGGTTCGCCAACCGGCTGGTAATCAAATTTCCAATCGCCAGTATGAATAATCGTGCCTTCGGGAGTACGCACCACTATACCCATAGAATCCGGAATATTGTGGTTAACATGGAAAAATTCCACTTCAAATGAGCCAAGCTGCAGCTTGTCCGTAAGTTTTACGTTGTTGATGGAAAATTGACCGGCATCTCTAAAGTCTTCTTGGCGTTTTTTGATAATACTGTTGGTCATCGGTAGGGCGTAAATAGGCGGATAACCAATCTTTGGAATAAGGTGGGGAATGCCGCCGATATGGTCATAATGACCATGAGTGATGATAACGCCACGGATATGTTTTTCTTTACCTTTGAGGTAACCCATGTTGGGAATAATATAATCAATGCCAGGCATGTCTTCTTCCGGAAATTGCAGACCCATATCCACAAGGATTATGTCCTCGCCATATTCAAACAGGGTACAGTTGCGGCCAACTTCTTCCAGACCTCCGATTACAGCCACGCGCAATTTTGTGTCTTGGGTTCTAAATCTGGCAAAAGATGGGGCTTCGGCCGGCCTTTTTATTATAGGTGTTCGGCCCGTTTGAAACGACCGTTTTTGCCTATTTTGTCCAGCCGCGTGCGCGCCACCGAGACGATTTGCGCCAGCGTGCTGAGGCCGCATCTGATTTTGCGGACTTGAGGAATATCTCATCATAACTTAATTATTTAATAATATCCTCGATTTAACCAAGGTTGAAATCGGGGGAGTTAAAATTTTTATTTAATGTGGACGAGGAGAGATTTGAACTCTCAAGGATTGCTCCATACGCTTCTGAGACGTACGCGTATACCAGTTCCGCCACTCGTCCTTTGGGAAACGCAAGCGCGTTTTCGCCGCTGATTTAAAAGCCATTCCACTGGCGTTTGGTTTTTATGTACCAATTACCCAGATCACTGAATCTGTCCGACGGTGAAAATATTTGTTTAAATGTAATGCCTTTTATTTTTTTGTCCGCGACAAAGTTATACGTGGGGGTATACAGAAATATTGCCGGTATTTCTTTAATTAAAATTTCTTGGAATTTTTCATACAGCTGCGCGCGCACGGCTGGGGTGGTGGTAGCTCGAGCATCTTCCAGCAATTTATCAACTGTACGATTTACGTATAGCGATAGATTGAGCCCCGGGTACGCAATCTGTGAAGAATGCCAGAATGGGTACGGATCAGGGTCGGCGCCGACAATTTCTCCGTACAGCAACACTTCGTAATTTCTATCACGCAAGATGTCCTGAACGATTTGGTAGCCGTTAACCGTCAGAATTGTTGTCTTAACTCCAATTGTTCGCCACATTTTAGCGATAGCTTCGGCAGCTAATTGGTATTCAGGACTATCTACGGTAGTAATGGCAACAGATAAAATTTCGTTACTTTTATTTTTTCTATAAAAGCTTTGATCCGGGCTCATATCCTGGCGAATAGATTCGCTGATATCGTCCTCTATTTTTTTAATTTTCGCTTCTATTTCTTCCGGAGGCGTGCTGGTATTTTCTTTAATTGCGTCTATTTCATTTTGTTTGGCTTTAAGGCTGCTTTCGTATTGAGTTTTGAAAAAATCTTCAGGTTGAATTTTTGTCCAACTCTTATTTAATAACTGGTTGGCTTTTTCAAGATCAAATGCGGGAGTATTTGTAACCGTGCCATAACCGGGCGCCCCTTTGAGGATAGGAGAATTGATAATTTCGCCCTTGCCGGCCAAGGCGTCAGCTACAATTTTATTTTTGTCCAAGGCAGTTTGTAAAGCCAAACGAAAATCATTGTCCTTTAAGGCTGGCGCTGTGTCAGGGTTAAAGAATAAGGCGGTATATTGAGGCAGTTCAAATTGGTATGAGTCAAAATTTTTACCGACAATTTTTTCAGTCAAATCATTGGGCAGAAAACTGACAGCCATCACATTTTGGTTTTTAAGAAAACTGGCGGTATCGGTAAAGTCAATATAAAATTTGAAGGTTAGGGTTTGTAAATAGGGAAATTTGTTGTAATATAATTCGTTTCGTTCCAAGGTATAGCTTTGAATGTTGCCGGCCGAATTGGTTAGCTTGCTAAATTTCCAAGGGCCGGTACCGATTGGTTGTAAATTGCTTTTTGATACCCGAATAGCCGAAGGAGGGAGGTTTCCCCAAACATGCTGTGGCAAAATTCCCAGTGTTAAGCTGTTCAAAAATGGGGCAAATGGTTCTTTTAGGGTAAAGCGAACTGAATAATCTCCGATTTGTTCTATTTGAGTGCCCTGGAATGCTGCCAGAAGCGGACTGCCGATTTCCGGATCTTGAATGGTTTGAAAGGTAAACACCACGTCATCAGCAGTAAACGGTTCGCCATCGGACCATTTAATATTTTGACGCAAGTTTATGTCGTATACTTTTCCATCCGTACTAATTGTATAGTCAGCGGCAAGTTCCGGGACCAATTGCTGCTCGCTGTTGTATTTGAATAAGCCGGAATATATAAGAGCAACCAGGTCGGCATCTACATCATTGGTAGAGGAAAAGATGGGATTGATATATTTGGGCTGGCCAATCAGCGCTTCGCTATATTCTCCGCCGCTGGCTGGTACTAGGGTATGATTTTTGTAAAACCAGACAAGACCAGCGGTAAGCATGGCGGCAAAAAATACAGTCAGAGCCGCACCAAGAATCCGTTTTTCAGTTTTATTCAAAAAATTCCCCAAATATCTGAATTGTGACCAATTGGGAATTAATTTAGATTGGAATTTTTTAATAAGTTTTTGGTCAAGGTTGCGCGATGGCATGGATACATCCAACGAACCTTGCTTTTTCTTCATCCAAAAAAACAGTTTGGATAGTTTCATGTTAGAAGTTGTTATACTGCTTTGTCATCCCGAACAAGTTTTTGGGATCTATATATTTAAGGAGATGCTGAAAACAAGTTCAGCATGACAGTTTATGATGTAATTAGGCCACGAGTCTGATAAGAGAAATGCTAAAGAAAACAAGCGATATGGCAATGGTAGCTAGGTGTAGAATTTTGTCTACGCCGCGCTTGGTGCTATAGATGTTGCTGGAACCGCCAAAAACACCGCTTAGGCCGGTGCCTTTTTGTTGTAATAGAATGACGGCTACTAGCAAGCCAGCCAGCGCAAATTGAACGATGTTGAAAACAGTAGTCATAAATTAAGAAGTATTTAAGGGTAAAGATAGTATAACATAGGCAAGCAATTTTGTCAATCAGTTGGTAGATATAGTATAATGAATATGCAAAATTATAAATTGTAAGCGTCAAATACTAAAATAATGTATGCGTTGGTATCAAACCGTATGGGGAATAGCATTGCTAGGGCTAGGCGGACTCGTGCTCGTTGGAGTTTTGGTTTTTGGCGCCATAACCGCAAAATTTTGGTGGCAAATAAAGCAGGGCAAAGGAGATTTATTGCAACAGCAGTATAATGGTTTTGATAGACAGGCCAAAGACGTTAAAGGCGAAAAAGTAGATAGAGGTGTTTTGGAACATGGAGATTTTCCTTTTTTGGGCAATCCAGCCGCGCCTATTACCATAGTTTTGTTTGGTGATTTTCGTTGCCCCAATACTAAAAATGCTTGGCCGATACTTCAGCGTCTAGTTGGCCAATATGGCCATAAAGTAAAATTGGTTTATAGGCATTTTCCGGGCGAATCAATTCATCCCGGTACAAATAAATTATCTCAAATTGGTGTTTGTGCCTATAATCAAGGCCAAGAAAAATATTGGGGCGTGCATAATTATTTGTTTACTAACCAAAATAGTTTGCCAACTTATTTGTCAGCGCAAGATGTGGCTAGTTTGGCCAGCGAGACTGGATTAGACGCGGCAAAATTAAATGAATGCTTAAATTCCAGCGCCGCGCTTATAAAAATAAACAGGGATTATGCCGATGGCGTGCGTTTTGGCGTAGCCGGTACGCCGACATTTTTTATAAATGGTCAAAAAATTGAAGGAGTGATACCATGGACAGTGTGGGAAGGTTTTGTAAAACAATTCTAAGTTAGGATTATGTTTAAAAAATTCTTAATAGTTTTCGCCATATTTTTCTTTAGTTTTTTGGTATCGTTTCCGGCAGACGCTCAAAATAGCTCGAGTCAGATACCCGCTTTAAATCCATTCTGTTGGAGAAAAAAAGATTGTGTAGATGCGAGAAGGAAGTATGTTACGGGTAATCCAACCGATGCACAGTTAGCTAAAGATGGTTTTATTACAGGAGCTTCAGTCGCGCCTTGTGTAGGAGGAACTGGGGATGATGAGTGGGGGCGGTGTTTGCCAGCCGGGCAAAGCGAAACTGAGATATCTTTCGGCGGCCAAGATAGATTTTCCAATGTCGGTGATTTTATTTTACTCATGTATAGATATTTAATTTCCGTGGCCGGTATTTTAGCCGTGGTTGTAATAATATTTGCTGGCGTGCAATGGATAACTTCCGGGGGAAACAGTGAAACTATAAGTAGCGCCAAACATCGAATTAGCGGAGCAGTCATTGGTTTGTTTATTGCCTATGGCTCTTACTTTATTTTAAATACTATCAATCCGGCCTTGGTTAGTTTACGTTTGCCGCAAGTGTGGCTGGTAAGACCGCAACAATTGATACCGAAATTTTGTAAACAATTAGAAGGCGCGGAGGAAGGTAGGTTAAAGTTCCGATTTTATGCATTAGAAAGCGATCAAGTATCTGAAGTAGATATAAGCAAGGCTGGAAATGAAGAAATGCCGTATGGTCAAAAAGACGCTAATGGGCTTGATATTTTTTCCTGTGGCCGTAGATTTTTGGCGGAAGACAGCGGCACTCAAACTTGTTTTGGGGATGTCTGTGGTTTAGAACAGGGTAATCGGCAAGGTTGTGTTGAGTGGAATAGCCAAAGCCCAGATGCGGTAGCGTGTTATAAAGGGGATTTATTTGTAAGCTTTAGTATTAATACTGAATCTTTTGGTTTGGGACAGCAAGTAAAAGAGTATGCAGCCGATGTTACGGTACTGAAACATTTTGTTGAAAAAGCGCTGCAAGCAGATTGGAAGAAAGATTCGGAGGTGTTTAGAGCTGTCTGTAAAGCAGGAAACACTCTCTATTTAGCAAACAGAGGAGGCGTAAACTGGTGGGACCAAGACAGCGGCCGAAAAAATGTTATCAAGAACGTTAAGAAGGGGTCATATCATGAGTACATTATTGGATATTCACAACTCGCTGATCCGGAAAGCCTTGGATGGAATTGCAATAAAGGCGGTAGTGTTGTTGGGTATCTGCTCAGAGTTGAGACGTACGCAGATCAGTCAACTTGGGATCGATTTGGCCCTTCTCTGAAACAGGTCATTCTCCCCCTTTACGGACAAGTTGATTGGGCAATCAATGCGATTGGTGGTCCAGCGGAACCAAATTTAACTGTTGGATATGATAGAAGAACTAAGCAGGCGGTATTTGGGACATTTTCTGATGATGTAAAGACTATCAACAACTATATACCGCTGGATGAAATAAAAAAAGGCGGGATGACTCTTGATGTGCGTATTAACGTAGGTCAGATACTTCGTATGAAAAGCAAAACAGGAGAAAACCCATCGGATTTCCCAGAAAATATAGATCCAGGCGTGCTTGCTCA
>CAZUFD010000017.1:3817-11107 GCA_964619625.1 uncultured Gammaproteobacteria bacterium | reverse complement strand
CAGGAGAAAACCCATCGGATTTCCCAGAAAATATAGATCCAGGCGTGCTTGCTCAGTAGCCCAGTCTTCGTGGTTGACATCTCTCTAAAACCTGCTACAATATATCACTAATTTGAATATTGTGGCTTCTATGCAGGATAAACTCATTATTAAGGGGGCCAGGGTACATAATTTAAAAAATGTATCTTTGGAAATTCCTAAAAATAAACTGGTAGTTATTACCGGTTTATCCGGATCCGGAAAATCCAGTTTGGCTTTTGATACCATTTATGCCGAAGGCCAAAGACGCTATGCCGAATCGCTTTCTTCGTACGCGCGCCAGTTTATGGAAGTGCGCGATAAGCCAGATGTAGATAGTATAGAAGGATTGTCTCCGACTATTGCCATTGATCAAAAAAGTTATACCCAAAATCCTCGCTCCACCGTGGGCACGGTCACGGAAATTTACGATTACTTGCGTTTATTGTTTTCTAGAATCGGACAACAATATTGTCCGGATTGCCAAGAGCCGGTGCGCGCTTACACTGCCGGCGTTATTTTAGAAGAAGTTCGCCGCCGCGCCCGCAAAACCGCGGAGCTGGTACTCTTGTCTCCGTTAATTAAAAATGTTGCCGTAAATCGCGCTAGTCTTATTGAAAAAGTGGAAAAATCAGGCTGTGAAGAAGTCCGGATAAATGGCGAACTCGTAAAGATAAATAATTTAGCCAAGTATGAATTTTCTGAACAGAAATTGTATGCAGTAGAACTCGTAGTTGGCAAAGTTACGGATGCGCAAAAACAGGATGTGATGAAAATGGTAGACACGGCTTTGGATTTGAGTGATGGGCTAGTTATTGTTTCTGATCATAAAAAAGATGAAACTTTTTCTACGGTGGGGTTGTGTCCTAAGTGTGGCAAGGTAATGCCGGTTTTGGATATGCGCAGCTTTAGTTTTAATAGTCCTTATGGCGCTTGCCCTCGTTGTACTGGACTAGGCGTGACCCAAGAAGTAGATGAAGCTTTAGTAATCCCAAACGACAGACTGACTTTGGCCGAGGGTGCGATTCAGCCATGGATTCGTATTACCGGCAATCAGAATTGGTATCAAAAAATTATTGCCGCCGTGGCCGATAAGCATGGCTTTTCTATAAATACGCCGGTAAAAGACCTAAGTCCAAAAGTTAGAAATATTATTTTACAAGGCACAGGCGACGATGAATATTTGGTAGAGGGCAAGAAAACAAAATTCACCGGTGTTATTCCAAATTTGCTGCAACGGCATTTGGAAACCGACTCGGAATATGTGCGCCGCGAAATAGAACAATACATGCACGAAACGGTATGCCCGCTTTGTTTGGGTAAGCGATTACACCGAAATTCTTTGGCTGTGAAAATCGGCAGCTTCAATATTGCGGATTTGTCTGCTTTAAATATTGAAGACAACCTTGAATTTTTTAAGAAATTTTTATCTTCATTTTCACCAAAACGTGAACCCGGTGAAAAAACAGGTCCTTTGAGCGAAGCTCAAAAAGTAGCGATTGCCAAACCAATTCTAAAAGAAATTTCCCAAAGACTGGAAAGTTTGATTAAAGTTGGACTAGGCTACTTGTCCATAGACAGATCCATGAATACATTGTCCGGCGGTGAAGTGACTCGTACCAGACTGGCCACTCAGCTTTCCACCGGCCTTATCGGCGTGATTTATATTTTAGACGAACCATCTATTGGTTTGCATCCCAAAGATAATAAAATGCTGATTGAAAGCTTGCGATCGCTTCGTGATTTGGGCAATTCTGTGATCGTGGTGGAACATGACAGCGCGATGATGGAGGCGGCGGATTATATTATAGATGTGGGGCCTGGGGCGGGCGTGGGCGGGGGTGAAATTATCGCGGAGGGCACAGTGGCGCAAATTAAAAAATCAAAAAAGTCGTTGACCGGCGACTATTTGTCCGGACGCAGCAAAATTACTTGCGCCCCAGACAACAGTAAAGGCGCGACCAAAAAATCAAATAATCAATCTATAAAAGTTATCGGCGCTAAAGCCTTTAATTTGCAAAACGTGGATGTGGAAATTCCTTTGGGTAAATTGGTGTGCGTGACCGGTGTTTCCGGATCCGGCAAATCCACTTTGGTAATAGATATTTTGGGCAGGGCTTTATCCAAGCATTTTTATCGCGCCAAAGAAGAACCGGGTGAGCACAAAGCCATCAAAGGTTTGGAAAATATAGACAAAGTTATTGCGATTGACCAATCGCCAATTGGCCGTACTCCGCGTTCCAGCCCGGCTACGTATACTGGCGTATTTACTCTTATCCGAGATTTGTTTGCCGATTTGCCGGAAGCCAGGATGAATAATTACGATGCCGGAAAATTTAGTTTTAATGTCAAAGGTGGCGGTCGCTGTGAAGCTTGCGCCGGCGATGGCTACGCTCGCATCCCCATGCAATTTTTGGCGGATGTGTATGTGCAGTGCGGAGAGTGCGATGGCGCTCGTTATAATAGAGAAGCTTTGGAAATTCACTACCGCAGCAAAAATATTGCCGATGTGCTGAATATGACTGTAGATGAAGCTCGAATATTTTTTGGCGACATACCAAATATTGCCGACAAGCTGGGTATTTTGCGCGAGGTAGGTTTGGGCTATATGCATTTGGGCCAGCCAGCTACCAAGTTGTCCGGCGGTGAGGCGCAAAGAGTAAAATTGGCCACCGAGCTTTCTCGCAGCTCTACCGGTAGAACTTTGTATATTTTGGATGAACCCACAACCGGCTTGCACTTTGAAGATATCCGGCATCTTTTACAGGTGCTTAACCGCTTGGTAAGCAAAGGCAACACCGTGCTTATTATTGAACATAACTTAGAAATTATTGGCTGTTCTGATTGGATAATTGATATGGGTCCGGGCGGCGGCAGACATGGCGGCAGGGTTGTAGCTCAAGGTACGGCTAAGGATATTATGAAAAATAAAAATAGTTGGACTGGAAAATTTTTGAAGACGCTTTAATGTATTCGTTTGTCATTCCCGCCACAGCGGGAATCCAGACAATCGTCGACTAGATTCCCGCTGTGGCGGGAATGACAATATTAATAAAACAAAAAACTCCCGAGTTGGGAGTTTTTTGTTTTAAATTTATATTATTTTTTCTTTTCTTCCAAACCTCTCTTTGTTTTTCCGTCACGAAGGAAGCTTAGTTTTGCTCGTCTGACTGCGTATTCCTTTACCACCTCTATTTTATCTATGATAGGGGAATGGATGGGGTAAATTTTTTCTACACCCACGCCGTTGGAGATTTTGCGAACTGTGATAGTTGCGCCGGCTTCCTGGCCGTGTTTGGCGGCAATTATTGTGCCTTCAAAGACCTGAATACGGTCCTTTTCTTCCCCCTTAGTATTCATTTCTTTGATTTTTTGGTGCACTTTAACCAGCATGCCTGGCTTATAAATGGCGGTCTTTGTAGTGGTTTGTTCGGTCATATGAACGAAATGGATAATTTAAGTTGCTTTATCTTAGCCTATTATCTATTTTTTGTCAACCCTGTTAGGATATTAGGGTTTTTGTAAGTGTTTTTTTATTATCTCAGCCACTTTTGCTATAGTTTCGTCTAGTTTGCCTTCAATATTGACTATTCTATGCTCGTAATCGGCTGACTGTTCAATTTCTTTTTTTGCGATTTCAAGGCGTTTTTCAATAGCGGTTGAATCAATGCCGCCGCGTTTTTCAATACGTTTTCGCAGAACGTCAAGATTTTCAGGGGCAAGGAAAATTGCAAGATGAGGAAATTTAAGTTTATCAAGAGCATGTTTACCGGTGACATCAATTTGTGTAAATACGATATCAAACTGGGAAAGACATTGATCCAGGATTGTTTTTTCTTCGCCATAATAGTTGTCGGCGTAAATATTGTATTCAAGAAAAGCTCCAGCGGCGAGGCGCCGTTTAAATTCATCGGCAGTGACAAAATAATAATCAACGCCTTCAATGTTGCCGGGACGGGGTGGGCGGGATGTGGTTGTTATAAGGCGTGTGGCATTTGGCAGCAGTTTGACAAGAGCATTAATAACTGTGTCTTTGCCGCCGCCAGAAGGAGAAGAAATTATAACGAGCAAGCCTGGTTTTTTTGACATATTATCGCAGTAATTTCAAAAAATTTTCTAGTTCTTTTGGCAAAGGGGATTCAAAGACTTGTTTTTCTCCTTGTAAGTCAGTAAAACCAAGTTTGGTAGAGTGTAAAAAAAGCCGGTCTAGTTTTTTATCCCAAACTCGTTTTTGTTTTTTTTGGAAATATAGAGGGTCGCCAACTAGCGGATGGTCATAGGCAAGGAAGTGGGCGCGGATTTGGTGCATGCGGCCAGTGTGGATTTTTATGCGGAGCAAGGTAAAATTTATAAATAATTTTTCAATTACAAATTCTGTTTTGGCTTCCTTTCCTTCGGCAGTTTGGTTTTCTGGCAAGGCTGCCATTCGGTCGTTAGTTTTGGATCTGGCAATACGAAAGTTTATTTCGCCCCATTCTCGGGCAACTTGTCCGTGTACAAGTGCAGTATATTCTTTTTCAATAGTACGGTTTTTGAACTGTTCTTTTAGGTAGATAAACATTTTTTGTGTTTTAGCAATTACCATAAGGCCCGATGCCTCCTTGTCTAGTCGGTGTACGATACCGGGGCGGCTAGCATCTTCGCCAACCTTTTTTATTTTCGGATATTTTTTAGTTATAAAATCTGCCAGAGTATTGGTTTCTCCGGCCATGGTGGGGTGGGTGAGCATGCCGGTGGGTTTGTTTACCACCATATAATCTGTGGTATCGGCCACAATATCAACTTTTTGAATTTTTTTGATTATTTTTGCGGTAGTTGCTCGTTTGTGAGCAGGTTTATCTTTGGGCAGTTGCTTTGAAGCGGGTTTTTCTGTGATTATTATTATGTCGTGTTCACGTAATGTATCCCCAGGTTTTTTTGGGAGTTTATTATTAACCAGCACCATTTCCTTTTTTATCATTTTTTGCACTTGCGATCGGCTTGCGTGTAAGTTTTTAGATAAAAAAACATCTAACCGTTCTCCGGCTTGCGTTTTGGAAATAGTAATTTTATTTGGTTTTTGCATGGTTAAATTTTTGGTTTGAAGTTTGGGTTGGATCGCGGGTTAATTTTTCCGTCTATAGTTTTTGAGCTTGAATCGGGTTTGTTTTTTATGGCCGCGTTAATGCTTGTATAAATTTGGTCGGATCTGTCATTTACACCTGTTTTTCTTATAGTATCGCCAAGCTGTCGGAAAGCAGAAGTAGGTTTGGTTTGGCGAGAGATGCTAGTAATGCCGGATTTAGGCTTGTTTGAAAAATTTCCCTGGCTAGGTTTGGATGGCAGCTTGCTTAATGAAAAATTTTTTATATTTACCATATTATTTTAATAAACAATGCATTTTGGTGCGCCCGGATGGACTTGAACCGTCGACCCCTGCCTTATATCCGCTAGTGAGTAGTAAAATGAAAATTTATTTTCATTTTCTGCGAGCGACGCGGATATAAGACTAGCTTTATTTTTTAATGAAGCACAAACTTTTGGTGCGCCCGGATGGACTTGAACCGTCGACCCCTGCCTTATAAGGGCAGTGCTCTAACCACTGAGCTACGGGCGCGTAATCGCACCAAAAGGGTATGCTTCATTAATTTGATAGGTAAGTTGTTCGCCGCATATATTGACGTCGCTCGGAGAAATAGTAAGCAAGCTTCCTTTTCTCTCTCGCTAGTCAATATAAGGGCAGTGCTCTAACCACTGAGCTACGGGCGCGCATGTAAATTTAGATTTATATTGTATTTGTGCTGTGTAAGGGCAGTGCTCCCCGCCCGAACGTACCGTTCGGTACGGGCGGGTAACCACTGAGCTACGGGCGCAAACATGTAGGCAAGTATAGCATTTATTATGATATTTTCAAGTGGTAAACAGCATTGCCAAACCGGAGCCGAACTGTTAAAATACCTCTAATATTACGGAAAGTATGAATGATTTAAACACAAAAATCCTCTTAAAAATTAATGGTCTGGTGGGCAAATACAAACTCCTAGACAGCTTTGGTCGCGCTGGCGCCGAATGGGTGGTAGTGGCCATGATAGGGTGGTATATCGCCAGTGTTTTTATTGGGGGAATGCCGGAAAAGAGCCGTATCTTTTGGCCGCTCGTATTTTTGGCCGCGGGTTGGTGTGTAGGCTGGACAATTAATTTGTTGCTTGCGGTGGCCACGCGCGAATCTCGCCCATATATTTTATTCCCCCAAATAAAAATTTTATTTAAACCAATGATGAGTTGGAAATCTTTTCCATCCGACCATAGCATGTCTGCGTTTCTGATTTTTTTTATGGCCTGTATCTTTCAGCTTCCCGGCGCTTGGGCTTTAGCGCCCATGGCTCTGTGGGTAGTGTGGGGAAGAATATACGCGGGCGTGCATTATCCGTTAGATATTTTAGGGGGGCTGGGTGTGGCCGTATTTGTGGCTACCATCCAGTACGCAGTTATTTTGAAATGGTTTTAATTACTTTTTTGATATGAGTTGGAAATTGCTTGGTAAAAAAACCGTACTGGATACTTTTCGCGGCTCAATACAGTCATGGCAAGTGTCTTTGCCAAATGGCAAGAAAAAAAGTTTTTTTATTAATGCTGAGTATAGCTTTGTTGTAGTTTTTGCTGTAGATACAAAAGGCAAAGCAATTTTGTTAAAACAGCATTATGTTGGCCAACAGAAAAAATTATTTTCTTTAGTGGCGGGAATTATTGATGAAAATGAAAAACCTGTAAAAACCGCAGAGAGGGAGCTGTTGGAGGAAGCGGGCTATACCGCCAAAAAATTTATTGCTTTAGGAGAAAGTATTAAAGGCAAGTATGCCACGGGTACAGTTTACCACTTTCTGGCTTTGGGTGCCGCGAAAGTGCAAAAGCCGGAGTTGGAAGAGGCTGAAGATATAAAAATTTCCATGGTGCCTATAGCAGAAATTAAAAAATTATTAGACCAAGGTAAACTACCGGATGCCTTTGCCGAGATTTGCGCTCGGCGAGCTTTAGAACGCATTATATAAAAATAAATAAAAATTTATATAGTTCTATATATGAACGCTATCATTTTATGTGGAGGGTTATCAACACGGCTGGGAGAAATAACCAAAACTATCCCTAAAGTTTTGCTGGAAATAAAAGGCAAAACAGTTTTGGATTGGCAGTTGGAAAAATTAAAAGCCATCGGTATTTCCGAAGTGGTGCTTGCCGCTGGCCATTTGGCCGAAGTCTTACATAAAAGCGTTGGGCTGCACAGAAACGGCGTAG
>CAZUFD010000017.1:0-3717 GCA_964619625.1 uncultured Gammaproteobacteria bacterium | reverse complement strand
GGCCATTTGGCCGAAGTCTTACATAAAAGCGTTGGGCTGCACAGAAACGGCGTAGACCTTATTTTTGCTATTGAGCAAGAAAAATTGGGAACCGGCGGAGCCATAAAGCACGCCTGGAGCTATGTTTCAAAAGCAGAGGAGCCAGTAGTGATTCTAAATGGCGATGTGCTTACCAAGATAGATTTGGCAGATATGATAAAATGCTTGTCGCCGTATAGTGATGGTATAATTTTGGGAGCAAAAGTTGAGGATGCGGCTAGTTATGGAACTTTGGAATATGATAATAAATGTCATTTGAAAAAGTTTAAAGAAAAAGAAGGTTTACAGCAGCCGGGTTTTATAAACGGCGGCATTTATATTTTTAATCCGCAAGCAAAAAAATATTTTCCCGAAACCAAGTCTTTCAGTATTGAGTACGACGTATTTCCGCATATGAAAGATTTATACGTCTATGAATCCGATAAGACATGGGTAGATATAGGGGTGCCGGAAAGACTGGACTGGGCAAGATCTAGCTGGCAAGGTTAGTGCAGGCAAATCTAAGCTATGACTTTTAATCAACGAATAACCTATTTCTCTTTTTTTCTTATCACCATATCGCTGGTGGGCGGAATTTGGTATTACAAAAAAACTCATCCCAAATATGTTCCTCTGGCACCCAAGCCGGAAGTTACCATTACCATAATTCCCGGCTGGAATCTGCGGCAAATAGCCGATTATCTGGCAGAAAAAGGATTTGCTTCTACTACCGAAGATTTGTATCGGCTTACCGGCAGGCCAGCCTATGATTATCGTCGGGTAGCCTCGGTATTGCCCAAGATTGAAGATTTAAAAATTTTAGAAGAGAAACCGGCGCATGTTTCTTATGAAGGGTATCTGGCGCCGGAAACATACAGAGTTTTTAAAGATACAACCGTGTTTGATATTTTGAAGAAGTTAGTAAGTCAAAGAGAAAAAGAAATTACCGATGAAATGTGGGTTGATATTAGAAAATCCGGGAAAACACTATACGAGATTTTGACTATGGCCAGTATCTTGGAAAAAGAGGTGCAGACTCCGGAAGACAAAGCCAAGGTGGCGGATATTTTATGGAGACGTTTGGAACGTGGTTGGGCGTTGCAGGTTGATTCCAGCGTGCATTACGCGATAGATAAAACCGGCAATGTTTTTACCACTGACAAAGAACGCGATGTGGATTCCCCGTGGAATACCTACAAATACCCGGGTTTGCCGCTCGGTCCGATTTCCAATCCGGGTTTGGCATCCATTAAAGCCGCGCTGTATCCGGAAAAAAATAATTATTGGTACTTTTTGACCGGCAAAGATGGTACAGTGCATTATGGCCGGACTTTGGATGAACATAATTTGAATAAAAGAAAGCTTTAATATGCTTACCTCAGATTTTGATTATAATTTGCCCAAACAGCTCATTGCTCAAATTCCTTTGGAGCCTAGAGACAGCTCCAGGCTTATGGTGATAGATAAGAAAATAAAAACCATAGAACATAAACATTTTTATGATATTGTTGATTTTTTGCAAAAAGGCGATTTACTGGTTTGGAATAATACCAAGGTCTTTAAGGCCAGGCTGCGCGGATCTTTGATGTTAGATGAAAGCGTGGTTAACATGAGTAAAAAAATAGATTCAACTGATAAAATTTTAAACACCTCGCCGGTGGAAATATTTTTGGTAAAACCCATGGAAAACAACAAGGTTTGGAAAGCGCTCGCCAAGCCGGGGCGAAAATTACGACTGGGCATGAAAGTAGTCTTTGCCGAAGATTTTAGCGCCGAAGTTATGTTAAAAGAAAATGATGGTACGTATCTAATCCAGTTTGATGAAGATGATATGTCCGTACGATCCAAGGCAAATAAATATGGCGAAGTTCCTACGCCACCATACGTGGACAATCCGGAGTTAAAAATGAAGGATAAGGAATTGAGTGAAAAGTATCAAACCGTCTATGCCAAAGAAGAAGGTTCAGTGGCTGCGCCGACGGCCGGATTTCATTTTACCCCGGAGCTTATAGAAAAATTAAAAACCAAAGGCATTGAGTTTGCGGAAGTAACTTTGCATGTAGGGCTTGGTACATTTTTGCCGGTAAAAACAGATAAAATAGAAGAACATAAAATGCATGAAGAGTGGGTAGAACTAACTGCCAAAAACGCGGATTTGATAAATCAGGCTAAAGCCGAGGGCAGGCGAGTAGTGGCAGTGGGAACGACCACAGTACGAGTGCTAGAGGGTATAGCAAAAACACAAGGTAGTTTGCGGCCATATAGCGGCGATATCAATATTTTTATTTATCCGGGGTTTGAGTTTAAAATTATAGACGCGCTGATAACTAATTTTCATTTGCCAAAATCAACGCTGCTTATACTGGTGTCGGCGTTTGTGGGGAATAAAGATTTTATGCTGGAATGTTACCGCGAGGCTGTAGAAGAAAAATATAGATTTTTTAGTTTTGGCGATGCGATGTTGATTAAGTAAATCAAAACAAAAAGACACCTACTAACAGTGTCTTTTTGTTTATTATATTTTATTTATCCTTCAACGGTCACACCCATGTTTCTAGCTGTGCCTTCCACCATTCTCATGGCTGCTTCCACAGTGTGGGCATTTAAGTCAGGCATTTTCTTTTCGGCGATTTCGCGTACTTGGGCTTTGGTGATTTTGCCAACCTTATCCTGTAAAGGTTTAGCAGAACCCTTAGAAATTTTGGCGGCTTTTTTGATTAGTTCCGGAACCGGCGGAGTTTTCATGATGAAATCAAAACTGCGGTCGGCGTATACGGAAATGATAATTGGCACCACTTCACCTTTTTTATCTTGAGTTTTGTCGTTGAATTCTTTACAGAAACTTTGGATGTTCAAACCGTGCTGACCCAAAGCTGGGCCGATAGGTGGGGCTGGGTTGGCAGCTCCGCCAATGATTTGTAATTTAATTTGTGCGACTAATTTTTTTGCCATACAGTATTTTTTAATTATATTCTAGACCTAGACAGAGAAGCTCTCAATTATTGAGACAGCCTAGAGTGCTAATTAACTTATATCTTTTTTACTTGCATCGCGTCAAGTTCCACCGGCGTTTCACGTCCAAACATGGTAATAAGGACTTTGACCTTGCCTCTTTCCTGATCAACATTACTGACCTTGCCTTCAAAGTTTTTAAACGGACCATCGGTAATGCGTACAGCAGTGTTTACTTCCAAATCAATTCTGTGTTGCGGTTCGGAAGCAGTCATACGGCGAAGTAGTGAATCAACTTCAGATTGGTCTATTGGGGTAGGGGTAGTGCCAGAACCTACGAATCCGGTTACGTTTGGGGTGTTGCGAACCACATACCACGAATCATCGGTTACAATCATTTCTACGAGCACATATCCAGGGAAGATTTTTTCTTCCACGACCGAACGTTTGCTGTTTTTTATTTTTATCTTTTTTTCTTTAGGGACTAAAATATTAAAAATTTTGTCCTGCATCGCGAAAGATTCTATGCGCTGCGCCAGATTGCTTTTTACATTTTCTTCGTAGCCGCTATAGGTGTGAAGCACGTACCAGCGTCGTCCGAGATTTAGATTCTGTTTAGCCATAAACGAAGTGAATGAGTGGAATAATTAGCTTGCTAAATTATTCCCGAGTGAATGAGTTTATTTACAAGCGAAGTGAGTGAAAAGGACATTTATGTACTTTTCCGAACAAGCGCAGTAAATATGG
>CAZUFD010000016.1:11926-20338 GCA_964619625.1 uncultured Gammaproteobacteria bacterium | reverse complement strand
GCCCGCGCGCCACGACTGCTGTCTGGCATGTCAGGGCGGGCGCTAGCATTGCGGGCAGGTCGGGCCTCATAAACCAGAAATAAGTTTCTGGTTTGGCTCATCCCTAGTAATTGGAAGCCGAGCTTGCAATTACGTCGGGCCTCACAAACCAGAAAAAACTTTTCTTATTTGGCTCATCCCTAGTAATTGTGATAGAATATAGCTGTTATCTGCCCTTCGGCAAAACTCCAAAAACATGAATTATTTAGTATATACCGGTTATTTTTTTTATCTTATCATATTTCTCATTGGCCTATCCCTGGGTAGTTTTTTAAATGCTTGGGTTTGGCGCACACGGGAAAATTTTAGAATTATCAGCGGACGCAGCATGTGTCCGAATTGTCGGCGTCAACTAAGATGGTATGAAAATATACCGGCAATAAGTTTTTTAGTATTAAGAGGAAAATGCCATACCTGCCACAATCCTATTCCGATTCATTTTATTTTTGTAGAAATAAGCACAGCCCTGATTTTTCTTTTGGCAGCTTGGTTGCATGCTCGCGCGCCGGTTTTTGATTCACTTCATTTTGTACGAGACCTGACATTTTTGGTAATTCTGATCATGGTTTTTATTTATGATTTTCTCTATCAAGAAATTTTATCGGAACTTGTTTGGTTTGGGGCGCTCGCGGCCTTGTTTTTTAATTTGTACTTAGACCGCAGCCTAGGCTATATGCTTATTGGCGCGCTCGCGACCGGCGGTTTTTTTATCCTGCAATATGTGATTTCCAAAGGGCGCTGGATTGGAGGCGGGGACGTACGTTTGGGCATTATGATGGGAGTATGGCTTGGTTGGCCGGTAGTTTTAGTTGCGCTCATTATTGCGTACGTTACCGGCGCGATCGGCAGTCTCTTTTTACTTATTTTTAAAAGAAAGACATTGAGCAGCGCTACGCCCTTTGGCACCTACTTAACATTTGGTACATTTATCTGCCTATTTTGGGGTCAAGCAATTTTAGATTGGTATATGAAATTTTTGAGATAAATTCGGTATGTCTGTATCTAAGGAATTAAAAAACAAAGTAGATAAATTGCGCGCCCAAGTTGATGATCTTCGTTATAGGTATCACGTGCTTAACGACCCGGAAGTTACCGATGCTATGTACGAGGGCTTAATGGACGAACTAAGAAAAATAGAAAGCGAACACCCGGAAATAGTTACGCCGGATTCGCCTACTCAAAGAGTAGCCGGAAAACCTTCGGAAAAATTTGAAAAAATTGCTCACACCGTGCCGCAATGGTCTTTTAACGATGCTTTTACGGCTGATGACATGAAAGATTGGCAAGAACGGATTTTAAAAATATTGGAAAAAGATTTGGGCGAGCGGCCTAAAGATATAGAGTACGTATGCGAGCTTAAAATAGATGGTTTACATATGGTCTTAACATACGAAAACGGCCAGCTCAAGACTGCGGCCACCAGAGGCGATGGAAAAGTGGGGGAAAATGTAACGGCTAATATCAAAACTATTTTATCCGTTCCGGTTGTACTCAAAAAAAATATTAGTTTAGTGGCCGAAGGCGAGGTCTGGATGAATAAGACCATGCTTGAAAAAATAAATGAAGAACGAAAAAAACAAAACGAACCCCTCTTTGCCAATCCGCGCAATGCCGCGGCTGGCACGATTCGTCAGCTTGATCCGTCAATTGTCGCGGCTCGCAAACTGTCTTTAACAGCTTATGATATTTCCAGTGATAATGGCCCAGATTCCCAGGCCGGCGAATTACAAACATTAAAAGATCTGGGTTTTAAAACCGACTCGCACTGGAAAATTTGCAAAAATCTTCAGGAAATTTTTACTTTTCATACATATTGGCAAGAGCATAAAACTAGCCAGGAATTTTGGGTTGATGGCGTGGTAATTAAAGTAAACCAGAAAAAATATCAAAATGCTTTGGGTTTTACGGGCAAAGCGCCGCGCTGGGCGATTGCCTTTAAATTTCCGGCGGAACAGGGAACTACCAGAGTAAAGGAAGTTATTTGGGGAGTGGGGCGTACGGGCGCGATAACACCGGTGGCTGTGATGGATCCGGTACAACTGGCCGGTACAACCGTTACTCATGCCACGTTGCATAATTTTGATGAAATTGGTCGTTTGGGAGTGCGAGTGGGCGATGTGGTGGTGGTAGAAAAAGCCGGCGATATAATCCCAAAAATTATTCGGGTGTTGGATAAAATGCGAACCGGAGAAGAAAAAACTATCCGCGAGCCAAAAATTTGTCCAATTTGCAAAAGTGAAATAAAAAGAAAAGACGTGATAGACGCGAGCCAAGAAAAAAGCGTTGCTTTATTTTGCTCAAATAAAAATTGTTACGCGCAGCAATTGCGCCGTATTATTCATTTCGCCGGTAAATCGGGATTTGACATAACCGGTTTAGGCAAAAAAATCGTTGAACATTTAGTAAAAGAAGGGCTAATAGAAACACCGGCCGATATTTTTACCTTAACCCAGGGCGATTTGGAACCGCTAGAGCGTTTTGCCGAAAAATCAGCCGAGAACTTGATAAATTCTATCGCCAAGGCGAAGAATGTGACCTTATCGCGATTTATTAACGCGCTTGGTATTTCTCATGTGGGAGAAGAAACGGCCATAAAGCTCGCGCAAGAATATAAGACAATAGATAACGTAATGAGTGTTAGCCTAGAAGACCTGGAAAAAATTGATGATGTTGGCCCGCAAGTGGCAAGTTCTATTTTTAATTATTTTAAAGAAGAAAAGAATAAAAAATTAGTTAATGATTTATTAAAGAATGGCGTACAGATTGAAAAAGTTAAATTACCAACTTCAAACGGCGCCTTAAGCGGCAAGAGTTTTGTTTTGACCGGCACGCTTAGTTCTATGTCTCGCGACGAAGCTAAAGAAAAAATCCGCGCTTTAGGCGGCGATGTATCGGAAAGTGTGAGTAAAAAGACCAGCTATGTGGTGGTAGGTGCTGAGCCGGGGAGCAAGGCGGCTAAAGCAGAAAAATTAGGTGTTACTATATTAAATGAAAAAGAGTTTTTAAATTTAATTAAATAACGTATGTCTATTGAAAAAGAACAGGGTAATGGAGAGCAATTTGCTAAACAGACTGAACAAGTAGAGGGTAAAAAATTTAAAATTATGCCCGAGCTAGATGGTAATGGTTATCAAATTTCTGGTGAAAAGGAGGGGTTAGCGGAATTGGGCGCCCAATTATATACTAGTTTGGGCGGCTCAGATCTTGAATCAGAAGAAGCAAAGTCAGACTTAAATAATGGTCGTACACTACGACCAAAGGGGTATTTTTGGGTGCGCCTTAACCCCAATAGTGGCAGGCTAGAAGTTTTTAATCAAAACAGGAAAGGTGATGGGGACATAAACAAAATACTAAAAGAAGCGGTGGAAAAAAATACATAAGTTTGTTAATAAAGCCAAAAAGTGGTATAATTATTCCGTTCAATTCAAACCTTATTTATGTACATCAGCTGGTTTAAAGACCTGACTATTAAAGATATCCCATCTGTTGGCGGTAAAAACGCTTCGTTGGGAGAAATGTATGCCAAGCTGACTTCCAAAGGCATGAAGGTGCCAAACGGGTTTGCGCTCACGGCCGATGTCTATTGGGATTTTATAAAAGAAAATAAATTAGATAAAAGAATCAAAGAAACGCTTAAGGGGTTAGATAAAAAAAACGTGCATGAGCTTTCTGTGATTGGGACCAAGATTCGTAAGATGATTTTACAGGGCAAATTCTCTAAAGAAGTAGAGAAGCAGATTGTAAGCGCCTATAAAGAACTTTGTAAATCTTCTAAAAAACCAAACATAGACGTAGCTGTGCGCAGTAGCGCTACGGCCGAAGACTTGCCAGATGCCAGTTTTGCGGGGCAGCAAGAGACGTATTTAAATGTTCGAGGTGAAAAAGAATTATTACTTGCCAGCAAAAAATGTATTGCGTCGCTTTTTACCGACCGCGCGATTTCGTACCGTGAAGACAAAGGCTATGACCACACGGCTATTGCCTTGTCTGTAGGTGTGCAAGAAATGGTGCGTTCCGACCTGGGAGCGAGCGGGGTAATGTTTACCCTTGATACTGAATCTGGATTTAAAGGCGCGGTGCTTATCAATGCCGCCTATGGTCTGGGTGAATATGTGGTAAAGGGTCAGGTAACTCCGGATCAGTTTTATGTATTTAAAGACGGAGTCAAGCAAGGATTAAAATCTATCATGAGCAGACGTCTGGGCAGCAAGGAAGTAAAACTTATTTATGGCAAAGTAGGAACCAAGCAGGAAAAAGTTAAGGTGTCTGAGCAAAAAGTATATTGTCTTACCGATGACGAAGTATTGCAATTGGCAAAATGGGGCATGCTTATAGAAGATCATTATGGCCACCCCATGGATATTGAATGGGCTAAAGATGGCGCCAGCGGGCAATTGTATATTGTGCAAGCCAGGTCTGAAACCGTACGCTCGCGTACCAATGTAAATGTTATTGAACAATACGAATTAAAACAAAAAGGAAAATTATTACTTACAGGCACAAGCGTAGGGCAAAAAATCGGCCATGGCAAAGCTCGGGTAATAAATTCTCCCAAGCAGATGAAGCAATTTAAACCAGGTGAAGTTTTGGTAACTCGCATTACCGACCCTGATTGGGAACCGATTATGCGCATAGCCAGCGCTATTATTACCGAGCAGGGCGGCAAAACATCGCACGCAGCCATTGTTAGCCGTGAATTGGGTACCCCATGTATTGTGGGTGCAGTTAAGGCTCGTAAAATTATTAAAACCGGAGAAGAAATTACGGCATCTTGTGCTGAGGGAGACATCGGTAATATTTATAAAGGGAAATTGCCGTTTGAAGTGCATAAAACCGAAATTAAGGAAGTGGCAAACACACGTACCAAAATAATGATGAACGTAGGTGATCCGGGCAGCGCTTTTGCGTTATCTGCTATTCCAAATAATGGCGTTGGTCTTGCTCGAGAAGAATTTATTTTTACCAATTTCGTGAAGATCCATCCGCTCGCACTCGTTAATTACAAAGATCAGCATGGTGAAACTAAAGCAAAGATAGATGAACTTACCGTAGGATATAAAGACAAATCCCAGTATTGTATTGATAAATTGGCCGAAGGCATTGCTTTTATTACATCTGCGTTTCACCCAAATGATGTAATTGTACGTTTGTCTGATTTTAAAACAAATGAATACGCTACGCTGATTGGCGGGGCTGCTTACGAACCAAAAGAAGAAAACCCCATGATCGGCTGGCGCGGCGCGTCCCGTTATTATGATGAAAAGTATAAAGCCGGGTTTAAATTAGAGTGTGAAGCTATAAAAAAAGTTCGCAACCAGTGGGGGATGAAGAACCTAATTGTAATGGTGCCGTTTTGCCGTACGATAGAAGAAGGAAAGAAAGTTTTGGCCACCATGAAAGAATTTGGCTTGGAACGAGGCAAAGATGGGCTACAAGTATATGTGATGTGTGAAATTCCGGCCAATGTTATTTTGGCCAAAGAATTTTGTGAGATTTTTGATGGGTTTAGCATTGGTTCCAATGATTTAACCCAGTTAACGCTTGGCGTGGATCGCGATTCGGCGCTTGTCAGTCATGTCTATGATGAGAAAAACGAAGCGGTAAAAACATTGATTCGCCAAGTCATAAAAGTTGCCCATGAAAATAAACGTAAAGTCGGTATTTGCGGCCAAGCGCCAAGCGACTACCCGGAATTTGCCGAATTTTTGGTGCAAGAGGGGATAGATAGTATTTCACTTAATCCGGATACGGTTTTAAAGACTCGCGAGCGTATCGCGGCTATGGAAAAAAAAGTGGCGGCCAAACCAACCAACAGTTTTAAAATGAGTGTTGCTTCCAAGATGCTTTTGATTTTTGGGGTACTCGGGCTGGCTACCAGTTTGGGCGGGTATACGTGCCAAACCAATAATGTAAATAGAATTTCAGCTCCGGAAATGCAAGTTGAAATTGCCAACCAAGTAGCCTTGGCAAAATCCAATTTGAAAAAAGAATTAATGAAAGAGTTTGAAGAAAAACAGGCGCAGCAGACATCAGAATATCACGAAAATAGTTTTGTTAAGTTTACTGTTAAGTACCCTTCAGCATGGTCTGTATTTCATGTGGAAGATAGCGTATCTTTTTGTGCGGGAAAAGAATCAGTGCCGCAGGGGTGTTTTCATATTTTTAAACCCAGTGCGTCATCGTTAGAGACGGACAATCCCACGCCAGAAGAAAATAAAACAACTTCAACCTTTTTTGGTTATCCATCTAAGGTTTATGATTCTATAAATCCTGAATATATAGGCGCGGCCACGGGCACCCCTATTAGTGCTATAGAAATATATCCGCAAGGTTATAAAAAATCAAAAAACATTATTATAATTGTCGGAGATAAGGAACAATTTGATAAGATTTTGCAAAGCATCAAAGACTTTAAAATAAAACAATAAAGGTCGCTTTTTAAATCATCTCAGTAGTTTATATTTATATGTGCGATGAAAAGTGCAGCCAAGAGGGTGGACACAACAATGCTCACCAAGGTTGTTGCGGTTGGGGACACAAATCCTTGCTTCATTGGGTAATAGGTTTGTTGGTTTTAGTGGTAGTTTTTTGGGCCGGTTATAAATTGGGAGTGTTGCGCGGTTATTTTGGCGGATATTATGGCGGTTCTCCTTATAATATGATGTATAACAGAGGCCAGGGTGTTTGGGGTCCGGGAATGATGAGCGGATGGCAACAGGGCAATGCGTTTTGGGCAGAAAAAGCAGTTACTTCCAGCGTTGAAAAGAAATAACTTTAAAAATAAAAAAGCCCTGTTTAGCCAGGACTTTTTTATTTCTTGAATTTTTTCTATTTTGTTGGTTTATCTTTTCCATAAGCCTTGGCCAGCAGCATTTTCCTAGCTCTTCTTATTCGTGTATTGACAGTGTTTTTTGGTACATTGAGTCGTATGGCTATTTCAGGTGGCTTAATACCCTGAATAAATAATTCCATCACGTTTTTATATGTAACAGGCAAGCTTTGTATGTCTGATTTTAGATTTTGTATATCTGTTTCTTGAATTTTTTTATGTTCTTCTTGTAAGAGTATTTGTTCAGCGTTTGGTTTTTCGTCTCCAATGTTTGTGTGTTCTGGCATACCATCAACGAACCCTCTGCGTTGCTTCATTGCACTGTGTCTAATGTCCGAGAGTATAAGATTTTCCGCTATTCTATATACCCAGGTTTTTAACTTTGATTTGTAGTGGAACTTGCCTTTTTGTAGTTCTTGGTTTGCGATAAGCATTGTTCTTTGAGCCATATCTTCTGCGTCTGCATCAGATATATCATTTTTTATCATGCGAGCAGATTTTATAATATACATTCTCATTTCCGGTGTATTTAACTCAGCTAACGCTCGTTCTTTGTTATCTAGATGCTCCTCTGAAGGCGTAAATTTAATTTCTGACATATTTTTGTATAACTTTTATTATTATCTAAGCATATAATAAAATAAATATTCTGTAAACCCAGACACCATAGCGCCATAGATTTTTGCTTTTCGCTTTAATTATAAGTTAATAAAAATGATTAAAATGACTTTAAGTTATTGGTTTTGATTGCTAATACAAAATCTAGAAAAGCATGGCGCTTTTGGTGCTGGGTAAACAAAAACCCGTTCGCTATTCCTCCTGGTCCGCCCCCAATTATTTGGAAACAAATCAGGTGTTGCGAACGGGTTTTTTCGCTTGGCACCTTAGCTTACGAAATCGCTTCGCAGATACTCGCCGGTAGAAGCATCGTACCAACAACTTCGGTAGAACTGCCCATGTAGTGCGAGCAAGCGTGAGGGCTGTGAAGCGCTAACGCCATCAGAGCATAGGTCCTGCTGAGACAGAAACAGCCCAGAAAAGGATCAAACGCGCTTGCCGCCACCTCAATTTCCACCCCGATCCACGCTTCACGGATTCCGGGCGGATCTTCTCCCGGCAGGGCGGCTACGACCTTGACTTTCTTCACTTCCGAGCAGTTGTTTTTGGACAGATAGATGGGGGAAGCACCCCGCCCGAAAGCGTCTTTCCAGTGCCTCAAGACTCCGGCGGTCCTCTGTTTACCAATAGCATCCAAGAAGTCATGGCGTGCTACGATAAAGCAGTTGTTATCCTCTTGGGCCCAGAGGATCATGCCCACCAAAGAATTACACATTTCCTTGGTACAATCCCGATCTTGGGGATGGGGAGCCACGGTAATGCAAATTGCTTTGCGCATGACGATTCTCCTTACAGCTGAAGCTGTAGTTAGTATAGATAGCCTATGCATTTTTGACAAGGTGTAATTATAGCTAATTATTCAAGGTAAGCTTAAAGTTGACATATTGTTATTTTTTTTGTATACTTTTTCTACAATTTGGGTCGGT
>CAZUFD010000016.1:3179-11826 GCA_964619625.1 uncultured Gammaproteobacteria bacterium | reverse complement strand
TAAAGTTGACATATTGTTATTTTTTTTGTATACTTTTTCTACAATTTGGGTCGGTCCCGATTCCGGTTCGCCGGGATCGAGGATCCTCGATTTTGCGCCAAAGCAAAATCGGGATAGTTCACAATTTATTTGGGTCGGTAGTTCAACTGGTTAGAGCACTGCCCTGTCACGGCAGAAGTTGCGGGTTCGAGTCCCGTCCGACCCGCTAAAAAGAAGGCGCAAGCCTTCTTTTTGCGTAGTCGGAAACGAGCAAACTGCTTTGCTCGTGTCGGGACTCGAACGGGAAAGGGTGAAAACGGGAGTTTTCACTTGCTGAGGAAAGTCCATGAAAACCCGAAGGTTTTCATGGGAGCGAACTTTGTGAGCGACCGAGGTCCCAAGTCCGACCCGCCCGCGTCCGTCTACTATAAATGTGTTTTAATGATAGGCGGACGCAGTACTGTTTAATTTTTAAATTTTGTATTAAAATAAATAATAACATATCAATAGTATGGCTAAAAAAATTCTTCTAGTATTCTTTGTTATAATTATGTTAGGAATACTAGTACCTTTGGTGTTTCAACAATTTAACCCACTTCAAACAGAGGTGGCAGAAAATTATCGGTCAGCCTACGAACCAATGGGCGGTTTATTGTTAGCAGCTAAACAGGTAGATAGGAATGAAAATTATCTCTCTCATTGTAACTCAGAGCATAAATCAATTATTGTAAAAACTTATTCTTGGATGATGATACCCGGTCCTACTTTAGAAGCATGCATGGTAGTTGATAAGCAGGAAAGTATTATGGGAATTAAAAATTTTGGAGTAGTAGAGAAGAAATAAACCAGTTAAGACCCGCCTAAAAACAGCCATTCTTAATGGCTGTTTTTTATTTCCCCACATTGACTTTTTCTTATTTTTGTAGTAGGGTTTGGCTAGTTTCTCAAGGGGGTTTCTCATGTCGCAAGTTGAGGCGCTCGTTGAATCTTTTTTGAAAGCTGCGCGCTATAGCAGCTCTTCAGTTATGATGGTAAGCATCCATTCCAAAGACGTGGAAAAGTTATGCGAAAAACCACACCCGGCCTTTCCCTGTGTTCTGGAGCGGTTTGAAAAGCTGGGCCCTTCACATAATGAAGATGAGCTGCGCGTTCAAACAGCTCATGCGGTGTTGTTGCGCCGGTTGGGCGTATGCCTCGGAGCTCCAGCGCCGGACTACAAATTGGATGACCAGCAACGATGGCTGGACTGGGGCCGCAAAATCCTTCAGCACATAACTCCTCGCCCCAAGAAGTAAGTACTCGGATCTCGTGTGAGGGCGAGCAAAGTAAGCCACCACCACACCAATTATATTTGCACTCAGTGAAAGTATGATTGGTTGGTGGCTTTTTTTATTTTCTTTAACCGTTGACAGAATCGTCAAAAAATGGTACCTATGTAATTAGTAAAGGAGGTTTGCAATGAAAATTTTCGTTCGGCGTTGTCCGACTTTCGGCAACATTGCCCCTGGAATTCTGGATGTGCTGCGCGGCATGTGCCTCGAAGCTGATGAGCGTTCGATCATCCCAGCTCCGGAAGACAGCATCTGCAATGTGGGTGCTGCTGGCGATGGCGGGTACATGGTGTCTGGTGAGGAGATGTTCAAGGTGTTGCATGACGACGTTGAGGCGGACGATTTGATGTGGGCGCTTGCCAGGAGATTCGGTCAGTGGCGCAAGCGTATGTTTATCTTCCACTTCGATGACGTTGCAACGCTGCCACTGTTGCCCCCCACGTAGGCATCAACCAGGTGCTCTTTGCAGAACAAAATCCTGTTCGCAACACCTGATTTGTTTCTGAGGTTTTCAGAAGCAGGTCAGGGAGGATAGCGAGCAGGATTTTTGTTTTAAAAAAAGACAGCCGAGCGGCCGTCTTTTTTTGGTTACATTATTTATTGTCAAAGAACAAAGAAATTTATCTTCGGGAAATAGTGGTGGTGGCCGTAGTGGTGGCTGTTACAGTAACGCTTGCAGCCCAAACTGCGTATGTGTTTGCGTTAAGTAATCCATTTACGCTAACCGCATTGCCAACTTTCAAATCGGCAAATGCGGCCGCTTCTACGCCCGGAACACTAAGTTTGGTATCGGTTCCAACATAGGCGGCATAGGTGATTCCGCCGACTTTGCCGAATGTAAATGTCTGCGTCGTAGTGTTAACTGATTTTATGTCACCAGTTAGCGCGCTTGCAGTTACATCCACGGAATCATTGCGGATTATAGTAGCGGTAATTGTGCCGTCACTATTTAAATTTCCTTGCATAACTAATTTATTTCCGACAGCAAAGTTTGCTAAGGAAATTTTGCCGCTGGAATGGCTGTAGAGTCTGGTGCTTGCATCAACTTTGAAGGTTACTAAGTTGATCGGTTGCATGCTCATAGCGCGCGACCTCATTTCTAGCGGAGGAAGAATATCGGTAACTCGAACCGTAAGCATAGCCGGCAAACTGGTAGTGCTTATCATTGTCAGAGTTCCTTCTAAGCTAAACGGCAATGGTTCTGGCGGTGGAGGAGTAGGAATACGCGTTACCATAACATGCGCGGCTGTGAACCAGTTAGTCTGGGTGTTCATGACGCCTTTTATATCAGCGGAGTAGCCTGCCTTCAGACTGGCAAAATCAGTTGTGGTTGTGCCATCTGGCATATGAAACAGTGTTGCGTTGGTTGTGGCCACGTTCAATTTTGATCCGTCGGCTTTAACCAAGACAAATGTTTTAGCCGTTGCGTCAACTGAATCAACAGTACCTGAAGCAGTCGCATTTAACTGCACAGAATCATTGCGGACTATAGCGGCCGTAATCGTGCCATCAGCCGCCATGTTTCCTTGAACAACCAATATGTCGCTTAAAGTAAAGTCCTTCAGGGTAAGCGTTGCGCCACTTTGAGTCATAAGTTTGGTGTCCGCGTTAACCTCAAAAGTTACAAGGTTAATGGGCTCTGAAACCATAGCCCGTGTGTTTGCTTCCAGAGGAGGCAAAATATCTGTGACTTTTACCGTTAGCTTGGCTGGTAAACTGGTAGTGCTCATGGCCGTAAGGCTGCCTTTTAGGCTAAACGGCAATGGTTCCGGAGGCGCAGGAGGTGTTATGGTAGCCTTTACCCTTGTGGCAATAAAAGTGTAGGTTCTTGTATTTAAGACACCATTTACTCTTGCTTCCTGGTTTAACTGTAAGTCAGCAAAAGTTATCGGCTTTCTATTTTGATCAACAAGCTTTGTCTGGTCTGTAACATAAACGGTAAGCGGTAACCATTTATGAGAAAAGCCGGATCTGTGTACCAAGGTAATTGTCTTGGCTTGAGGATCAAGGGCGCTGATAGTGCCCACTATGGCAAACGATGGTACATGAATTGAAATATTTCTTACCGAAAGAGCCTGTAATACGCCATTTTCATCATAACGACCAAAGATTTGCAATCTATCACCGACCATTAATTCTGCGAGAGAGCTTTTTCCGAAACGTTGATTTGAGAAGATAGTTTTATCCTCTACTGCTACCGTGACTGTACGATCCTTCTCTCCCTTAGACTTAGAATCTGAGAGCTTAACCGTTAAGTGGGTAGGCAAGGTGGTTCCGCCGATCGCGGTCAACTCGCCGCTAACTAATGTAAACTTTGAAAGCGTTTGCAGATTAAATTTTAATCTTGCATTCACGTTCGCGTTACTGCTAGTTGCCATAGCTGGATAGGCAATGGCGAGCGAAGCAAGCGCGAATAGGCCGATTCCTATTTTTTGGAGTAGAGTTTTCATATGATTAACAATTAAAAACAAACTCGCGGGACAGGAGTCGGTGGACTTTTGCTTCGACCTAGCTGTTCTCTTAGCTAGTTTTTATGATCGCAATAATCGCACGCGCAATTCATAGAAGTAATTTATTTGACCCAAGTTAATAATAGAACTAAAGAGAACAGAGCGAAAGAATGTGCAATAGACACACTATACCGAAACAGTTGTCCCTTCAATTTAGTCTACACGGTACAGATGTATGAAGTTACACCTGTACTTAGGTTAAAAATATCATTTAAAAATGCGAAGACCCTCGGGTTTCGAGGGTCGTGCTGTTCATGTGGCCGCGTGGCGGCCGGTAGAGAAGTTGTGGCTAGGCTAGATGCTCAGTCCGGGACTTGTGTAGTTGGGACTGGAACGGTTGTGTCCGGCGGGTTTGTAGTGAGGTCGGAGGTCGCGTCCGGTGGGCTTGTTGAGTTCCGGCGAGCACATGCACATGGGCAGCGGAGAGGTCTGCGGCTCTCGTTGCATGACGAGCTTGTCCGGGTCATCCAGGTTCACGTAGCCGCGCGCGACAGGCGTACCGCGCCAGGCGCACGATCCATTCTGGTTACAGATGCGGGCCTTGTAGATGATCATGGCCTCGCAGATGATACCGGACTCGGTGCAGGAGCAGTTGTTGTTCCGTACCGTCTGCAGGCCCTCCTCCGAGATCAGGAAGCGAGCAGGAGCGTTGTCCTGCTTGGGTGCCGTCGGCTGGTTGACGACGCTCGTCGCCATGGGGCTGCTGCTGTTGAAGTAGCGGTAGCCGAAGACCAGACCCAGAACCAGGAGCAGACACAGCGCGAGACCGCGAGTACTCAGACCGGAACTTGCCAGTTCTTTCTCCATGACTATTTCCCCCTCATTACCCACTTGTGGCGGGGCAGTTGCCAGCGCATGGAAACCCTCACTCCAACGCGCGTATCAATAATAATTTAATATTATTACTCATACGCGCGTTGGCTTCTCTAGTTTGTAAAATGAACAGCGTAATTTAGATTATTACGGTCTTTTTATGGACCATGTAATCATTTTATATAATTTGATTTAGCAAAATATATATTTTTACACTACCATAAAAATGTGTTTTTGTCAATCCGCGTCTTGTGCTTTTTCTTTTTAGTGGGTATATTCAATGAAGGAGGACACCATGACTTCAACGCCCAGGAGAGAGTATCGTCCATATGACTTTCCCGAAGTACTTCGTTTGCGCGAGCGTGCCGGAGGGTTAGAGTTTTCTGAACTCTTACAACAGTATCTCTTTGAACGAGATCGACTCACTAGCGAAGGTGGCGATCCGGACAATGCAAGTTGTGTCTTTATCCGAGAAGATGAAGACAGCCTAATGCTTAGCCGACAGTACCAGTGGTGCCAAGTACTGAAGGAAGAAGTGAGCCGGCGAGGAATGCTAGCTGATATTGTTGAGAAGGGCGGGATGGTGAATGCAAAGTCCCTCTTGCAGTACAAGCGTTGGTGGTAGGCACATATGACGAAGCGAATATTACCTTGCAGCTTCGTCTCCGTTCCATAGCAACTTAATTATTTTAAGTTATTATGGAATGCGGAAATTGCTCAAAATACTCACGTTAAAATCGTGGGTGTTTTACTTTTAGAGCAACAAAAAAGACCCCGACAATGTGTGGCAAGAGGAGAGGAAACGAAGGAGGGTACGTTTCCTCCTTATACCACACACTGTCGGGGCCTTAAGGAGTTTTGTATATTTATATACTACTGGTTTTTGCCATTTTGTCAAGAGTCGGACTGTGGATGATTGCTACTGGGACTTATTTTTTAACAGATTCAACCACTTTGGCGAAGATAGCTTTGTGATTTTGGGCTAAATTTGCCAAAATTTTTCTATCAATCGCAACATTGTTTTTCTTGAGCGCGTCTATAAAGCGGCTGTAGCTAAGACCGTATTCGCGTACGGCAGCATTGATTTTGATGTTCCATAGACCGCGGTTGGTGCGCTTTTTGATCTTACGATCATTGAAAGCGTATTGACCGGCCTTCATTTTGGCTGGTTTGGCTAATTTGATTTTGGATTTTCGGCCCCAGCGGAAACCGCGAGTATGTTTTAATATGCCGCGGCGGCGTTTGGCGTGGAGTAGTCCACCTTTGATTCTAGTCATATTCGAAATGAGTGAGTGAAAAGATTAAATGTGTTTAATCTTTTCTGAGCGAATGAGAATATATGGGCTTTAGCCCCTATACAGTTATTTTTTTAGTAAAGTGTCATGCTGAATATATTTCAGCATCTAAGGGGATCCTGAATCAAGTTCAGGATGACAGGTAAATTAATTATTAGGTAAGTTAGTGCCCATTACTCGGTTGAGCGTAGTGCTGGCAATTACATCTGATTTTTTGTTGCGGCCAACTTTACCGCTTTCACGGGAATTGAAATGGTTTTGTCCGGCAGTGCGTTTTATAATTTTTCCGGTTCTGGTAAGCTTGTATCTTTTAGATGTAGCTTTATGTGTTTTCATTTTTGGCATATGGTTTTATTTATATTGATAATCTCTGCTAAGTGAGATTGGTGGTTTTTCTTAAAGATCCTTTTATTGCTTGGCGATAATGGCGGTCACTTTATTGAATTGAAATTCTACGTTTTGATCTTTTCTGATTGGTAATGCGGTATTGACGTTGCTAATGAATCTTTCAATTACTTCGGCAGCCATCGGTTTTTGTTGCATTTCCCGGCCTTTTAAAATTATTTCTACTTTTACTTTATCGCCTTCATTTAAAAATTTAATTGTTTGATTTTGTCTAATCTCCATATCATGCGGAGAAATACGGAGCGATAGGCGAATGCCCTTTACTTCCGTAACGTGAGCGTGGGCCTGTTTTAAACGCTCTTCTTTTTCTTGTTGATATTTAAATTGACCGAAATCAATAATTTTAGCTACCGGCGGACTTGATTTAGGGTTGATAAGCACCAAATCTAGCTCTTGCTCTTTGGCAATTACCATGGCTTTATTTGGCGGCATAACGCCTAAATTTTTTCCGTCGCTATCTAAAACCATTACTTCCGGCACGGTGATTCCTAAATTAAAAAAATAGGTTCGTTTCGGTTCGGGTTTATGTTTTTTGTGTGATATACGCATAACTCTGGTGGAGGTGGCGAGAGTTGAACTCGCGTGTAGATAACTTTGACTAAACCTTCTACATACTTAGTGTCTCTTGGTATTTAATCAACCCGATAAAAGAGAACGAAAATCGGATTGACGAGCCGAGTAACTTCGTTATGCGCCATTCGGCGCTAACGCATAACTACTCTCAGTTAATGACACCGCGGATCGGCTACTGAGTATTGCCGGCGCGATGGGTAACAGGCTATTAAGCCATTACCGGAGCCAAAGCGCGGGAACCAAACAAGTTGGCTACAGCTACTTTAGCTTTTGATAACAAGTTTGCACTTATTATGGTGCTCTTTGTGATTTACGAGGATCAGAGCTTCCTCGGTATGCCGGTGTAGCCAGGAATTTCTATCGAAAGCCCGGCACCCCCTTAATTTTTTCTGGCTCTATCTAGTTCTCGCTTCAAGTCTCTATTTTTTATAGACTCTCGCTTATCGTATAATTTCTTTCCTTTAGCTACAGCCAGTTCTATCTTAACTAATCGTCCCTTAGTATACACGCGTAAGGGGATGATTGTCAAGCCCTTTTCCACCGATTTTCCCTGTAAATAAGCGATTTGTTTTTTATGCAGTAATAGCCGGCGAGAATGGGTGGGGTCATAGTCGGGCATAGGCCCGGCCGGTTTATATTTATTTATATGCATGTTAAGTATATAAGGTTGGCCGTCGTAAAAAGTAACGTAGGTCCCTTTTAGGTCTATTTGGCCAAGTTTAGCCGATTTGGTTTCTTGTCCGGACAGTACCAAACCAGCCTCTAGTTTTTCCAGAATTTCATATTCAAAAAATGCTTTTTTATTTTCGGCAAGTGACATAAGTTTTCTAAATCTTAGCAGAAATAGAGATAGTTGACAAACGACAAAACCTTGTTATAGTAACTGCCGAGAATGCTCAAAACCAGTTCCTCGTAAAATACGAGGGGGAGGAACATTGCCATGTGGATTCGCCGATTGGTTGTAGCTTTGGCGATTATCGCCATTGGTTTGGCGCTTGCGCAGCTACTGACTGGTTGCGGCCCAAGTTCAAACGGCCTCTATCAGATGTCCAGCGAGATTCCCAACAGGGGAGGATACTATGGGCGCGAAGGCGTGACCGACACCTATGAGTTGGAAGTGTTGGAACCGCCAGCATCGTCGGATGTGGCCAAGGTTTCAGTAGAAATGTATTACCATAGCGGTGAACATCATTATGGGGAAAAGCTCCTGGAACCCTTGTCGGAAGAGAATCCGAATACTGTTTCCGGTCAGGCGCCGGAAAATTCCACGGTAAGGTTCACTGTCTGGTTTAATTTCAAATCCGGCTATTGCCATTCGCCGCAAGAGGAATTTTACTGCGGACCAGTGCGTTTGCGTAGCAATAATCTATACTACGCTTGCAGCGAAACCGGCGAGAATGGATGCGAACTCCGTGAAATCAAGACTGTGCTCAAAGCGGCTATGCAGAATGCAGGTGACGAGCCAGGCATCATTGAGTACAGGTGCGATGATGATGATCCAGATTCCGACCCTTGGCAATTAAGGGTGGAACCATGGACGCCGCGCTTGTGCGTATATGAACCATTTGACCCGCTTACCTTCTAACTAACCGCCGTTCTTTATCGGCTTTTTGCTCCCGGAGATTCCGAGAGCTTTTGTTTTAAGCCGTTTACTTTTTCTCTTAAAAAGAGTAGAATAATAAAAATATTATGATTAAATCAATATCACTCCATCCAAAATTAGCCGCAGTGCTTGATTTGA
>CAZUFD010000016.1:0-3079 GCA_964619625.1 uncultured Gammaproteobacteria bacterium | reverse complement strand
ATTATGATTAAATCAATATCACTCCATCCAAAATTAGCCGCAGTGCTTGATTTGATGATCAACTTATTCATGTTATGGTGGGTGCGGCACTTCGGTGCTTGGTGGATGGTATGGACATGGCTTTGGCTCCGGGTAGTAATTTGGGGTGTGTTAACCTGGATGGTATATTACCCCAAAGAAATCAGCAGGTGGAAGCATTTGCTGTCACTTGTAGTTATGACAGTTGGAACACTCGCATTTCTTTTGTTCATAGAATGGAAATTCGCGTGGTATTTATTCGGACTATTCTTTTCATTTTTTTCCTTCTATAGTTTTTGGCTGTTGCCGACATCCACCGTAAGTTTAGGTATATTTTTAAAACCGCACTTGCGCTGGCGTTTTATCATGGCGGTCATTGGCCTGGCTGGCATCTTTGAAGGCGCGCAAGCCATTATTTCCTTTCAGATCGTTACTTCGGTCAGCACACTCACATGGTCCGTCGTATCATCGGTTTTTGCGGCCGTATTTGCCGGTTGGTGGTGGTGGGAATACGGCACGCCGATAAATAAACGATTTTGGATATGGGTGGCGCTCTGGTTTGTTTTGATGTTTGAATTATTCTGGGTGGTAAACTTTCTGCCGCTTGGTTATTTGGCAAGCAGTTTGATTTTAACGTGGTGCTGGTATGCGCTCTGGCTCCTGGCCAGGTTTAATTTAACCCCCGAAGGCGTACATTGGAAAAAACAGTCATTTTTTTTAAGCATTAATTCCATTCTATTTATAATATTTTTAATTTTTATTGTCCGTTGGAAATAAATTAGTATGAGCACGAACATCAATCCGCCGCATCTTCCTCCTAAAACCAGCAGTGTTGAAAGTCATCGCTATATGCAACGGCTTAAATTATTATTTGCAGTCGTAATATTCGGATTAATCGCCGGCATGAGCGGCGCTTCCATAATGCTTGGCTGGATTTGGCCAAAATTTGCCGAAGGCGACAGCTGGATAAGTTCGTATACTCGTCCGGGCATATCGCGCGCGGAACTAGAGAATCGCATTCGCAGTGAAGTGGCTTCCCGCATCGTGGCTGTACATCGCGGCACGGCCAGTGTGGGCGAAGTAAATTTTTTTAATAAAAAAATCGGCGATGGCATAATTTTGAGTTCGGATGGCTGGCTGGCGCTGTACCAGCCCAGTTATGATGGGAATTATAAAAATATATATGTCGTAGTTGAAAGAGGAAATATTTTTCAACCCGAAAATGCTGTCTGGGACAAATACTCGGGAGTTTTATACTTAAAAATTAAAAATGAGCAATTTAAAGTCGTGGGGTTTGTTGATGAAAACGAAAACCTGGATGATATTTTTGTCTGGCAGGATAATAACTGGTATCACGGCGTGGTTTTGTATCCAATATTCAATTATAAAATTCCGCATTTAGATAGCGCCCCAATTCGGTCCTATTCACTAAACGGCACCTTTAATGCCGGAGAAATTGCTATAAATAATCAAGGGCGAGTGGTGGGTATGATTGGAGAGAATAATTTGTTATTGCCGGGTTTTTATATTTCTCGCGTCTTGCCCAAGGTTTTAAGCCGCCAAAGTTTAGCGTATCCATCGCTTGGGGTAGAGGGTTGGTTTGGCGAGGAGCAGACTATCTTTGTTGATTCAGATGAAACATCAAAGACCGGAGAAACAGCCCAAGGATTTTTGGTTACAAACGTCTTAACCTCCGGCAATCTTCTTAAGAAGGGGGATCTGCTTAGCGAAATAAACGGGCGTGTTGTTACCGCTGACAGTTTATGGTATATTATTAATGATAACAAAAGTGTTACCGCGCGTGTTTTAAGAAATGGAAAAGCTGTAGAAGTAGCGGTAAAAGTTATAGAAACAAAGTAACTTTAATGTTTAAATACTTACTACTATGTGGCGCGTGCTTGTGAAACATACCAGACTAATCGTAGTTTGGGGTTTGATTTTTGCCTTGCTATCGGTGGCTAGCAGTCTATTTTTTCCAAGACAGTATAGCGCCACCAGCGAACTTCTGATTATTTCTCGAGACCGAACCGGCACTGATCCGTACACCCAGGCCAGATCGGCCGAAAAAATCGGTTCAAATTTGGCCCAAGTCGTCGGGACTACAGATTTTTTTAATAAAGTTATAAGCAGTATCGCTGTATTTGATAGAAAACCGTGGGCAGAGCTGACCGACCGCCAACAAAGAAAAAAATGGACCAAGGATGTGCGCGCTAACATGCTCTATGGCGTGAGCGTGATGAGTGTAAAAGTATATAGTTACGACCAAGCCGAAGCCGTAAACTTATCCAAAGCCGTTTCCGCAATTTTGGTATCTCAAGGCTGGGAATATTTAGGCGGTGATGTGGCGATAAAACTCATTAGCGAGCCGCTTGCTTCTCGCTGGCCGGTACGCCCCAATTTATTATTAAACAGTGTTGTTGGTTTCTTGGCCGGATCACTGCTGGGCGCGTTATGGGTGTTGCGATACAAAAAACATAATTTGTTTGGAGGTTAAGTTTTATAATAAATATAAATTATATGGCAAGCCAATTTGATTTTTTAGAATCATTTATCCATAAAGTTCTTGATGATGCCGGTTTTGAAAATATGACCGAGGCAACCCGAGCGCAATTTGTGCCAATGTTTGTGGCTGAAGCTGAACGACGATTGGGTATGGCGCTTTTGCCTCTGCTTAGTGATGCGCAAGCAAAAGAACTTGCCGAATTAGCCAATAAAAACACTTCTTCAGAAAATTTAGCAAATTTTTGGCAACATAATGTTCCTAATTTTGAACAGGTAGTTGGGCAAACACTCAATCAATTTGCCCAGGAGTTTAAGAAAACTTTAGCCGGAGTTACCCAATAATAGTATGGGGGGATTGCCTTCGCAAACGCAACTTACCGATAGGCAGAAAAAAGCGGAGGAAACACTCAGCCAGCTTAAAGATAGTTATAACAATTTTATTTCTTTTTGGGAAAAATTTCAGAACGAAGAAAGAGCTCTGATAAAAGATTTACACAAATATTTGGATAAAGAAAAATTAGAATCAGTTTTAAAACATATTGAACAAGATAATCAATAA
>CAZUFD010000015.1:0-20588 GCA_964619625.1 uncultured Gammaproteobacteria bacterium | reverse complement strand
GATGTATAGAAACATCCGGTAAACAGAGTTTCGTGGAAAGACTGGCGGAAATACACAACGAACTTTTAAAAATTATAAAAAAATATAAGCCCACACGCATGGCCGTGGAAGAACTGTTTTTTTTCAAAAATGTAAAAACAGCCATAGAGGTGGGGCAGGCCCGGGGCGTAATTCTTTTGACCGGAGTAGAAAATAGTTTGCCCATAGATGAGTTTACGCCGCTAGAAGTAAAACAGGCGGTCACGGGTTATGGTAGGGCTGAAAAGGGACAGATGCAAAAGATCGTAGCAATTATTCTTAATATAAAAGATAAAATAAAATCCGATGATGCGGCCGACGCGCTGGCCGTAGCCATTTGCGCCGGACAGAGTTTGTGGGTAAAAAGAATTATCAGGTAAAATTTTTTAAATTTAATCATTATAAATAATAATTTATATGTCTATGAAGAAGTTTTTAGCCCTTCCTCTCGTAATCGCAGCTTTTGGTTTAATTGCTTCTTCATTATTTTTGTTGGCGGCCAAGGCCGATAGTAATCTAGTAGAAGACCCGGGTTTTGAAACCAGCATGTCCAATTTTGGACCAAACCAAGATGGCACTTCTGTATCATTAACCAGTATTAACCCAATCAGCGGCTCTAGAAGTCTGGTAGTAGGTACAAATGGTTATGGTGACAGTGTTTTATGGGCAGGGCGTGACATTTCTACCTTCGCCACCAAACGATCCTCTCAATTTACCGGTTCAATTCGTATTCGCTCTACCATAGCTTCAGCCTCACAAATTAAATTCTGTGGCCTGGTAGACTATGCGACCGGATCTGGAGTAATGGAGTGTACTGAAGTTACTGGCTCTGTTGGCGATAAAGGTACGGTCAATCTTTCCTTTGCTCTTGATAGCAGCAGAGATTTGGACAGAGTGCGCGTGGGTATTTTCCAGGAAGGAAGTACCGCCTTACGCGAAGTTTTAATTGATGATTTGTCAGTGATATTAACCGGTATTTCCATCGGTTCGCCAGCTCCTACTCCCGTAAATGGAGGCTGTGGTTCGGCGAATAACACTACTGTAGGTTCTGCTCCAACTACAAATTTATGTTCTACCGGTAGCGCCAGCACCGTAGCCGGTTCTGGTCCATGGACTTGGTCTTGCGCCGGATCAAACGGCGGCACCACTGCCAGCTGCAGCGCGCAAGTTGCTTCAACTAATCCTACCCCAGTAAATGGTACTTGCGGCGCAGCCAATAATACTCAAGTTTCTTCGGCTCCAACTAACTATCTGTGTTCATCAGGTACTGCCAGCACTGTTTCTGGTTCTGGTCCATGGACATGGAGTTGTGCGGGCACAAACGGTGGTACCAACTCTAGTTGTAGCGCTCAAACAATTACTACCCAAAATCCAGTAAATGGTGTTTGTGGTTCTGCCAACAATACCACTCTTTCTTCTGCCCCAACCACCAATCTTTGTTCATCTGGTACAGCCAGTACAGTTGCCGGTTCCGGCCCTTGGACATGGAGCTGTGCCGGATCAAATGGTGGTAGCACCGGTAGTTGCAGCGCGCAGAAAACCGCTACACAAACTCCTCCGCCTGCAAATGGCGCTAATTTAATTGAAGAACCGGGTTTTGAAACTACGCTTTCTAATTTTGAACCAAATCAAGCCGGAACTTCAGTAAATGTTACAACCGTAAATCCAATTAGCGGTAACCGAAGTTTAGTAATAAACACCGCTGGCTACGGCGACAGCATTCTTTGGGCTGGCAGAGACCTTTCAACTTTTACAACCAAACGATCTTCTCAATTTACCGGTTCAATGCGTATTCGTTCCACGGTTTCTTCTGCTTCGGAAATTTCTTTCTGCGCTTTGATTGATTACGCCACTGGATCGGGTGTTCGCAATTGTACCAATGTAAGTGGTTCTGCCGGTGATAAGGGAACTGTAAATCTTTCCTTTGCTCTGGATAACTCCAGAGATTTAGACAGAGTACGCGTGGGTATTTTCCAAGAAGGCAGCGCCGCGTTACAAAATGTAATGCTTGATGATGCGTCTGTGGTTTTGGCAGGTATTTCTCCTCCAGTTGCGGTAAACGGTTCTTGTGGTTCTTCAAACAATGCCACGCTTTCTTCTGCCCCAACTACCAATCTTTGCAGTGCCGGCAGCCCAAGCGGTGTATCCGGTTCAGGACCTTGGACATGGAGTTGTGCCGGATCAAACGGCGGTACTACTGCTAGTTGTTCCGCTCAAAGAACTATTACTCAAACTCCAGTAAATGGTGTTTGTGGATCATCCAATAATGGCACATTTTCTTCTGCTCCAACCACCAATCTTTGTTCATCTGGAACAGCCAGCACGGTCGCTGGTTCTGGTCCATGGACATGGTCTTGTGCTGGATCAAATGGTGGTAGCACCGGTAGTTGCAGCGCTCAGATTTCCGGATCAAACACAACCCCGCCTTCTACCAGATTTATAATCGGTCAGCGTGTACAAACAACTGCTAATTTAAATGTCAGAGCTACTCCAAACACAGCTGGCACATTGCTCGGTACTCAAACCACTGGCGCGCTCGGCACAGTAACAGGCGGCCCAGTGGCTCAAGGCGGTTATAATTGGTGGGGAATAAATTATGATGCTGGCGCAGACGGTTATTCTGTAGAAAATTTTCTAACTGCCTACACAGATCCAAATCCTAATCCAGACCCAACTCCAACTCCTACCCCAGGCAGCAGTCTTACCTTTACCGTTTTTAATGCAAATGATCCAGCCGATGCTCCGCTCGTTAAATTCGCGGAAACTTGGGCTAGAAATTGGAATTTTGAAGGCCATACGGTTGATCCTAACTTTAGCGGAAACAGCGGTAATTGGAATTATTCCGAAACAACTTACGAACCATGGCTCTTTGACAGAGCTTCAGTTGGCTACTATTTATATAAACGCGCAGCTACCCAAACTGAAAAAACTCGTTGGTACCAACAATTTTTATCTGACTTCGCTTATTACCGAAATCATATAGATTCAGCTGGTATCTTTACTCCAAAAGGATATGGAGATACTAAATATAGTTATGTTACCCCGTTCTTATTATATGAAAAAGAAACTGGCGACGCGCAATATCGTCCAATTGCTCAAAGAATTTATAACGCTTGGTTAAGTGATTTCAGCAGCACCTATAATGCAAGTTCTGCCGATCTTTGGACTGAACGTGAAATCGGTTTGGCTTTAGAAGCGGCTGTATCTTGGTATGAATTAACTGGCGAAGCCTCGGCTCTCACTCGCGCCAATGCTTTGGTAAGTCAATGGACAGTGGTAGCCAATGCCGGTAATGGCGCTCCTCTTGTTACAGTAAATAAACATGAAGGCGGCGGCGGTACGCAATTGGTAACTAGCGCTTGGATGAGTTCTTTGTACTTCCAAGCTGCTCGCAGATTACATCTGTTAACCGGTAATACCGAAGTCTTGCAACAAGTATCTCGCTACGCGGATTGGATGGAACAACATTCATATTTTGACGGTGGAGTTTTGGATAGCGCTTTCACTGGAATTACAGCCGCATATTATTTGGTTGGTCCTACCGGCCCATACCTGGCTGAAACTCCAAGCGAAGGTGACTTTGATCATTGTTTAGATGTTTCTGGTCTTGTGGCCTTTGGTATTGAAGCTAAACAAGCTTTGGGCCAATCCACAACTGCACTTACTACTCGTCAAGCGCAGCTGCGATCTTGTGCCGTGCATGCATTTACAGACGCAACTCGTACAACCATTACTCTTCCTAAATATCGCGTAAATCCTCCTCGCAAATTCAATTGGTGGATGCGTTCTACGGTAAATAGAGCTGGAAGCGGCGCGGTTGTTCCTAACCCAACCCCTGTCCCAGGCGCAGTAAACGGCGTATGCGGTTCTTCAAACAACACCACTCTTTCTTCCGCTCCAACCACCAATCTTTGTTCATCTGGAACTGCCAGCACCGTAGCCGGTTCTGGTCCATGGACTTGGTCTTGCGCCGGATCAAACGGCGGCACCACTGCCAGCTGCAGCGCGCAAAGAGCTGGAACAACAAATTATACTCTTTCTGTATCTAAAGGTGGCAATGGCACAGTTATGTCTTCGCCAACTGGAATCAACTGCGGCACAACTTGTACCGCCAACTTTAACAGCGGAACAGTTGTAAACTTAACTGCTACCCCAGCCTCCGGAAATACATTTTCCGGTTGGAGCGGTGCTTGTAGCGGAACCGGAATTTGTACGGTTACCATGTCTGCGGCTAGAAGTGTAGGCGCAACATTTGCGCTTGTTCCAGTAACTTCAAACATTAGACCTTTAGCAACCGCCAACCCCCGAGTCCTTTTAAATGACGCCGCGACTCTTTCCAGATTACAAAGTGCTCTCAGTTCAAATAGTGCCGGCGCAGCCAGATTTAGAACCATGGTAAATAATGAACTTGCTGCCCCCGGTACAAATTATGCTTTCCAAGGTTGGTTTGCAGCCCTTATGTATCGTTTAACCGGTACTGCCAGTTATGGAACATTTGCCGTAAATAAAATAGATGCCTTTGTAAATTCGGAAATGGCATTAATTAATGCGGGTCAGCGACCAGAAGTTGCCGGTGACAGTTTCTTGGAAGTTGGCGATATGGTTGGCGATGTGGCGCTGGTGTATGACTGGGCCAATGACAGATTAACCCAAACTCAAAAGACCAGCTGGATTAATTACATGAACATAGTGCTCAATAATTTATGGGGTAATCCGGACGCAGTTCGTTGGGGCGGTGTCTCGTATCCATGGTCAGGTTGGTCCTTAGATGATCCATATAACAATTATTATTATTCATTCTTGCAAGCCACAATGTTGACCGGTTTGGCCACTTATGGCGACAATCCGCAAGCCCAACAATGGCTAAATAAATTCTATGATGACAAAATTGTCGCGCAGTTAATTCCAGCGTTTAGCACCTTGCCAGGCGGCGGCTCTCTTGAAGGTACTGGATATGGCACAGCTCAAAAACGATTATTTAGATTATACTTTTGGTGGGAAAAATCTACAGGCATAAATCTGTCCAACCGTACCGCTCATACATTGGGTACGATGTTCTGGTGGCTTCATTCTATGGCTCCAACTTTGGATAAATTTGTTCCAGTTGGCGATCAATCTCGTGATGCCACGGCTTCATTATATGACTATCAGCGTGAGTTGTTGCAGGGATTAATTTCTCTCTATCCAAACGAACAAGTAGCCGGAGTTGCCAAACAAATGCTCTCAGATTCCAGTGTTCCGCGCATGGAACACAGCGCCAACTTCTGGTCTGATTTCATAAATGATTGGCCAGCTGTAACCGCCAGACCGCTTTCCACTCTTAATACTACGTACTTTGGTACCGGTACCGGTAACTTCTATTCTCGTTCTTCTTGGAGTACAAATGCCATTTTTGTTCATACCATTGCTGGTTTGTACGATCAAAGTCATGCCCATAAAGATCAAGGTTCGTTCATGCTTAACTCTGGTGGTACCTGGTTATTTGATGACGCAAACCGTCGTTCTAACAGCGGTATTGACGGCTTAGAGGGTTACCATAATTTGGTACGGATTGGTTCGGCAAGTCAGCGTGAAGGATCTGCCCCAGCCCAAGTATTAGCTTTGTCTGATGGTTCTCTCTTCTCGTATGAGTTAATGAATATCAAGCCAGTATATACTGACCCATATACAAACCAATTCACGGTAGCAAAGTCTGAACGCGAATTCTTGTTTATCAAACAAGGCGCAGTTGTTCTCTTTGATCGTGCCGCAGCCAATACAGCGGGAGCTCCAAGAACCTTCCAGTTACAAATGTCTGGCGCTCCAACTATTTCTGGTAATCAATTAAGCTTTATCAGTGGTAGTCAGCGAGCCGATGTTTGGAGACTCTCCCCAACTAGTATTCCTTGGACAACCGTACCGCTATTTAGCGGTCAACGCGCTGAAGCTGTTCATAGCAGCGGCACTGAATCCTTGTTCTTGCATGTAGTGGGCGTAAATAATCAGGTAAGTTCTGTAGTTGCAGACAACACTGCTACCGAAACCGGCGCCCGCATTACCTTTAGTAATGGTACGGTAGCTACCGTTCGGTTTAGCAATGCCGGTCATGGTGGTACGTTAAATATGGTAAATGGAAGCGGTGTAACACAATATAACAGCGCCTTGCCAACTACCGTAAATACCTTCCCGCTCTATCAATAAATAAAAAGTTAAATAAAGACCCCCGAAAGGGGTCTTTATTTTATCTGTATTTTATCTTGACCCCGTATAATTACGCCCGAAAATCGCTCGTGCAAATTGCATAATACAGCTTTGATTATTTTAGTGGTTAATAAATAAACTAAATTATTGATAATTTATTCGCGATTAACCAATTTGCTCGGGCGTATCTATACGGGGTTGACAAAATCTAAAATTTATGCTAAATTCCATTTTCCTGTGGGGTTTACCGTGCCGTAAAGGCGCGTACAACCTGTCATAGGAACAACCATAAGGAGCGTGCTCGTCATGTATGATCTGCAGGCAATGCTCGTTGCCGAGCTCAAGATGTGCCTCAAGAAGGTCGGTTTTGCCCTGGGGATGGCCATGTTCATCGTCGGTGGCATTATCCTCCTGCTCACCTACAGGTAGGCACAGGTAGGGTTGTCAGTAGCATGGCGGCTTCAAGCAGGCCGCCATGCACTCAAGTATTAATAATTTAAACTCAAAACCACCTGCAAGGGTGGTTTTGAGTTTTTCATACACCCCCTTGAAATAATGTTACTATTTAGGTAGAATAATCTTTCTTGCACAGTGCGATGCGTGCCTGTTGGGCATAGTTGCCGAATGCAAGTGTTCATACACAACCGTCCACTGGATGACAAGGCCATGATGTACACCTACGAGCGGTATAAGCCGTTTAGCTCCGCGCTGTTGTTTCTGATCATTGCGGTGACGCTGATTAGCGTTTCTCGCTTGGACTTCAATCCGAGCGACGTGCCGGAGCGAGTGGCAAAGCGCTCGCAAGAGATCTGGTACGAGATGATGCAGTGCTCGGTCTTCGCTCCCTGCCCCTAGGGAGAGGGATGTTGTTGTTTGTTGCAAGCAGGGCAACACGGATTAAATACGGGCATGCTTGAGAGTTATGCCCCCACGTCTTTTACACATCACAGCCGGTGTTTAGAAGAAGTGAAATATTCTCTTTATGATTCTTGATAAGAAAAGTGAATTAAAGAATTTTATTATTATTCTTCCCAATATTCGCAGCGGCCACAACGTGGGCGCAATTTTTCGTACGGCTGATGGCGCGGGGGTGGATAAATTATATCTAACCGGCTATACGCCATGTCCGCCTCATACCCAAGTAGACAAAGTATCGCTGGGAGCGGAAAAATGGATGCCGTGGGAATATCACAAGCAAGCCGGAAAATTACTTAAAGAATTAAAGAGAGTAGGGTATAATATAGTGGCTCTTGAACAAACGAAAACCAGTCAGAACATATTTAAGTGGAAACCGGTGTTTCCACTCGCGCTAGTTTTAGGAAATGAAAAGACAGGCGTGTCCAAAACACTACTTAAATATTGCGACACAGCCATAGATATTCCTATGCGCGGAAAGAAAAATAGTTTAAATGTCAGCGTGGCCGCGGGTATGGCCATGTATCACATTTCAAATTTTAAATTCTAAATACAATGCAATTTACCATACAACTCTTCAATCATTTGTATAAAAATTTACCACCACTGGTGCCCGAGTCGGTTGTGTTGGGTATGCAGCAGGCGCTTGAAAATTTGGAAAATAATTCAAATATTAGTCTAGAAGAAATAGAAGATATAATGATTCAGTTTGGTTATCAAGTTTGGCCGTGGAACCAAGCATATAAATACTTTTTGACTGCAGCCACCGAACAGTTTGGCGATCATTTTTTACTGCCGCGCCTGAGCGATGAGTTGCGCGATAGATATCTATCTTTTCAAACGTATGGCGGTACGTTGCAAGATCTGCATTCTGGGCGTCCGGCATCATTTTTTACGTCCGAGCAGCGAGCTGAGCTCTGCGAAAGATTGGTGGAAATGAGACAACATGTAAAGGAATATGTAAATAGGGATGTAGTAGGGGTAAACCAAAATTCTTACCTTGCCAAAGTAGAAGAATATAAAGGTTTACTGGAAAAAATTAAGTTTAATTTGGAATCATTGCGTAATTTTGTGGAAAAGGAAGAAGATGGCTCAACACTAGTTAGTGAAATTAATGCAAAAATTAAAGATTTTGAACACAGTTTATGTTTACTTGGGTCAGAAATGGATTATGAAGCGGTGTGTCAGGCCCAAGATTTTTTTGCCGGCCGAAAAGTAGAGTTAAGCAGATTGCGCGGCATAAATATTCCCATGCAAATAGATTTTTATAATTCTTAGAGCGTGTACCCCTTCCTTTCCAAGGAAGGGTAGGGGTTGCTTATCCTGAATAGCAGCATCAAATGACCTTGTGGATAAGTTATAAATTATATTAAAAAACTTTAAAAAAATTTTATCTTCTTTATGATATACTTTTCCTACTCACACAATCACGTGTGAAATCAGGAAACAGGAAAATGCGTTCTTCCAAAAAATCGTTCAGAGGAGAAAAAGTCATGAGAAACTTGTTTATCTGTTTTTGCGGCATTGTTCTTTCTTTCGTTTCAAGCGGGTGTTCGAATCAAAATGAGAGTTTGGATGAAAATCCAACTGTTGAATATGCGCTTGAGCTTCTTAATAACGATGGCATGACCTGTAACACGATGAGTGTTTTGATCAAACTTGATCCAGATGAGGTTGTCTCGTTGGGGGAACAGGTCAGAGAACAATACAACCCCGAAGCCCTCGCTTTCATGATTGATACGCGTGAAAGAAGCTGTTCAGCTTCTTCTGAAACAGAAGAGGGTGCAAGCTCGATCTCTCAGGAGATCACGGGTACGTATCAAGTTGAGTTCATTGAAGAAGCTTCGGGAAGTGGTGGAAATTCTGGGTCGATCTATGTCGATTCAGCCTCATCTTCCTGGATGTGTAATAGCGGATCGCCGGAAAATCCGGCGGATTATATTGGGCAGTATAATGTTAGTGGTGCGTATGCGAACCGATCAAGTCTTCGTATTCGTGGCACGAATGCGTGGGCTTCCTGCTACATCCAGGCTAGCAATGCTACGCGAGTATACTCGGACGACGACATGAGGGTGTGTATTGGCTTTTGGCATGTGTTCTTATGCGGTGCCGGCGCTCCGGTAGCAGGAGAAACAAAAGTCTGGCGGTAAGCGGTATTCGCCCGATACCTTAGCCTCATTACTTAAAGGTGAGGCTAAGGCCTTTGTTTTTAAGAATTTTATGATAAATATGAAACAAGCAAAAATTGGCGATCGTGTGTTTAAACTACTATCTCGTTGGTGCGGTGTTGGGTTTATTTGTTTTGCGCTCTTTTTTTATTGGACAGGCTTCGACGAAATCGTTACTGATCAAGGTGTTTGGTTCTACGGGTTGGGTATATCAGGTATATTATTTTCAGCCGGTCTTCTTTCTTTTGCCTTATCCATAGAAAATAAGAAATGGCACTGGATTATTTCTGTATCTTTTGTTCTATTTTGTTTATCACTTATTATGGCAGTATTTGGGGCTACACGATTCTAAAACATGAGTATATTTACTTTATTTCTCGCTGTAATCCGGGACAAAAATCAGTTTTTATAAAAACCTATAAATATGGCTAAAGTCATCCAATACTTGCAGAGTAATATAATTGGGATTAGGATGATAAAACAGGCCTTATAGAAGAGAATTTGGAAATGGCTTTGGCCATTTCTTTTTTGTTGAGAGGCGCTTTATCCGAAGAGGCAGTAGAAATTATATGAGTGCTATCGGCTATTCCCCAAAGCAAAGCCGTATCAATATTTTCTTTATAAAATCGGGCCGCCAGATATGCCGCGGAAAACGCATCACCGGCGCCGGTTTTGGAAACAACTTCCACGGGAAAACTGTCGCAATGCCAAACACCGGTATTATTTCCGGCCCAGGCGCCTTTGGCGCTGTCGGTAATAGCAACTTCTTTTGCCCCTAAGTTTAATAATCCGTTAACAAAAGTTTTGGCGTTTTTTGTTTCACTTAACTTTGTATTCAAAATTATTTCCGCTTCTTCCAAATTAACAATCAAAATATCGGTACGGGCAATAACTTGTTTTACCAGGCTTATATTTTTTAATTGCAGAGAGCCCGGGTTATAAGCCAGGTGTATTTGTTTGTGTTTATTTAAAAAATCAAGCATTTTTTCCTGGAGTGTTTCATAGCCTTCACTAAGACTTGTATAATAAACCCAATCTATCTGCGGCAAATCTTCATGAAAATCATATTCTCTTTTTTCATGATAGGACAAAATAGTTCTTTCTTTTTTAAAATTCAAGACTACCGAATAGCGGGTGGGGGTTTGCTTGTCTACGGAAACAAGATTGGTATGCACTTTTTGTTTTTTAAGTTCTTCTTTTACCATTTTGCCGCTGGCATCATCGCCAATTGTCGTAAGAATTGCGGTCTTAAGACCTAAATTTGCCGTGCCCACCGCCACATTGGCAGCATTTCCGCCTAGTGCCTGGAAGCTGTGAGTAATGGGAATCTTAGTGGCGAAATTCAAACAAAGCTGGCAGTTTTTTTGATTTATATCGCACTCCAAAGTGGCGTTATCTATAAAAACATGCGTATCAATAAGCGCGTCTCCAATGGTGATGAGATTAAACATACTTTATTGTTTGTTTTCTCCAGATGTGGCGATTGAGTGTTTATGTTTGCCGATAATGATTTCTATATATTCTATAGAGCTGCCAATGAGTAAACCGAGCATGGCTAGAGAAAATATTTTATTGCCAATCCAAATCGCGTAGGTGAGCAAACAAGCTGAAGCCACGATAAATACCGCGTCCTGGTGGCGTTCGGCTTCCAAAAATATGCCATAGGTAAGCAAAATGGCGCCAAGACCAGCGACCACATTCATGATAATATCGGTAACCGGCAAAGGTAGAGTAGAAAAGAGATCTAAAAATTCAGACATATGCATTATTTAGTTTTATAAAATTTATATACACTGGCGAGAATAAAGATAATTTGCAATGGAATAAATATTGGATCCCGAAGCGAAATACTGTAGATGAGAAGTAGAATGCCGCCGCCGATAAATAACCAGTCGTGTAGGCTGTTATTTTTGGTTACTATTCCATAACTAATCATAATCATGCCGATAGCGCCCAAAATTTTAAACAGCATATTATTCTTTCCACATATTAATATACTCTATGGCCGCCAGGCCTGCAACAATGCCTTGTCCGGCGGCAATGCCGATTTGTTTGTAGGCAACGTTTGTTACGTCACCGGCAGCAAAAATGCCCGGCAAATTAGTGCGGCATTTCTCATCTATGATTATTTCACCAATTTTATTTTTGTTTACGCTATCAATAAACTGAGAATTTGGGATCTGTCCGATATGCACCATTACACCTTCGGCTGCCAGTTCATGTTCCTTGCCTGTTTTATCTTTATATTTTATACCTGACACCTTGTTTTCTCCCATAATTTCCGTCACTTCGGCTTCATAAATAACTTCCACATTAGGCAACGCCTTTACTTTTTCAATCAAAATATTTTCCCCCTTAGGGAATCCGCCGTTTAGTTCGGGTGTGTTGGCGAATTTACTGAATAAATAGACCTTTTTGGCGATGCCAGTCATCATAAGGGCAGATTCCAGAGCAGAGTTGCCCGAACCTACGGTAACCGTCGTTTTGTTTTTAAACAAAGGCCCGTCACAGACGGTGCAATAAGTAATGCCTTTTCTGTCCAGTTTTTCTTCTCCCGGGATTTCTAAGTGGCGAGGGTGAATACCGGTGGCAATTAAAATAGCTTTAGTTTCAAAGTCCTTTTTTTCATCATTGCCATTTACCGCGGTGATAACGTAATGTTTTTTTACGGGTGTAATTTTTTCCACTTTCCATCCTTCGTCTATCTGTACCCCGTATGATTTTACATGTTCGGTAAATTTTTGAGCCAGTTCAAAACCTTGGATAGATAAAATTCCCGGCCAGTTTCCGACCTCTCCAGACAAGGCGACTTCACCGCCGGTATCTAGGGTTATAATTTTAAAGTTCAGATTTCGGCGCGCGCAATATATGGCCGCGCTGGATCCGGCTGCGGCCGCTCCGATGATGATAAGATCGTACATAATATTAAATAGTAGTTTCTCCTATAGCTTGAACTAATTTTTCGTGCTCCACTTCTACGTCATCCGCCATAACCAGGACGCTGCCGATATATAATTTTTCCGCCCCAGCCTCTACAACCGATTTGATGGTGGTTTCATTTATGGCCCCATCAACCGCGCAGGTAATGCCAGACTCTACTTTTTTGAATTCTTTTATTTTATCCAATACTTCCGGTACAAATTCCGCTCCCTGGTGCCCGGGCTGTACGGTCATAAATACTACTTCGTCTACAAATAACAGGTATGGCTTTATTTTTTCAATGGATGTTTCAGGGTTAAGAGCGATGCCGACTTTCCAACCGTATTGCCGTATTGCCTGTATGCACTGCGCAGGATTGTCGTCAGCCTCCACATGAAAGATAGCACTCGTCACGTTAGCCACATCTTTCCAGGTAGCCAGTTCGGCAATCGGATTTTTTACCATTAAATGTAGTTCAAAATAAGCTTCGGAATTTATGTCGTTTAATTCTTCGCGCTCCGAGAAAGATTTATTATCCACAAAAACTCCGTCCATAATATCTATTTGCACGGAAGAAAAATGTTCACCGACTTTTTGCAGGCGTTCTTTAAAAGTTTCCAGATTGTCGGTTAAAATGGCCGGGGTGATGAGAGGGAGCATAGGCGGTTGTCATGCTGAACTTGTTTCAGCATCTTTAGTATTTATTAGATCCTGAAACAAGTTCAGGATGACAGGCTGTTACTGTTCTAATTCTTCAATTTTTTTATTTCTCCTTAAAAACCTTTCGTCGCCATCAAATTTTGTATCTAAAAATTTTTTGACAATAGCTTTGGCGAAATCTACGGAAGGCAAGAGTCGAGCGCCTAAACAAAGAATATTGGCGTTATTGTCTTTGCGGCCTAGCTCTGTAGCTCTAAGATTATATCCTAATATAGCGTAAGCGCCTTTTATTTTATTGGCCGCGATGCAGGTGCCATGGCCGCTGCCACAGATAAGAATACCAAAACTTTCTTTGTTTTGAGCGACTGTTTTGGCGAGAGGTACGGCGTAATCTGGGAAATCATCCGTTTCTATCAGAATTTCCGGTCCCAGGTCTGTTATTTCTTGATTTAGTTCGCTTTGTATATATTTTACAAGCTCTTTTTTGAGCTGGAAACCGGCGTGGTCGGAGGCGATATAGAGCATAAAAGTTGGTTAAAAGCAGGTTTATTAAGTCTAATTATATAGCTTTTATCTAGCATTGACAAGACGAGTTTTTTGTAGTATTATGAACCGTTCATTAACAATTTAACTTTTTAGATGGGATTCCTATGGTTGCTCGGAAAGTATCCGAGCGGTTGTGGGATCAAATGTGGAGGAACGCCATGAGCGATTGCAGGTTCTGTAGGTATACGGGTGGGGCGCACAACATGCTCGCTTGCCCCGAGGCGATGGCAGGGGAGAAAAAGGCGACGGCCAAGGCGGCATGGAATGATGGGTATCATAATGCTCGGCAGGGTAAGGAGAGGCCGGCGGACGACGCAAACCCTTCCTACCGGCTGGGTTATCACCAGGGTGAAATCGCGCTGGAGGCTGCGCAGAATGGGGAGCCCTGGTCCGACCCCAGCGTCGGCTTCAAGGGGGCCAAGTTTGACGACGTGCGCCTTGACGATTTCGATGACCCTGATTGGGGACACTCCAACTAGCGATCGCAATCGCTGCCACTCCACAACCACCCCGATTCGTCGGGGGTCCTATCTAAGAAGTTAAATCAAAAGAAACAGCCTTTCTAAATTGAAAGGCTGTTTTTGACTAAACTAAGCGTTTTTGGTAAAGTTAGAGACACATTATATGAGTCCAGAAAAAGGTAAAATAAAACCACTGCCCTACGGTGATAGCGTGTATCGTTCTGTAGAAAAAACCGAAACAGAATGGGAATTTTTAAAGAATGAAACTCATAAGATGTGTGAGCCAATGTTTGCGTATGTTGAAAAAATCCAAGATGCGGGTTTAAAAACTAACATACTTAATATTGTTCAAGAAATTAATATAGCCGCACAAAGAATATCGTATCTTTTGAAAAAACAAAAAAACACAGCGGATCAGCAAGTATTTATAGAAGCTCAAATTATAGCGCTCGGAAATATTGAAGAGCAGTTTTTATTTAAAATTACGGATGATGATAAAAAATGTTTGGGCAAATTACAGGAATATGCAGAGGGAACCTTTTTAAAATATATAAGAAATTTACCGGTAAGAAAATAGTATGTACGACTCAAATAAAGAAGAACAAGAAATACTGAAATATTGGGAGGAGCACGGCAGTTTTGAGAAATCCATTTCCAGTAGACCAGAAGGAAAACCCTATCATTTTTATGATGGCCCTCCTTTTGCTACCGGCTTGCCTCATTATGGCCACATTGTGGCCTCTCTTATGAAAGACGCCGTGCCGCGCTACTGGACTATGAAGGGTAAAAGGGTAGAGCGTAAATGGGGTTGGGACTGTCATGGTCTGCCGGTAGAAAATATTATTGAAAAAGAATTGGAATTGTCTTCCAAAAAAGAAATTGAAGAATACGGCGTAGATAAATTTAATGAAGCCTGCCGAGCTACGGTTTTGAAGTACGCGCATGAATGGGAAAAGACAGTTCGTCGCATGGGACGCTGGGTAGACATGCAACATGATTACAAAACCATGGACCCAAGTTTTATGGAGAGCGTTTGGTGGGTGTTTAAACAGCTTTGGGATAATGGTCTAATTTATAAAGACTACAAAGCCATGCATATTTGTCCGCGTTGCTCTACCACCTTGTCTAATTTTGAAGTGACTCAGGGGTATAAAGATATTAAAGACATTTCGGTAATTGCAGAATTTAAGATAAAAAAATCAAATAATCATAAAATAAATATTCCAGAAAGTACTTCTATACTTGTTTGGACTACAACACCTTGGACTTTGCCGGGCAATGTATTGGTGGCAGTGGGCCCAGATATTGATTATGTGATGATAGAGAAACAAGATATGGGGACTGGGCCATTAGTCTATTTTATATTAGCCAAAGAAAGGCTTGAAGAGGTTTTGAAAGACAGCGAATATAAAATTGTTCAAAATTTAAAGGGCTCAGATTTGGTTGGTATAGAGTACGAACCATTGTTTCCATATTACAAAGATACGCCAAATGCTTTTAGGGTTGTGGCTGCGGAATTTGTTTCAGTTACCGATGGTACCGGCATTGTGCATATTGCCCCTGCTTTTGGCGAGGATGACTTTAAAGTGGGCAAAGCCGAAGGGTTGCCGCTCGTGCAGCATGTATCCATGGATGGTAAGTTTAAATCTGAAGTAACGGATTTTGCTGGCATGGATGTAAAACCAAAGGATGATAACACGAAAGCTGATGTAGAAATAATTAAATGGCTAGCGCACAACGGTAAATTATTTAGTAAAGAAAAAATAGAACACAGCTATCCGCATTGCTGGCGTTGTGATACCCCGCTTCTTAATTACGCTACTACCAGTTGGTTTGTGCGGGTTACCCAAATAAAGGAACAGCTGCTGCAAAATAATCAAAAAATAAATTGGGTACCGGAACATATTAAAGAAGGCCGTTTTGGACAGTGGCTGGAAGGCGCGCGCGACTGGGCAATTTCTCGCAGTCGTTATTGGGGTACGCCGTTGCCAGTTTGGGAATGTACCGGTGAAAAGTGTGAACACAGATTAGTGATTGGTTCAGTAGCTGAATTTGAGAAATTATCCGGCAAAGAAATTACGGATTTGCATAAGCATATTATTGATACTATAGAATTGCCGTGCGCAACATGCGGTGGAACCATGAAACGAATCCCAGAAGTATTGGATTGTTGGTTTGAGTCCGGCAGTATGCCATACGGTCAGATGCATTATCCGTTTGAAAACAAAGACAAATTTGAAGCCAGTTTCCCGGCTGAATTTATTGCCGAAGGCCAAGATCAAACCAGGGGTTGGTTTTATACCCTGCATGTTTTGGCTACGGCTTTAACCATGGGCGAAAAACCCGCAATCCCGGTAAAAAATAGTGAACCAGCGTTTAAAAATGTAATTGTAAACGGAATTGTACTAGCCGAAGATGGCCGCAAGATGAGCAAAAGACTTAAAAATTATCCAGAGCCGGAAATTGTCATAGAAAAATATGGCGCCGATGCTCTGCGTTATTATTTAATCACCTCACCGGTCATGGCTGCCGAAGCGTTGAATTTTTCCGAAGCAGGTGTGCGAGAAATGTATAGCAAATTAATCAATACAGTTTATAATGTTTTGGAATTTTATAAAATGTTTGCTGGTGAGAATAAACCAAGCAAATTAGAATCGGAAAATGTTTTAGATAAATGGATTTTAGCAAAATTACAGGCTCTAGTTAAAGACGTAACTGATGGAATGGAAGCATATAAATTGGTGGAAGCCAGTAGGCCAATTGTGGAATTTGTTACTGAATTATCGCAGTGGTATGTTCGCCGCTCGCGAGATAGGTTTAAAGGCGATGATGCGAATGATAAACAGGCCGCCTTAGCAACTTTACGAGAAGTATTATTAACTTTGTCCAAAGTAATGGCGCCGTTTACGCCGTTTATTGCCGAGAAAATTTATCGGGAAGTTGGGGGAGAAAAAGAGAGTGTGCATTTGGAAGATTGGGTTGAGGTGGATAAAAAATTGATAGATGATGAAGTGATAAAAATGATGGAGACTACACGTAAGATTGTAGAAATTGGCTTGTCTTTGAGAGCTAACGCTGGCATTAAAGTAAGACAAGTTCTAGGCAAAGTATCTATTTTTGACCTTGAATTAATCGATGGTTATAAAAAAATAATTTCAGACGAGCTAAATGTTAAAGAGGTTGTGGGGATAGTAGAAAATATAGATTCAGATAAAGACTGGAATTTTAATATTTCTACCGAGGATAATCTTTATAAGAGCAATACTTTAATATATCAAGTGGCATTATATACAAAGTTAACCGATGAACTAAAAAAAGAAGGACTCCTCCGAGAAATTGTCCGCACTATAAATCAAATTCGTAAAGATCAAAAATTAACGATTTCAGATAGGGTATCGGTAAAATATCACGCCAAAGATGAATTGCTGCAGTCTGTATTTAGTGAATATAAAGACGAAATTAAAAAGTCTGTGTTGGCCGATGTGGTAGAAGAGGGTGCAGGTGGAGAAGAAAAAGAAATAGATGGCATGAAAGTAGATATTTTGGTGGAGAAACTGTGAATCTTCTAAAGTGAAAAAATTTACCCCTTGACCAAGGGGTAAATTTGTTGTATTCTTAGATTGCTCATATTTGCACGGACAGTGCGAAGGTGGGTGTGTTACGGCACAAACCGTAAATAGTGGCAGATCTTTGCCAAGGAGGCCGCCAACCCAGAACGCCGCTACAACCCGCCACGGGAAAAACACGTGATCATCTCCTCAACACTCTCTCGTGGCGCCTATAAAACAGCTTTAAATAAGGCTGTTTTTTGGTTTGACAGACCCGGGTTTTTGGGGTAAATTAATAGAAATTTAATCTCTAATTAGCAAAATATGCTGACCTTTAAGGAAATGTACGACCTGGGCGTGAAGATGGGCATAGCTGCCGATCCGCGCGGGGTTAAAAAGGTAAAAAATTATCTGGAACGGGTAAAAAAGGAGTATGCTGATTTGAAACCGGAAGATAAGAAATATTTTGACCAGGATCGTTTGGTCAACCCATATCACAGTGATAGCCGCATGCATGTTGGCAACCCAAAAGCTCCAATAAGAAGAATTTTAGCCGGCATAGACACAGACGTGGGTGAAATACTACTGGCTACGCAACTTAATGAACGAGGCCAGAAAATAGACGCGGTAATCGCCCACCATCCAATGGGCGGCAGTTTGGCGACCTTACACGGCATTATGGATATGATCGTTGAGGTATATGAAGATTTGGGAGTGCCGGTACATTTGGCAGAAAAATTTATGGCCGAGAGAATTGAAGAAGTCGGTCGTGGCGTCCACCCCTACAACCATTATCAAATTATAGATACGGCCAGAATTTTAGGGGTAAATTTCATGAATATGCATACCCCAACCGATAATTTGGTTACGGTATTTTTGGAACAACTACTCGCCAAAAAGAAACCGCAGACCGTAGGCGAAATTATGGAAGCGCTTATGGAAGTTCCGGAATATCAGGAAGCCAAAAGAAGAGGCGCAGGTCCTATGATTTTTGTTGGTAGTTCAAAAAATAGAGCTGGAAAATATATGGTAGAAATGACCGGCGGTACGGAGCCATCCAGCAAAATTTATGCTGAACTTTCTCGCGCCGGTGTCAGTACAATTATTGGCATGCATATGCAGAAAGATTCTCGCGAAAAAGCTCTTGAACATAATATGAATGTGATTGTGGCCGGACATATGTCTTCGGATTCTTTGGGTATGAATTTATACTTAGATGCCCTAGAGAAAAAAGGCGTGGAAATTATTCCGTGCGGAGGGCTGATACGAGTAAGCCGGGCAAAGAAGAAATAGGGTTTTTGCTTGCTCTGCAAGCGGCTTATTTTTTATATGATTTCAGTGATCAACGGAAAAATTTTAAACAAAAATGGAAATAAACTAACCGTGCTTACTTCGGGCGGAGTTGGTTATGAAATTTTAGCCAGCGCTGCTTCGGCAAAAACCTGGGGCGTGGGAACAGAAGCAACCATTCTTACTTTTTTGGCTGTACGAGAAAATGCCATGGAGTTATATGGTTTTGCGAGCGGCCAGGAGAAGGATCTGTTTGAAAAGTTTTTACTGGTAAGCGGAGTAGGGCCTAAAACGGCCTTGCATTTATTATCGCTTGGCAGTGTGCAGGAAATTTCCACCGCCATTGGCCGTGAAGATCTAACATACCTGACAAAGGTAAGCGGTATTGGCAAAAAAACCGCCGAGCGAATTTTAGTAGAGCTTAAAAATAAAATGGGAAGTGATGGTACAGGGGTAGGAGAGTTTGAAGGAGCCTTGGCAGACGTAATAGAAGGCTTGGGCGCGCTGGGTTATTCCATTGCCGAAGCCAGAAACGCGGTAAAGGATCTGCAAGTTGCGGGTAAAACAAGCGAGCAGTTGCTTAAGGAGGCGCTGCAAAGAGTAAAATAGCCGAACTAATACATATAATTGTTTATGGATAATTTAAGTTTTTACGAAAATCAAAAGTTAAGCGGAGATATATCGGTTCTGGGAGTGCCTTTGGATTTGGGCAAAGATTTTTCTGGAACAAATGCGGGTCCTAAATCTCTTAGAGAATTTGGTTTAGAAGAAATGTGTAAAAGTGCAGGATTTTTTTATAAGGATTTGGGAGATGTAGACTGTGCAAGCCGGGAATCAGCTGAAATTGGAGATTTAAAATTAAAGTATTTAGATGAAATAAGTAGAGTCGCAGAAAAAACTGCTCGCATTGTACGGGATGAGGTAAAGATGGGTGGTCAAATGTTGGTGCTTGGAGGCGATCATGCAATTTCTATTGGCAGTATTTCCGGAGCTTCGGTGGCTTGTGAAGGGGATTTGGGAGTAATTTGGATAGATGCCCATGGAGATATGATGACGCATGAAAATACACTTTCAGGAAATATCCACGGGATGCCATCCTCAGCTATTATGGGGCTTGGTCACTACAGACTAACTGATATATTAAAGCCAGGCGCAAAGATTAAAAAAGAAAATATTCTCTATATTGGCCTTAAAGATCTTGATCAAGGAGAGATTGATTTGATTCGAAAGGAAAATTTACATGCCTTTACTATTATGGATATAATGCAACATGGTTTTGGACCTGTATTGCAGGCAATAATAGATTTGCAAAAAAGAGTTAGTAATATCTGGGTGAGTTTAGATTTGGATTCTATAGAATTATCGAGTGTGCCGGGTAATCATATGGCAACGCCAGGTGGTTTAACCCGTAGAGAAGTAGAAAATCTAGCTAAATTTATTGGCAAACAATGTAAATTAGTTGGGTTAGATTTGGTAGAATTGGATCCAGCTTTGGATGAAAATGGAAAAACTGCTAAATTGGCCATTGAACTCATATCGTATTTTTTAGGCTCAAATTATAGTTGGTATACTTCGTATATGAAAGAAGAAATAGCAAAACAAGAGCGGTAGTATAAAAGTATATATGAATATACATAAAAAGTCCGAGTTAAAATCGGACTTTTTATGTATATATTATTTTAGTATTTTTTCTCTAAGAAGTTTTTCGGCTACAGCAGGATCAGCTGATCCTTCGGTAGCTTTCATTACCATTCCCTTTAGGAATTGAAGAATAGGTTCCTTGCCGTTTTTAAACTGTTCCACTTGTTGCGGATGATTTTTTATGACCTCATCAATAACTTCCGAGAGTTTTCCTTCATCGCTAATTTGTCCGTAACCTTTTT
>CAZUFD010000014.1:2966-22144 GCA_964619625.1 uncultured Gammaproteobacteria bacterium | reverse complement strand
TGTATTTCCGCCAGTCTTTCCACGAAACTCTGTTTACCGGATGTTTCTATACATCCATACCCCACTGCATCCCACTCGCCTTTCTTATTTTTTTTAATTACGCCATACCCCATTCTGCCAAATCCCGGGTCTATTCCCAATATAACTTCCTCTTTCATATGGCTTTACTATTGGGCATTGGTAAAATAGTCTTCCACATCATCATTTTCCTCAAATTCCGCAAATAATTTCTCTAATGTTGCCGCAACTTCTTGATTTACCGGCACTGTATCTTTGGTTATCCATTGCAGGCTTGATTCTTTCGGTTCCAGCGCTACTTCTTTTATCTTAGCCAAAACTTTTTGAAAGTTGTCTATTTTAGTTCTAACTTCCAAACTTTCTTCATCATTAATTATATCTTCAGCCCCGGCTTCTATCATTTGCAGTTCAAAATCATCTTTATTCGTTATTTTATCTTTTTCTAGAGTTATAACACCAAACTGCTGGAACATCCACAGTACGCTTCCGGCTCCGGCCATTGACCCGCCGTGTTTTGATAATATATGTTTAATATCGGAAACGGTGCGATTTTTATTGTCAGTTAGGCACTTTATAAGGATTGCCACCCCTCCCGGTCCATACCCTTCATAAAGGGTTTCTTCTATTTGGTCGCCAGCGAGCTCGCCGGTACCCCGTTTTATCGCGCGTTCTACGTTATCTTTCGGCATTCCCACCTCTTTGGCTTTTTCTATGGCCAAGCGTAAAGAAAAATTTGTAGTCGGGTCGCTGCCGCTTTTTGCGGCTAGCGCTATTAATTTTGAAATTTTAGTAAATTGACCGCTGCGAAGCGCGTCTTGCTTGCCCTTCCTTGCCTGAATGTTGTGCCATTTACTGTGCCCACTCATATCTTTGCATTCTGAGAATCAAAAGAAGTTATTTTATGCACTAATTATACCATTTTTTTGAGAAAAAATCAAGGGGAAAAAGATAATTTTATCTAAAACTCAAAAGAAGAGCTGCCCATTCTGCTATTTTCCTTCATCCATTTAAAAAATTCCTCTTTCTGCTCTCCAGTCATCACCTGCACCTGGGATCTTTTGGAGAAAAAAGGAATAATGTGGACTTTTACCCTACCACTATCTTCCAAAATCAACCCCACACTCATACCCTCTTGAGTATCACGAGAAAAATACTGATCAAAAATAAAGTTACCTAAGGAGTAGAAAATATATTTATCTTTATAAATCTCAATTTCCTGAACCACATGAGGATGATGGCCAATGATTACGTCCGCGCCCCAATCTATCAGCTGATGCGCCAAATCTTGCTGGCTTTTATTGGAATTACGCTTGTATTCTTCTCCCCAATGAATATTAATGATTACAAACTTGGCTTTGCTTTTAGCATCATCTATAGCTTCTTTAACTTTAACCATATCCAAGGGCCCTTCGGTAAAATTTAAACCAACAAAAGCTATGTTAAATGGCAAATTTTTTTCTTCTCCGGCAATATACGAATACTCTAAACCTTGATTATACTCATCGCCAAAATAACCAAACCCATTTTGATTTAATACTCCCCTGGTAAACTCAACATTCTTTCGGCCCATGTCCATGCTATGATTGTTGGCTAAACTAAACGCATCAAAGCCATACGACTTTAACTCTGCTGCCAGTTTTGGATCAAACCGAAACGCGATTGATTTGGTTGTAGACACTCGCGCTGGCGCAAACGGGCCTTCCAGATTTGCCACAAGCATATGTATTCCTTGAAAGAATCTATCTTCTTCGGCGCGTAAATTTTTAAATATATAATGTAGCCCGGTTTTGCCCATCACTTTAGCCACTTCGCGATCAAGCATAATATCGCCAAAAAACTGCACCGAAGCAGCCGGTTTTTTACCGGGGGTGCCGTCTGTATAGTATCCAATAATATGGCTGGTGGTATCGCTTATATCTTTACCAATAATTTCGCCGCTGTTGGTATGTGATAGCAGAGTAAAAGCCTGTGATTTTTTATATTCATTATATTTTAATAATGCATACAAACTTGGCTGGCTGTCTACTTCCAGTTCACGCAAATTTTGGAAACTGCCGCTTTCTAAGGTATTTATAGAGAGTGCGTCATGAAAATCCGCAACTGATTGCGGCAAATAGTGTGAGAAATCCACACTGGCCAAGACTATAATTTTTTCCTCTGAGCCAGATAATGTCTCCACTAACCTATCTACATCTTCAGTTTTAGCATTATTTTTCAAAATAATTGGTACCACCGTGGCTTTAGGCCAAGTTTTTTTTACAAACGGCACGAGGCTAGAAATACTATGTTCGTCACCCATAACTTCTTGATGTGAAGAAGCAATATTGGCAGCAATAATTTTATTGATTAACTTTTTATTTGTGTTTAAAGTGCCATACGGAGTTTGCCAAGACAAATTACTGGTAATAACAGAACTATTTCCTACCTGTTTATGATTCGGGCCGATAATAACGACCGTATCCGGCTTTTGCTCGGCCATGCTATTAAAAAAAGAACCGATAAATTGTCCGGCAATTAAATGGTGCGGCACCACTGCCGACACAACTTTCTCTTCAATATTTTTTGTTTGTTTATTATTGGCAAAGAAAACACTATAGAATCCTTCGTCCATGGAATAAGCCCTGTGCATCTGGGATTCTTCTTGAGAAGTCTCCTTAACGAAGGAAGGTAGAGATGCAAAACTGCTATTATTATAAAACCAAAAACCAAGCGCCGCCCCTATTATTGCCAGCAACGCTATGACAACAATATAGACAAGTAGCTTGGTTTTGACAGACATAACGTGGAATTATTTTCTAATGACCCCGCCCCATTCAATCACGGTAAATCCTTTCCGCTCTGGCGTACTACCGAGAGGCAAAGGAACTACATTTTTTGGTTCATCAAGTGGTGTAAAGTCCATAAGAATTCTTACGACTGTATCCGGCTGCGGCGAAACAGTGAGAGGCGCTAGTTGATTCATTTGCTCCGTGCCTAAAAATGTTACAAAATAATATGGTTTTTCCTGCATACGCGGATGCCAAAATTCCATGAAGTCTTTTATCTCGGTTGTGTGTAGCCCAAGCTGAGTCAGTTTTTTTGGCAACTGGCTGCCAACATCTTCTCGTTTCATAATAAATCCTTGTTCGGGCTGTTGATATAAATCGCCCTGGCCTTCCCAAAATAGATATGGATATTTTTTGTTTGATTTTAATTCTGTGAGCTGTCCGCTTGGTTCGGCCCTAACTTCCCAACCCCCATTATAAAACGGATCAGAAACACTCATGCCGCCTTTTGGTTCAACACGCACCGATACATTTATAGTCTTTTCCGGATATAGATAAATAACCGGCTTGCCGCATTCAGCTGGAATGATAAAACGTCGATTTGTCATTTTAATCAACCTGCCAAACGGATCCACCCAAAATATTATTGGTTTTAATGTAACAAATTCTTCATAACTTATTTTATAACCATCCTGCTGAGGGAAGTATGCGCCGCCATAAAATGATTTTAATAATCTATGATTTTTGTCTTTTAACTCATATATAGTATCCCCTTTGCTATTTTTTCCTACGATAGCTAAATCACTGGCTAGGGTTATATCTGTTGAAGTAACAACCGAAATATAATTCATCGCGCCGCAACCTCCCTGGTCGCCATACATATATTCATACCCATTCCAAGACCCATCATTCCAAATAATTTGGGCCTGGGCGCTATTTGGATTAAAGAAGTCTGGTTCCAGGGCGTAAGCAGCTCGAGTGCCATCCGGGCCATGTACATAAAAACCTCCGGTAACTGCCGATGTATACACTGTTCCAAGTTGAGGATCAACAAATACCGGCACCTCTGCTTTTACCGTCACATTACTGAAACCAACGCGTTCTTGTAGAGGATAAACTCCTCTCAGATTTAAAGCCTGGCGCTCCTTTGGACCCTTTATTGTTTTAGGAAATTCAAGAGCAGGGATAGTAAAATTTAAATCTACCTTTACTAATTTTTTTATTTCCGGAACAAAGTTTGCCAAATGTGCCTCTAGGGTAGAACCAGGATTTGAATCAAATTGTTTATTAGCATATCCGTCAAACCAAGAGTATTTTGCCAGCACTGTAAATTGTTTTTTGAAATCTAGAATATAAAAATACCACGGGGAACTCGGTTCCTCAGGCTGAATTTGTACTAACACTACCCGGCCGCGCTCGCCATTATACTCAAAGGTTCCGACCTCATAATACTCATTTAAAATTGCTACTTCATATTCTGAATTTTCTGGCGCGTATGATTTTTTTTCTACAAACCAGCGCAGATTGTTAAGTTTATTTGGCTGGGTCCAATTAATCTTTGCGGCAATTTCCTGAGACAAAGAGGTGGTGGGAAAATTTATAGATATTGGCTCAGTATTTGCGTTATTAGTTGAGGTAGGACTAACAACCCCTTCAACTGGTTGATTATTTACTGATGACGAAGTATTTTGCAGAGAGTTTTCAGTAAGTTTTTGATTATTATTATTTTTATTCTGCGCAAAAAAATAACCCGCTACGGCGGCAGCGACTACCACAAGAACTGCGCCCGCAGCTAATAATAATTTTACAGACAGCGAAAATTTTTCTTCCGGCGGAACTACTATTTCATTTGCCATATTTTAAATATTTAATGTATATACCCGCAATTGTATATCTTAATTTATAGTGCGTCAATTTATTATAAATCAACCAGGCCCACACACGTGTGAGCCAAAGAAAGAGAGAGTGTGAGAATTAAAAAAGACCCGTACATCACAGGTCTTTTTTATTATATTTTTCTACTGTTTAAACCCGGTTCCAGCCGGAATGAGTCGGCCGATAATTACATTTTCTTTCAAACCGTCCAAGTAGTCAATCTTGCCGGTAATAGAAGTATTGATGAGTACTTTGGCAGTTTCTTGGAAGGAAGCGGCGGACAAGAAGCTTTGGGTGGAGAGAGCAACTTTGGAAATACCCAAGAACATTTCTCTGCCAACAGCAGGTTTAGTGCCATCTTTTTTGGCTTGGCGGTTAGAGAAATCCAACTGGGATTTTTCCACGACTTCACCTGGCAACAAATCGGTATCACCGGCATCTTCTATATACACGCGGCTAAACATCTGGCGAATGATAAGTTCTACGTGCTTATCATTTACTTTCTGACCTTGAGCGGAGTAGATGTTTTGTACTTCCTGTAAAATATATCGCTGTACGGCCTCTCTGCCTTTGAGTTCAAAGAGCTGATGAGGATTGATACTGCCATCGGTAAGCACGTCGCCTTTTTCTACTTTATCACCGGTCTTTGCCAGCACTTTGTAACCTAATGGTACGATATATTCGCGTACATGCGGGCCTTCGTAGGTAAGCGTAACGGTATTCTTTTCAACTTTGACTGTGCTTGGATATTTGGCCAAGACTTCTTCTCCTGATGAGCCGCGCACCAAAATTACCTGGTCTTTTTGTACGGAATCTCCGTCTTTAACCATAAGCTCATCTTCGGATTTTGTTTTTATCTTCATTTCATCAACACCGGAGAAGTGAATATGGATTATTTCCTGTCCGCGGCGGCCTTCAAAGATTTTCTTGCCGCTTGGAGAAGTGATAATTTTTCCATCGGCTTTTTCTATTTCAATTTCACCGGACACTTCGGCAAGCATAGCTTGTTTCTTTGGAGCGCGAGCTTCAAAGAGTTCATCTACTCTTGGCAAACCTTGAGTGATATCGTCGCCGCCAGCCACACCACCGGTATGGAAGGTTCTCATGGTAAGCTGTGTACCGGGCTCACCGATAGATTGCGCGGCAATAATACCAACGGCCACGCCGAATTCTACCGGCTTGTTCTTGGACAGATCAAAGCCATAACATTTGCGGCAAACACCCTTTTGCATTCTGCATTGCAAAATACTGCGAACACGCACGGATTCAAGTTTATGCTCATCAACATAGCGAGCAGTCTTATCATCAATGGTTTCACCTTCTTTAATAATTACTTTATTACCCACCTTTATGGTTTCCAGTGAATAACGGCCCCAAATACGTTCGGATAATTTTTCACCCATTTCTTTAGATTGAGCAGCGGTAAAGATTTCGCCATTTGTATCTCCACAGTCCTCTTCAAACACGATCACATCTTGCGATACATCTACTAAACGTCTGGTTAAGTAACCGGCATTAGCCGTACGAAGCGCGGTATCGGCCAAACCTTTTCTGGTACCGTGGGAAGAAATAAAGAATTCTAGAACTTCCACGCCTTCTTTAAAGTTGCCTTTAACCGGAAGTTCAATGGTATCACCAGATGGCGAAGCCACAAGACCCTTCATACCGATAACCTGACCCAACTGGCCCCAGCTACCGCGAGCGCCGGAATCAATCATGGCAAATACCGGACCATCTTTGCGCAAGGTTTGTTGGTTCTTGGCAACAATTCTTTCTTTAGTCTCGGCCCAGATTTCCAAAATCTTTACATGGCGTTCGGACTGAGTGAGCAAACCTTCTTGATATTGTTCTTCAACCAAAGCTACCATCTTGTCGGATTCGGCCAGCATGCCTGGTTTTTCGGAAATGGCTGGGAAATCATCCATGCCCAAGGAATAGCCGGATTTAGTAACATAGCGATAACCAAGATTTTTGAGTTCATCCAAGAAGTAGGCTACATCCTGTTGGTTGGGCAGAAGTTCCAAACATAAACGAATAATATGGCCTAGTTTTTTTACATTTACCGTTTCATTAAAATATGGAAGCTGCGGAGGTAAAATTTTATTGAATAGTATTCGGCCAACTGAAGTTTCTAAGATAGGGTTTGTACCTTCCACAAACCGGCTTACATCCTGGAAGCGAACTTTGATTCTCTCTTGCAGAGAAATCACGCGAGAACGATAAGCCAAAATAGCTTCTTTCTCCGAACTGAAATGATGCTTTACTTCACCGGTGTCATTGGTTTCATAGCGAGTAAGATAATAACAACCGAGAGCAATATCCTGTTTCGGCGTAATTACCGGACTGCCGGTGGCAGGTTTTAGAATATTTTTTTCCGCGGCCATAAGGTTGTCGGCTTCCCAACGAGCTTCGGCGGTAAGCGGCAAGTGAACGGCCATCTGGTCACCGTCAAAGTCGGCGTTAAACGCGGTACATACCAAAGGGTGCAACTGAATAGCCTTACCTTCAATAAGACGCGGGTGGAATGCTTGAATACCCAAACGGTGCAAAGTCGGCGCGCGGTTTAGAAGTACGCGAGTTTTTTTGGTTAAATCTTCCAAAATATCCCACACTTCATCATGTTCGGCTTCAATATATTTAGAAGCGCTGCGAACATTGTGAGCAAGTTCACGCTTGATAACTTCGCTCATGATAAATGGTTTAAATAGTTCTAGGGCCATGCGTTTTGGCAAACCGCATTCATCAATATTTAAGTTCGGACCAACCACGATTACGGAACGACCGGAATAGTCTACGCGTTTACCGAGTAAGTTTTGGCGGAAACGGCCTTGCTTGCCTTTCAAAATATCTGCTAGTGATCGCAGTTGTCTCTTTTGACCGGTAGAAGCGGTTACCGTTTTGGCCTGACGAGCGTTGTTATCAATCAGTGCGTCTACGGCTTCCTGCAACATGCGTTTTTCATTGCGGCAAATAACTTCCGGAGCATCAAGTTCCAAAAGTCTGCGCAAACGGTTGTTGCGATTGATAACACGGCGATATAGATCATTTAAATCTGAGGTAGCAAAACGGCCGCCATCAAGCGCCACCATCGGGCGCAAATCCGGAGGGATAACCGGGATTGCCTGCAATACCATCCATTCCGGACGAATATTATTTAAGAAGAAGCTCTTTAATACTTTTTTACGGCGAATGATGCGTTCCAATTTTGAACCCTTGGCTTTAGATTGTTCTTCTTCCAATTTCTTTACGGTGTCTTCAAGATTAATACGGGAAAGTAAATTTCGTACGCCTTCTGCGCCAATAGAAGCTTCAAACAAGTGGCCATAACGCAATGATAATTCCTGATATTTATTTTCAGAAATAATCTTCATGACCTGGAGTTCTTTAAGTTCTTTGTCTGCTTGTTGGAAATCTTCTTCCAAGGCTTTATGTTTTCTTTCAGTTTCTTCCTGGATTTTTTCCAAAGCTTGGGCGCCCAATTTTTTATCATTGGCGCTCTTAATTTGATCCTGGCCTTCTTTTTCAATCTGTTTTTTCTTGGATTTATATTCCTGGCGCAAGAGGTCGGCGGTCTTTTTCTTTTCTTCTTCGTTAACGTGAGTAATAACAAATGATGCAAAGTAAATTACCTTTTCTAGTGACTGCGCAGAAAGATCCAAAATCAAACCGATCTTGGAAGGCACAGAGCGTAAGAACCAAATATGGGCAACGGCGGTGGAAAGTTCAATATGACCCATGCGTTCACGGCGTACGGAAGAATGCGTTACTTCTACGCCGCATTTATCACACACGATTCCTTTATATCGAATTTTTTTATACTTACCGCAATAACATTCCCAATCTTTGGTTGGGCCAAAAATTTCTTCGGCAAACAAACCGCCTTTTTCCGGTTTCTGGGTGCGGTAATTGATGGTTTCCGGTTTATTGACTTCACCGTATGACCAGCCTTTGATAACTTCAGGAGAAGCAAGTTTGAGGCGAATGGCATCAAAGTCGGCTGGGAAAATAGTATCATTCATATATTTATTCTATTGTAATGATGACATTAATGAATTATTTATCAGAATTTTTTCCCGCTGCGACTCCTTCTCTTTCTTCACTCTCCGACCTTGCATCTTTTTCCTGTTGTTTTCTAACTTCTTCCATTGGTCTGTATTCTCCGGATTCTGACTTCTTCAGAAGTTCCACATCCAGACCTAAGCCTTTCAACTCTCTGACAAGTACGTTGAATGATTCCGGCAAGTTTACACGACTGATAGTTTCACCTTTAATAATCGCTTCGTAAGCTTTGGAACGTCCTGGGACATCATCGGATTTGATAGTCAAAATTTCTTGCAGGGTATGCGCAGCGCCGTATGCTTCTAGCGCCCAGACTTCCATTTCACCGAATCTCTGACCACCAAATTGTGCTTTACCACCCAAAGGCTGCTGGGTAATCAAGCTATATGGACCGGTAGATCTCTGGTGAATTTTGTCTTCAACCATGTGGTTGAGTTTAAGCATGTAGTTATAACCCACAGTTACTTTGTGGTCATATGGTTCGCCGGTACGGCCATCATACAGAGTAACCTGGCCGCCAGTTGGCAGACCGGCTTTTTCCAATTCTTCTTTTATTTGGGCTTCATTAATACCATTTAATACCGGTGTTGCAACTTTATATCCCAAAGCATTGGCCGCCAGACCCAAATGAGTTTCCAAAATCTGACCCAAGTTCATACGGGAAATAACACCAAGCGGAGAAAGAATAATATCAACCGGGGTGCCGTCTTCCAAGAAAGGCATATCTTCGGCTGGAACAACTCTAGAAATTACACCTTTGTTACCGTGACGACCGGCCATTTTGTCACCTACTTGAATTTTTCTCATGTCAGCAACTCTGACCTGGACTTGTTTGATAACACCCGGCTGCAACTTATCGCCATTTTCAGTGGAAAATACTTTAATGCCGGTTACGCGTCCATGTTCACCGTGTTCTAAATAGAGAGAAGAGTCGCGTACGTCTCTGGCTTTTTCACCGAAAATCGCGCGCAAGAGTCTTTCTTCAGCGGAAAGTTCAGTTTCTCCTTTTGGCGTAATTTTACCAACCAAAATATCACCGGATTTTGCTTCGGCGCCAATGCGGATAATACCTTCGCTGTCCAAATTCTTTAATTTTTCTTCACTTACGTTTGGAATATCGGCGGTAATGATTTCCGGACCAAGTTTGGTTTCACGAACATCAATCGTATAGTCTTCAATATGAATGGAAGTGAAATTATCTTTTTGTACAACGCGTTCGGAAACGATAATCGCGTCTTCGTAGTTATAGCCGTCCCATACCATATAGGCAACGAGCATGTTTTGACCCAAGGCCAATTCTCCGTCTTTAATACCGGGACCATCGGTAAGACCTTGTCCTTTTTTAACTTTTTCTCCCAATTTCACAATCGGCGTTTGGTTTACGCAAGTGGAATGGTTGGAACGAACAAATTTACTTAAGTAATATGTATGGTGTACGCCTTTCTTGTCAGTTACCACAATATGGTTGCCATCTACTTCCGTAACTTCACCATCTACTTCGGACAAGACTACATAGCCTGAATAATACGCGGCGCTTTGTTCGGTACCGGTACCAACCAAAGGTTGTTGCGGACGAATACAAGGCACAGCCTGTCTTTGCATGTTCGTACCCATGAGCGCGCGAGTGGCGTCATCGTGTTCCAAAAATGGAATGCAGGAAGTGGCAATAGAAATAATTTGATTTGAAGCAACGTCAATGTAATCCAAATCGCTGGTTTTACCTACACCCGGATTACCATGAATACGAGTCGGCACATTTTCTTCCAAGAAATAACCATTTTCATCAACTTTCGTAGTGGCCGCGGCGGTATTTACTTTTTCTTCTTTAAAGGCGTTTAGGTAAACAATTTCATTGGTCACGCGAGCGCGCACTGGAATAATTTTTGCTTTGGCCTTAGCGAGCTTGGCAGCTACCTCTTTGGTAATTTTTGTGCCGGCTTTTACGCCTTCTGTTTCATTTAATAAAATTTCACCTTCCGTAAATTTAGGATCATTTGGAACTTCTCTCAACACTTTTCTATATGGGGTTTCAATAAACCCAAATTCGTTCACGCGAGCAAAACTAGAAAGATGGTTTACCAAACCGATGTTCGGTCCTTCCGGAGTGGCAATTGGACAAATACGGCCATAGTGCGTGGTGTGTACGTCGCGAACTTCAAAGCCGGCGCGATCACGAGACAAACCGCCTGGGCCAAGCGCGCTTACGCGGCGTTTGTGTTCTAATTCAGAAAGTGGATTGGTTTGATCCATGAACTGTGAAAGCTGAGAACTCATGAAGAATTCACGAATTGCGGAAATGACCGGACGAGCATTGATTAATTTATTTGGAGACAACGCTTCCATTTCCTGGGTACTCATACGGTCTTTAACGATACGTTCCATACGAGCTAGTCCTACACGGAATCTGTTTTGCGCAAGTTCGCCCACGGCGCGAATACGGCGGTTGCCAAGATGGTCAATATCATCCGGTTCTTCTTGAGTAACGTTTAAGCGAATAACTTCTTTAAGCACTGCGAGTAACTTTTCTGGAGACAATACTCTGTTTTCTTTTTTATCAAAATCTTCGTTCTTATATCCAAAATCAAATTTGGTATTAAATTTATATACACCCACGCGGCCCAAATCATACCGATCAAAATTGAAGAACATCGCGAAAATCAAACTCTTGGCATTGTCGGCAGTGGCCAAATCACCCGGACGAATTCTTTTGTATACTTCAATAAGTCCTTCATCCTGCGTTTTGGCTACGTCTTTTTTAAGCGTGGCGTCAACATAATCTACGGTTGGATGATTGTTTACATCTTTAAATAATTCCATCATCTTTTCATCGCCTTCATAGCCAAACGCGCGAAGCAGCGAGGTGGCAGCCATTTTACGTTTGCGGTCTACTTTAATCCACACGACATTGTTCATGTCGGTTTCAATTTCAATCCAAGCGCCGCGATTTGGAATAATTTTCGCGCCATAATATCTGCGGCCGCGAATATTTTCGGCGGTAAAGAACGCGCCGGCAGAGCGGATAAGCTGTGATACAACCACGCGTTCAATGCCGTTTATGATAAACGTACCGCGCTGGGTCATGAGTGGAATATCGCCCAAATAAATTTCTTGGGATTTGGATTGTCCGGTGCGTTTATTAACCAGACGAGCAGTTACGCGAAGCGGGGCTTCAAAAGTTAAATTTCTTTCGCGGCAAACCACTTCATCAAATTTTGGATCATCTAAATAATAATTTTCCAAATATAATTCCAGATCGCGTCCGGTAAAATCGGTCATCGGAGAAACTTCTTCAAATAAATCTTTGATGCCGAATTTTAAAAACCAGTCATACGAACTTTTTTGCACGTCAATAAGATCCGGTACGGGCATCGCGTCACGGACACTCGTGAAGAATTTTCGTTCAGTCGTTTTCAGAGTCTGGCGTTTAAAAATGGGCATACAGATTAATTAAACTTAAATTATTTTTTAAATTAATTTTATGTAAGAAAATCTATAAACAGCCGGATTAAACAAAAAATTGGCGCCTTGAGGGCGTTTTTTCCTTTTTTCTTAAAGTTTAGCCAATAAAAGCAAGGCCAGCATGTAAATTTATTTATTCCTTGCACGACTTTGCAATCCAGATGAAACCAGGATTGCTAGATTTGCGCTAATTTAAGCCAAAAAATCGTTTTCTCTCTCCACAGAAGTGTTAAGTATTTACATATTACGCTAAAAATAAAGTATTGTCAAGAACTTAACAAATTTTAAAGTTTGTCAAGGAAAAGAGAGTTTTTGGCTAATTTTAGAGTATTTTTAGCACTAAAGCTGAAAATCTCCTAAAAAATTAGCTTTTTATCCACAGTTTATCCATAAATTTGATATTTTTTCCATTTCCATTTTTAATATTGACATTTTTACATTTTTTTAGTAAGGTCATAACAACTTCTCTCCGGAGGATTTCCCCATGAAACAACTGATTGATCAGTTTGTTACCGATTTGGCGTTTGGGTGCCACCAAACCCAAACGGAAGTTCGTCGTTCCGATGCCGCAGATGAGCTGCGCGCCAACCCCAGAGCTGCCCTGCCTGCTCTGGTTCGATACATGGAAGGACGTTTACCCCCCACCAACCCCGATGATTGCATTGGACCTGGCCTGTGCATGCTCATGGCCGATCTGGGGCGTGCGCTGTGCGCTACGGTACCCCAGAAGCTGCTCGTTGATGACGTGCCGGGATGGGTCGCCTGGGGCCAGGAAATTGAGTGGGAGCTCGTGTGGAACGAGTAAGTCTGCCCGACGCGTAATGTACACACGTTGTGTGGGAACAGGCGCTCAAGAAGCCGCCACCACACCAACTATGTTCTAAATATTTTGGAACATGATTGGTTGGCGGCTTTTTTGTTTTAAAAAAAACTTTCTATCAAAAATAGATTTTATAAAAAATTTATGCCTAAACTTGACAAAATATTTTTTCACTATAAAATATAGTGCAGTATTTTTTTATACTATATTTTTCTTCATCAAGTTGCGCAAGAGTTGATGTCTCAATCGGATCGAATTTATTAAACAAATCTCTCTCTTTTCTCTTGAACATTTCTTTGTTCAGAGAAAGTTTTCTAAATTTGATTCGCTCATTAAAACATGCAATTCTTGTCGCAGCTTAATGCAGAAAAAACAAAAAATCCTCCGATGCAATATCGGAGGATTTTTTGTTTGGCCCTGGATAAAAATATTTTATACATGAACAACTCTCGACAGGTGAAAGAGCAAAAACAGAGTTATCGTCGAGCGGATAGCTCTGCATTTTTCTGATGAGGGCAGCTTGGCAGGTGCGGCTGCGTTTCAACTCCATGCCCAGTGCGCATATAACCGAATACTCCAAGAAGCGCCAGGGCCGCAGTGACAGATAGAATCACCACCATTTCTAGTGACCAACCCAAAGCCCAGGCAGCTGCTCCGTATGCAGCGTTGAGCATGGGGATTGAGACACCGACAATTTGCGCCCTTTTAGACCGCTGACAAGGGCATGCGCTTTTTTTGGCCTTTTGCCGTTGACGCAACCACCGCTTCAGTTTTCGCCAGCGTTTCTGCCGTTCGCCCTCCAGAAGAATCAGTTCCGGCTGTTGGGACATGACTTACCCCCTTATAAAAACCCTAACATATAGCAAACCTATTGTAAACTTCCAAGCTGGATTATTTTTTCTTTCTCGCAATAAAAAATTATGCTACAATATGCCTGTTATGCCCAGACAACGAAACCGCAAATTATCATTTTCAGAAAAAATAAACTTAAATCCAGATATTAGCCGAGGTCTTTTGGCTATTTTGTTATTTATTATCGGCGGTATTTCCGCCCTGAGCTTCTTTTCACTCGCCGGAGTGGCCGGACAATTTATTGATTCGTTGCTTTCCATCACCTTTGGCCAGGTTCGTTACATTTTTCCCATCATCCTAATTCTGGTAGCGATTTTGATAATCAAAGATATGGAATACGAGTACCGCGCCACTCACTGGCTTGGTTCAATTTTATTTATCACCGGATTTAACGGATTAATTCATTTACAAAAACCGGCCGAAGAAATGTTTGATCTGGCTACCCAAGGGTACGGTGGCGGACTTATCGGCTATTTACCTGCTTGGTTTCTAAACCAATATATCGGCTATTGGGGCGCTACCATGGTGCTTGTCGCCTTCCTGCTTATTGGCATTATCTTTTTATTCAATACATCCTTGGCGCAAATTGTTGAACTGCATAAAAAATTCTTTTTATTGCTTGGTTGGTTCGGACAACAAATTATTGCTTTCTTCGGCTCATTTAAAAACGAAAAGGTTGTATTTCAAATAAAGGGCGACTATCAAGAAACCGCAAGCGCGGAAATGGATGAAGAGGAAATAGAAGAAGAGGAAGAAGAACAACGAGTGTTTCAGCAGCGCACAATTGCAAAGCAAGATGTTGAAAATGAACAAATAGAAAGTGAAGAAGAGATCGTTGAAGAAAAACCTGAAATCCCAATCCCTAAACCAATTATTCGCGACTTGCCGTCCATTGATTTATTGTATACATCAAAAACTAAACCAACTTCCGGAGATATAAAAGGTAATGCCGAAGTGATTCGTGATACCTTTCAAAATTTTGGCATTGATGTGGAAATGGGCGAAGTACGCGTCGGCCCAACCGTTACCCAATACTCTTTAAAACCTGCCAAGGGTATTAAACTTACTCGTATTACCAACTTAAGCAATGATTTAGCGTTGGCGCTAGCCGCGCACCCAATTCGTATTGAAGCGCCGATTCCTGGACAATCACTTGTTGGCATTGAAGTGCCAAATCAAAAAGTGGCAATGGTAACACTGCGTGAACTCCTGGAAAGTCCGGAATTTAAAAATCCGGACAAACACGAGATGATGATCGCGCTTGGCAAAGACGTGGCCGGCAAAGTTTGGTTTGGAGATTTACTCAAAATGCCGCACCTGCTGGTTGCCGGCGCCACCGGATCGGGAAAAACTGTTTGTATCAACACAATTATTTTAAGTTTGCTTTACCAAAATACAGCCGAGACCTTGCGCCTTATCATGGTTGATCCCAAACGCGTAGAACTGACACTGTATAATGGCATCCCCCACCTACTGACACCGGTAATTACCGACGCCGCCAAAACAGTTAACGCGCTCAAATGGACAATTGGAGAAATGGATAGACGTTTTACGGTTCTGGCCGAAGCTGGCAAACGAGATATTGGTTCATATAACAAATCCGCGGCCGAACCGCTTCCGTATATTGTATTTATAATTGATGAACTTGCCGACCTCATGGCCATGGCTGCCAGCGAAGTGGAAGCCGGTATTATTCGTTTGGCACAAATGGCTCGCGCGGTTGGAATTCATTTAATTGTGGCCACGCAACGACCGAGCGTAGAGGTTATTACCGGTCTTATGAAAGCCAACATTCCGGCGCGTATCGCTTTCTCGGTAGCATCGCTTATTGATTCGCGTACTATTTTAGATTCACCGGGAGCGGAAAAACTATTGGGGCGCGGCGACATGCTGTTTTTAACAGCCGACCTTTCCAAACCAAAACGTTTGCAGGGCGCGTTTGTTTCTGAAGAAGAAATGAAACGAGTCGTAGATAATTTGAAGGGTGATGAGCCGCCAGTATATGATGATTCTATTACCTCTAAAGGCGGTGGCAGTACGGGTGGAACCGTAAATATGTTTGGCGGCGCCAGCAGCGATTTTGACCCGCTTTTTGATGAGGCTAAAAAGATTATTATTGAATCCGGCAAAGCCAGCGCCTCGCTTCTGCAACGCCGTATGAGAATTGGCTATGCCCGAGCTGCCCGCCTCTTGGATGAATTGGAAGAAGCTGGTATAGTAGGACCAGCAGACGGCGCCAAACCCAGAGAGCTATTTACCGAACATATGCGACCGACTGAATCCGATGATATCCCCGACGAGAGGCAAACTTTAAATTCGGGCGGGGCACCGGTGTTTGATGAAGAAACAAAAGAAATAGAAAATTAAAAATTATAGAGGCTAAAGCCCGTGTAAACTCATTTCGTTTATAGGGGCTAAAGCCCATATAAACTCATTCGTTCAGAAATGAGTAAATAAATTTACTCATTTCGCTCACTCATTTCGTTTATGGCAGTGTTTTGTCTAAAAAAATTAGAACCGCTGATCCGGGTTGGAGAACGGTTAAAAAAAACTCGCCTGCAACAAAAACTATCTTTGGAAGACATCTCTAAAAAAACGAGAATACCGATAAAATATTTAGAGGCCATTGAAAGCGCGCGTTTTAAAGAACTACCTCAAGCCAAAGCACATCGCTTGGCTTATATCCGTCAGTACGCGGAAACTCTGAATTTAAATCCAGCTAGCTTTTTGCATCAATTTTCCGAAGAATCTGATTTGCACAATTACAAGCCGGCTCACCCGCTTCGTGTCTTACGATTATGGCGTATGAGTTCATTATCCAATCTTTTTAGATATGTTGCCCTGGGAGTTTTAGTGGTTGGATTTGTCAGTTATCTTATCTGGCAAGTAAACGGTATTTTACAGCCGCCAAAACTGGCTGTATTTAGCCCTATTGACGGGTATATTTCCAATAAGCCGGTAGCAATCGTACAAGGTGAAACTGAAAAAGAGGTGCGTCTTACGGTAAACGGCAAGGAGGCCATGGCAAATAATCAAGGAAGGTTTGAAGTGCCAATTGACTTGTCAAATGGAGTAAATACGATTACTATATCTGCAATCAAAAAACACGGCAAAACCACAATGGTTACCCGGCACATTATCGTCAAATCCAATAATTTGACCGTTAAAAATATAGAATCAAACTTCTAAACGAATTGTGAATTGTGAATTATATGTTAAGGACCTTTTGGGTCCATAACTTATGGCTCATTATTCATAATGCAAAGCTTGTATGCCAAAAATATCCGAGGAGGTAAAGGAGAAATTGAAGGCCGCGGAAAGCGCCATAGAACAGATTAAAAGTAAATTCGGAGATGGGGCGATAATGAAATTCGGTGAATCCAAAATCATGAAGGTGGATGCCGTACCTACCGGATGTTTATCGCTTGATATCGCCTTAGGCGTAGGCGGAGTGCCGCGCGGACGTATCGTTGAAATTTATGGACCGGAAGCCTCGGGTAAAACCACGCTCGCTCAACACATTGTGGCCGAAGTGCAAAAATTGGGTGGCATTGCCGCGTTTGTGGATGCCGAACACGCACTGGACCCAGATTACGCCAGAAAAATTGGCGTAAAGGTAGACGAATTACTAATCTCTCAACCAGATACTGGCGAACAAGCCTTGGATATCGTAGAAACTTTGGTACGTTCCAACGCGGTGGATGTAATTGTTATAGACTCGGTTGCGGCCCTAGTGCCAAAGGCTGAAATTGAAGGCGAGATGGGCGATTCGCATATGGGCTTACAAGCCAGACTTATGAGTCAGGCCCTGCGAAAACTGACTGGTATTATCAGCAAATCCAAAACTGTCGTTGTTTTCATTAACCAAACCAGAATGAAAATTGGGATTGTGTTTGGTAATCCGGAAACAACCACTGGCGGCAATGCTTTGAAATTTTATTCTTCTCTGCGCATAGAAGTTCGCCGCGCCGCGCAAATCAAACAGGGTGATAAAATTATCGGCAACCGAGTGAAAGTTAAAGTTGTAAAAAATAAAGTCGCTCCCCCATTCCGCACCTGTGAGTTTGATATCATGTATAACGAGGGTATCTCTGTTTCCGGCGATGTGCTTGATAACGGCGTTATTTATAAAGTTATAAATAAATCCGGAAATTCTTACAGCTATGGCGATGAAAAATTGGGCGTAGGCAGAGAAACCGCCAAGAAATTTTTAAGGGAAAACCCTAAACTTCTGAAGGCTATTTCCAAAGACATTTGGGAAGTAGTAGAGAAGGGTGAAGCTCCGGAAGAAGAGCCGGCCGATGAAGGCGAAGACGCCCCTCCACCAACCGAAGAATAATCTATTAAAAAATAAAATCTCCTAAATTTAGGAGATTTTATTTTAAGAAGAAGCTACTTAATAATATCTTTGTTATCAACACCTCGCCGATTCTTTTTATCATCTAACATAAAAATCACCAACACCAACAAACTTACCATGACAGCCAAGATATAATAGCTCGCGGCCACCGACATGCCAATTGCCGCGGCCATCCATAGGCCGGCAGCGGTTGTAAGGCCCTCTACCCTATTTTCTCTGTGTAAAATCGTGCCTGCGCCTAAAAAACCAATGCCCACCACAATTTGTGAAGCAATCCTAGCCGAATCAATTCCAAAAGCGTTTATGGATAAAATAGTAAAAAGCGCCGATCCGCCCGCAACCAGCGCGTACGTTCGTGGTCCGGCTGATTTTCCCCAATTTTCTCGCTGCCACCCCAAAATTCCACCGAGTATGAGCGCCAGAATTACCTGCGCCAACATAGAGAACTGATCCATAATCTAATAATTTTAGGTTAATAAAGACAAAATTAGTATATCATCAGTTGACTTTTTTGTTAACTATTGATAGAATATTTTTACTTTTTTATTGGTTACGGGCCCTTAGCTCATTTGGTAGAGCACCGCGTTTGCAACGCGGGGGTGATCGGTTCGAGCCCGATAGGGTCCACCATGCCGCGATAGCTCATCGGTAGAGCGCAGCCCTGAAGAGGCTGGCGTGGTCAGTTCGACTCTGACTCGCGGCACGAGACAATATAAACGGGGTATGGCTCAATTGGCTAGAGCACCTGCTTTGGGAGCAGGGGATTGTGGGTTCAAGTCCCACTACCCCGACACGTTAAACAAAAAGTACTTAACCACAGTACTTTTTGTTTTAGGAAGGAGACAGAACGAGCAAACAGCTTTGCTCACATTGGGACTTGAACGCCGGAGCAATATTGTGTATCATATAAAGAGATAATTTTTAAATGCAGCAAGCATATGAGAAAAAAACTTGTGATTGCCCTGCTGGT
>CAZUFD010000014.1:0-2866 GCA_964619625.1 uncultured Gammaproteobacteria bacterium | reverse complement strand
TAATTTTTAAATGCAGCAAGCATATGAGAAAAAAACTTGTGATTGCCCTGCTGGTAGCAGTGGCAATTGTCGGTCTTCTTTTCTGGGCTCCGTGGGTAAAAGGCGGCGCTATTAAAAAGGTGAAGTCCACCGCAGATTATAAGTACCGCATGGAAAACGGCTGGATGAAACCTTATGCCGAACTTGGTTCGGGCTGGCGTCCATTTGGCGCTTGGGTTTCCGACGGTGAAGACAATGACTGGAAAGTCATGTTCTGGGGCAAAGTCGGACCGCTTTAAACAACAAACAAAGAGAGGCCTGGAATCCAGCCTCTCTTTTTGTTTAAGCACGAGAGTTTGAAAAAATATTGCGGGCGAGCAGAGTGGACATTCAAGATTAAGTTGGATATACTATTGTTATCTTAGTAATGTAAATATGTTTAGCATACACTCAATTCATGACGGAAAATCAGAAATACTTCCTAAACTTACCGAACAAAATATAAAAGATATATCCGGTGTTTGGGTTAATTTAATATCTCCAACCGAAGAAGATATTGCCGCTCTGGCCCCCCTTGTTAAAATTCCCGAAGAAGTAATCGCTGACGTTCGCGATATAAACGAAGTGCCAAAACTGGACAAACTGGACGGCATGTTTTATTTGCTGGCGCAGACCCCGCTAAGCACTCCTCCTAAAGACAAGGACGAGTTGGAAATTAAATATTCCGTAACTCCGCTCGCCATACTTCTAACCCCGCAGTGCATCGTCACGGTGAGCTCCAAAAAAAATGATGTGATTAGTTATTTGGAAACAAAAATAAAAAATGTTACCAATAATCATATTGTAAATACCCAACACCAGCCGCAATTTGTCACTAAAATACTCTTGCTTACGGCCAAAATGTACCTGCGATATCTCCGTGATTTATATAACCGCCTACAAATTCCTCTAACTGAACGCCGTTTAAAAGAACTGGATAAAGAAACTATTGATTTGTTAAGCACTGAACGCTCTTTGGTTTACTTCAACGGGGCATTGTCATCAAACTATATTGTTTTAGAAAAACTGGCGCGCAGACGGGGTTTTATGGAAGTTGAAGAGGAACGAGAATTGCTTGATGATACCCTAGATGAAATGCGGCAGGCGCTTGAGATGGTAAAAGTATATGGCCACATTGCCGAAGATACCCGCGACGCGTTAAGTTCGTTAATTTCCAATAACCTTACCCGTACCGTTAATTGGCTTACCAGACTTACGCTCATTTTAATGCTGCCAACTCTTGTTGGCACATTTTATGGTATGAATGTACCTCTGCCATTTGCTAACTCACTCCATGCCTTTAGCATTGTTGTGGGCATCTCTCTATTAATTTCTGTCGTTGGCGCTCTATGGATCCGCAGCAAAGAAACGAGCCACCACGAGATGAAAAAGTAACACTATGCTTCACAATAAACGTACAACTACCTGGTCTGCTTTTGCCGATCGACATTCCTCTGACTGATAGGGTCTAGGGTTAATTTTTATATTCCCCCGCCCTATCGGCGGTTTTTTTGATTTAACGAAATTGATTGAACGTAATCATGTCGCGTAGCGTCCATTGAAACGCGGCCATGCCGGGCAACGTCCATTGAAGCCCGGCGCTGTAAAAAATTAATTTAACTTAACAGCTTAAACATATGATGGGAAAAATATTTATAAAAGACCTCCTAGTTCGCTGCCACATCGGTATTAATGAAGAAGAAAAAAAAGAACCACAAGATATTATAGTAAACGTGGAATTAGCTGCCGATGTAACTGAGGCGATTGCTGATGACGATCTGGATAAAACGGTTGATTATCGGCCAATTTACTGGTACATTTTAGAACTAGCCGAAACTTCGCGCTTTGTTCTTATAGAGACTTTGGCAAATACTATTGCCCAGCACAGTTTATCCTATAATAGACGTATCCAAAAAGTTGTGGTTAAAATTGAAAAACCAAATCGTTTCAATTTTCTTAAATCAGTAGGAGTGGAAATAAATTGTGTGCGCAAATAAATTTTATAAAAATATATGTTAGTCAAACCAATCAAAACCCGCATCTTTGTAGAAGGAGAAAACTTACTCAAGTTTATAACACGCTATATCAAAAAATTACCGGAAAAATCAGTCTTGGTAGTTACTTCCAAAATTGTAGCTCTGTCGGAAAATCGGACAGCGGTGATAAAAAATCGCAAAGAAAAAGAAAAATTAATCATCGCTGAAAGCCAAATGGCCATGCCTACCAAATATGTCTGGCTTACGATAAAAGACAATATGGTCATGGCCTCGGCCGGCATAGACGAATCCAACGCCAGTGGCAAACTAATTTTGTTGCCTAAAGATAGTTTCAAGGCAGCGCATCTACTGCGCAGCGCGCTGCAAAAAAAATATAAACTTAAACATTTGGGCGTGCTCATCACTGATAGCCGTACCATGCCGCTGCGGGCTGGCATTACCGGCGTGGCTTTGGGGTATGCCGGTTTTCGCGGACTCAAAAATTATATCGGCACATCCGATATCTTTGGCAAAAAATTTGCATTTTCCAAAGTTGATATGGCCGACAGCCTGGCCACAGCCGCAGTGCTCGTTATGGGTGAAGGCAAAGAAAAGCAGCCGCTCGCAACTATCAGCGGCGCGCCAATTGAATTTTGCGCAACCATAAACCCCAAGGAATTACATATTGATATTGCCGAAGACATGTATATGCCTCTGTTTTCTAAAATGCCAAAACAAAAAGGAAACGCCTCTCTCTCGCCCTAAATACTCGCTTGCTTCTCAAAAATATGCTACTTTAAAAGAGTAGCGAACATTTACAATTCACAACGCGTTTGACGCGTAGAGGAGTACAGCATGCGCGCCAAATATTT
>CAZUFD010000013.1:0-33934 GCA_964619625.1 uncultured Gammaproteobacteria bacterium | reverse complement strand
AAAAAGGGCATGTAGCTCAGTTGGTTAGAGCGCGTCACTGATAATGACGAGGTCCCAAGTTCGACTCTTGGCATGCCCACAATCTGTTCTTAACAAGGGGGCAATTAGCTCAGTTGGTTAGAGCGTTACATTGACATTGTAAAGGTCAGAGGTTCGAATCCTCTATTGCCCACCAAAAACAGCTAAAATTTTAATCAATGCTGTTTTTGTTTTACTTGCGGGATAAAAAAATTTCCTGTATTATATCTCAATCTAAGATTCCAATTTTATTATGGAAGAAGAAAAATCCAATTTTAAAAAACTTCTTTGGTCATACTTTGGCAGTATTGGCCTGTTTATTTTAGAATTGGTAAAAGTGGCCGTGCTCGCCGGTATTACTATTGCCTTGGTAAGGTATTTTTTGTTTAAACCTTTTTATGTAAAAGGCGCGTCCATGGAACCAAATTTTTTTGACAAAGAATATTTGATCATAGATGAATTAAGCTACTATTTTCGCACCCCGGAAAGGGGAGAAGTGGTGGTCTTTAAATACCCGGAAAATCCAAAAGAATATTTTTTAAAGAGAATTATCGGTTTGCCTGGTGAGCGGGTAAAAGTTTCCGAAGGAAAAATCACGATTTACAATAAAGAACACCCGGAAGGGGTAATACTTGACGAACCATATTTACCGGAAGATTTATTAACCAGCGGAGATAGATCCTTTGTTCCCTTAAGTGAAAATCAATACTTTGTTATGGGTGATAATCGCGCCAATAGTTATGATTCGCGCCGCTTCGGCGCCGTAGATAAAAGTTTAGTAGTTGGCCGAGTATTTTTCCGCGGCTGGCCATTTAATCGCGCGCAATTTATTCCCGAACCAGAATTAAACATTTAACGTATGCCTAAACAAAAAACAAAAGTTGTAAAGAAGAAAATTGTAAAAACAAAAACAGACAAAACAAAATTCCGCACAGAATCTTCAGCGCCGAGTGCTGGCGGAAAAAAAGCATATTCATTGCTTCGCGGCATGCACGATATTTTGCCAAAAGAAGAAAAATATTGGAAATCCGCCTATCACACCGCCGAAAATTTAGCCGAACACTTTCAATTCGGCCGCTTGGAAACCCCGATTCTTGAAGAAGCCGGATTATTTGTGCGTTCCATTGGCAAGGGAACCGATGTGGTGGACAAAGAAATGTATATCTTTGAAGATAGAGATAGTAATAAAGTAGCGCTGCGTCCGGAAGATACGGCGAGCGTGGTGCGCGCCTATATCATGCACGGCATGTGGAATATGGTGCAGCCCGTAAAGATGTGGTATTGGGGACCAATGTTTAGATATGATCGCCCGCAAGCGGGACGATTTAGACAATTTAATCAAGTGGGCTTTGAAATTTTAGGCGATGCAGATCCGGTGCAAGACGCGGAACTTATTTTGATTGCTCATAATTTTTATAAAGACCTGGGACTGCCGGTGGAAATTTATATCAACAGCATCGGTGTGCCTGAAGAACGGCAGAAATATAAAACCGCGCTTGTGGAATACTACCGCAGTAAGCGCAGTTATTTATGCGATGACTGTAAACAAAGATTAAATAAAAATCCGCTGCGACTGCTTGATTGCAAGCAAGAAAGATGCCAGCCGGTCAAAGAAGAAGCGCCGCAGATTATTTCTTGGCTTGAAGAAGAATCTAAAAATCATTTCATGAAAGTGTTGGAATATTTAGATGAGCTGGCAGTGCCATATGTATTAAAACCAACGCTCGTACGCGGGTTGGATTATTATACGCGCACAGTTTTTGAAATATATCCGGTAATGGGGGAAACAGAAGATGCGACGCTTGGTTCACAAACCGCTTTGGGCGGAGGAGGCCGTTACGATTTGCTTGTAGAAGAAATGGGCGGCAAGCCAGCCCCAGCCGTAGGATTTTCTCTTGGCATTGAGCGATCAGTTACCGCTGTCAAGCAATATTTTGACGCTCAGCAAATTAAATTTCCGGTTCAACAAACGGATGCGTTTATGGCTCAACTTGGAGACCAAGCTCGCCGCCGCGCGCTTAAAACTATAAATGAACTTCGTGCTTCGGGACTAAAAGTTGCGTATAACTTCTCCAAAGGTTCCTTAAAAGGCCAGTTAGAAATGGCCAATAGTCTGCAGGTGCCATACGCCTTGATCTTGGGCCAAAAAGAAGTTCAGGATGGTACGATTATTATTCGGGATATGGAATCTGGCGTACAGGAAATAGTTGATCAAAAAAAGCTGGAAAACCTGCTAAAAAAGAAACTGTCTCGGTTTGACGGCGAGAGAAAATAAAGGTATAATCAAATTATATTTAATATCCTAATCACCCCGTTATATGCCGTTTGGCGGCAATCCCGAATCAGTCTGGGATTATCTAATAGGGTACAGAAAGTGAGGTGAATTTGTGTCAGAAGTAAAACGAAAGAAAAGCGAATCATTTGAAGCGTTCATGCGACGTGTGAAAAAGCGTTGGCAGCAATCCGGAAAAATTCTGCAAGTTAAAAAAATTCAATTTTACGAACGTCCTAAGAATAAGAACATGCGCAAAAAAAGCGCTTTGCACCGACTGGCCGTCTCACAAAAAATTGAATATTTAAAGAAAATCGGACAGATGCCGGAAGAAACAAAGAGATTCGGCAGATAATTATTTTTTCCATTGTCCCATGCTTCAATGGATACAAAAAAAATTTGTTCAAAATCTTAAAATCGCCATAACTACGTGTGTGTTTTTATTGGCGATTTTTAGTTTTCCGCGATTTGCGCAGGCGCAAAGTATAGCCGATCCAAATAGCGAACTTCAGACCGGAGTTCAAGTTATAGACCAGCCGCTTGGACTAGCGTCTACCGATATACGACTTATAGTGGCGCGTATTATTCGGGTGGCTTTGGGGCTACTCGGCATTGTTGCTTTGGTGCTTGTTGTCTACGCCGGATTTTTATGGATGACGGCGGGTGGAAACGAAGAACAAATTGCCGGCGCGAAAAAACTTTTATTAAACACGGTTATTGGACTTGCGATTATTTTAAGCGCCTACGCTATCGTTAGTTTTGTTATTAGCAGACTAACGGATGCTACCGGAGGCAATGGCTCCGGTGTTGGAGGCGGAGGATTGGAAGCGCCGATGGTGGAAAATTTTCAAGGCAGCGGCGCCTTGGGTCAGATTGTCAAAGATCATTATCCGTCACGCGATCAAATGGGTGTGCCTCGCAACACTCGTATTATTGTTTCTTTCCGCAGCCCGCTGAAAATGGATAGTTTTGTAGAAGATACAACCGGCGATGGTGTATTTGGTAACTGCCGCACGACCGTGGAAAATTGGTATAACGATTGCGATCGTTTGCGCAGTGTCAGTGATAATTTAATAAATATTAAACGCGCCGACAATGGCGAACGAATTTTTGGAGCCGTGGTTTTGGGCGCAGTTACCACGGAAAATAATACTACCGGCGTATATACGATTACCATCAAACCGATTACTGATTCGGCAAATCCAAATGGCGGTTATTTAGGCAGCCCAACCGAATCGCTTGCCTATATTGTTCATCTTGGTCCGGGTATGCTGCTTGATGATCCGGCCAATAATAATCCATCCGTATTTAGAGCCAGTATCTTGGGGAATAGTTATTATGAATGGCGCTTTAGCAACAGTACAGCCTTAGATATTACTCCGCCAACAATACAAAGCGTATTCCCCGAAGCTGATGCGGCCGAAGATAAAAATAGCGTCTTACAAATTCATTTTAGCGAAGCCGTAGATCCAATCGGTATTACCGGTAAGTTTAATGCCGGCGGCGATCATTATTATGTAGACGGGCAAAATATTTTCTTAAAATCAAATAATAGCACGTTGCCGCTTGGCAATTTTACCTTAACCAACGGGTATCGTACGTTGGAATTTGCGCCATCGCAGGAGTGCGGCATAAATGCGTGCGGAAATAAAATTTTCTGTTTACCGGTTTGCGACAAGCCGGGAGCAAGCTGCAGTCGTGATAATTATGAAGTTTTAATGCGCGCGGCCAAAACCATTAATACCGGTTCATTTGAAGCGCAGCCATTTACCGGTATTACCGATTTAGCGGGTAATGCTTTGGATGGTAATAAAAACGGTATTGCCAACACCGCTACCAACACCTTGCCAGTATTTCCAGCCCAAAAACAACCGGATAATTACTTCTGGAATTTTGAAATTCTTAATCAAGTGGATACTTCTACTCCATATATTCAAACAATTATACCGGGAATTGACGCGCAAAATATAGATCGCTACCAGGAATTAAGCATAACATTTAGCGAACGAATGCGTGCGGAATCAATGTATAATATTGGTATTGAAGAAAAGCCGACTCACCCTGTGCCAATTTGGCGAGTCCCGTATTCTGTATTTAATGAAGATGGAACTACCTATACGCGTTTGAGCCACGGTCCATTTTTAGATTCCTCACGCCAATATTATTTCACGGTTGTCAGTTCTACCGTAGAAGATTTGCATTTCAACTGTTTTTACCCGGGCAAAGGGCCAAGAATGACAGTGTTTCCAAACACGACGGTTTCCCCCGATTGCCAAAGTTCAAACCCGCAAAATTGTTGTCAGGTTGTAACTGATCAAAATAGCGATTTTTGCTGTAATGGCGCCGTGGGCGCCGGCAGTTCGGCTTGTTTGGATTATTTAAGGCAAAATAGCTTATAAGATTTTAGAATAAAATACAGGTGGTTGTATGAAACAAAGTAGTGTAAAAAAATTTTTATTCCTGTTCCTATTTACAATTTTCTTAACAAGTGGAATATTTTTGTTTCATAATATTGTTTCCGCGCAAACTACCAGCGCGCCAGACCTAGGCTTGCAGCCGGTAGGAGAATCCATCGGTTTGCCATCTACCGATATTCGTTTGGTGGTAGCCAGAATTATTCGTACGGCTTTGGGGCTGTTGGGAATTGTGGCTTTAGTTCTAATACTGTACGGAGGGTTTGTTTGGATGACGGCCGGCGGCGATGAAGAAAAAATCTCTGATGCCAAGAAAATTTTACTCAACTCTGCCATCGGAATTGCCATTATCCTATCATCATACGCAATTGCCAGCTTTGTTATTAGCAGATTAGTAGGCGCAACTACGGGGACAGACGGGCTTGGCGGCGGCGGTGGTTTGGGAGGGGATAATCCATATTTTCCATCGGGCATTTTTTATGTTGATAGTCTGCCGCAGGGCGGCACCATGTGCATTCGCAATGTACACCCGACCGTTACATTTAATAGAGCCGTAGATGTTGGGACGCTTGGCGGTAATGTTGTCATACAAACAGCCGATGGTAACGCATATCCGGGGCAGTGGCAATTGTTAAATGAACATACCGCGAGTTTTGTGCCAAACGGTGATTGCGGTTCCGGGCCAGCCGATTGTTTTGCTCCAGCTACGGAGTATTCATTGCATTTTAATAATGCTGGCGCCGTAAGAAGTGCTGATGGCGAAATGTCCTTAAATTGCGCCATTAGAGCCGGGTGTAGAGATGTGCAGTTTACGACAGGTAGTGGGGTAGATAGAAATCCTCCGCAAGTTACAATCGCGCCAATCCCGAGCGATGTGTTGGTTTCAGGTTCTGTAGTGCCAGTTGTTGTTAACTATACAGATGATAATGGCGTGCAAAAAATAGATTTATCGGCTGATAACTTTTTTGTGGGCGGTCAAACTGTGTCCGGTTGTCAAAGCAGCGGTTCGGTAACAATTAATTGGCCGACTAACGGTATTGGCGCCGGACAACATACGCTTTCGGCCACGGGTTTTGATTGGTCTGCGCTTACACATACTACCACTACAGTTGTAAATTTATTACCGCAACATTGTTTTGATAATACGTTGCAAGCTGATCTGGGCGAAGAAAACGCGGGGCCTCCGGCTTGCGGTGGGGAATGCGGCGCCTGCGGCGGTTCGTCATGTACCAGTAATGCCCAGTGTTCCAGCGGATATTGTAATGCGGGAGTGTGTGAGGAGCGGATGCGAATAAATGGCGTTTCTCCATTATCGGGTGGGCCGGGCACATTTGTTTCTATCTCAGGAAATTATTTTGGTAATACGCCAGGCAGAGTCTTTATCGGTAATACCCAAGCACCACTAGCTTCATGTGCGGCCGGCGCTTGGAGACCGTGGCAGATTATAGTTGAGGTGCCAAACAATGCTACGAGTGGTCCGATTCGTGTGGAAACAGCGCTCAATAATAATAGGCAATTTATAGACGCAACTAACGATGATTTTGGTCCAAGAATCAGTAATTTTGAAGTAAATACTACTACTCGTCCAGGTTTATGTTCAATAAGTCCGGCAAATGGTTTGCCTGGAACCGAAGTTTCTCTTTCCGGTAGGCGGCTTGGCACTGCGCCAGGCCAAGTATCTTTTGGCGAGCAGCGAGTGCTCGTAAGTTTGGCAAACTGGGCGGATACATTAATCAGAACAAGAGTGCCGCTTTTAAATAACGGTCCGGTTGGAGTTAAAGTTACGCAAAATAATGTAGACAGCAACAGCGTTCGGTTTGTGGTAGATCAGGGACTCAGCGGTTCAGCACCGGTAATTTCCAGTATTTCTCCGGATCACGGAGCCAGAGGGTCATATATAACAATTACAGGCAGTAATTTTGGAAATCAAATCGGCCGAGTTTGGTTTAAGGAAAATTTAAATGGCCAGCCCGGCGATGCGATAGATGGCAGCTTTAGTTTTCCATCCGGTTGCCGTGTTACCTGGACAGATACGCAAATAATTGTGAAATTCCCTTCAGGCAGCGGCCAACTCGGCAGGCCGTATTTTGTACAGGTGCGTCCGGCTGATGCTTCGCAAGGTTGGAGTCCAATTGGTCCGGTGTTTGAATTAGAAAGCGGAGAACCAGCTCCGGGTATTTGCAATATTAGTCCTTTATCAGGCCCAGCTCCGTTTGCCAGCGGTGCTCCGGCGCTAAAAATTACCGGTGAATATTTTGGCGCCTCGCCATCCGTTTATTTTTGGACTGAAGGAGCGTCGCCCACAGCTATTACTGGCCGTTTGGCAGCTGATCCGGTAACCGTAACGAACCAAACCGTTGGACAATTAATTTCTACCCAGCCTCCAGTCGGCAGTCGTACCGGTCCGGTAGTTGTATTTAGAAGTTCAGATAATAAAATAAGCAATCCGGAAAATTTTTCAGTGCTTGATTGTGTGAGAAATAACAATACCTGTACAGCTCCCAATACCCATTGTTGTGTGTCTGGCGTTGAAGCAGGATTATGCCGCCCAAATACTGAATTGTGCGCGGGTGAAACAATTTCCGCCGGTTATATTTGGAGAATCAGTACCAAAGATATTCCGCAAGTTCCGCATGTGGTTGAACGATGTAATAATGCCACTGAATTAGGACAAAATCTTCCCAGCCCTTCGCCAAGCGTTCAGTGGGACTTGTCAGCCAACGATGTCCATCATAGCGTTTGCCGATCGGCTTCAGTAATGGTGGAGTTTAGTTTGCCAAATATCAATAATATTGCCAGATCAAATTTTGTTGTAAATGAATGCCAGGCAAATACGATAAATGAAAATCAAAGAACATGTACCGTAGAAACAACCGTACCTATTCAAGGCGCCGGTGATTTTGTGCCACAGCCTAGCACGGAAAATACCAGCTACCTGAATTTAAATCCGGATGCTACATATAATACCGCGAAGTGGAAAGATAATACGTGGTACCAGGTGGTGCTAAAATCAGGCATTACTGCCGGTACCGGTACGTCTTCGGCGCCGCTTGCTAAAGATAAGCCGTGTGGCGCGGATTCGTCATATTGTTTTGTGTTTAAAACCGATGCTCAAGATTGCCGCATGAAACGAGTGATAATTACTCCATATAGTTATTGGACTTCGGTATTAGAAGAGCCGATTAAAAAAAGAGAAAATCCAACCGATGAAGGCGTAGATGTTGTTTACAATGGCCATGGTCTAAGTACTCAGCGTTGTGTGGTAATGAACACGGAAGCGTTTAATTGGTCTTGGGGGTCAAAAAATAGAAATTATACGGATATTTTTTCTTCAAATAATTCATCCGCCAAAGTTTCCGCGCTCGCAAATACAGTTGGCGTAGGTTTAACTAATCCGGATAATGCGGTACATATTACAGCCACCGCCACTTTGGCTTCGGTCAGCTACACAGGCATCAGTCCGCTTACTATAGATTTGAATAATCCGGAAATAATTGATTTCTGGCCGAAGTGTTTGGAATCATGCACCAATGCCGAAGTAGGGGTACGTTTTAATACCACCATGTCCAACAGAAATCTACCGGGTTCGGGTATCAGCGGCCCAATAAAATTATTTAAATGTAATGATGAAAATTGTTTTAGCACCACCCAAGTTTTGTCCGCCGCCGATGTTGTTCTAGATCAAACCAGTAATTATAAAGTATTAAAACTTGCCAATTCCACTTTGGGTTCGCTGGAACTTGAGCCGAACACAATTTATCAAGTTGCGCTTTCCGCTTCCACCACGAGCGTTAATTCGCCTGAACTGCTTTGGTCCGCCGCCAGACTCGGAGATCCAACCACTTTTTCCAAACCATATAATAAACAATTTACTTGGAGATTTAAGACAAAGCGAGAAAAATGTAAAGTCAGCCGAGTTGATGTAACCCCGGATTCTTTTGTGGCTCAATTTATTGATGATAAGAAAATATTTAACGCCCAGCCATTTTCTTCTCCTGATACGTGCAGCGCTCAAGGTCAAAAATTAAATCCATGGTCTATAGGCTGGAATTGGAGCACCTCAGACCAGGCGGCCAACCCAAATTTAGTGGCCAGGGTGGCAACGTTTATTACTAGAGGCAGTAATGCAAATTGCACCAACGATTGTGTGCGTAAAGGCAGTAGTATTGCCGCTGGCGCTCCAGTTGTACCGGTATGCGGCAATGGTGTGGTAGAAGCAGGGGAAGATTGCGACTCGCCATTTATTGGCGCAGGTTGTGGTTTGGATTGCCGCAGGCTAGGGAATATGAGCAGCTCAACGTGTGGCAATGGAATTACAGAACCAAATTTAGGTGAAACTTGCGATCGCGGTTCGGCCACTTCTTCTGTTGGTTGCAGTAATATTTGTTTGCGCACCGGTTCCGTGGCCGGCAGTAGCGCCGTGGGAGCCTCTATTTGCGGAAATGGTATGGTAGGTAGTGGTGAAGATTGTGATTTGGGAATTACCGCTTCTTCAAGCCAATCAATATCGGCTATGCGTTGCGCGACCAATTGTTTGCATGAAGGCACGGCTTTATCTAATCAATGGTGTTTTGCAAATCGCGTGGGCCGCGGCGGGTTTACGCAAGCAAATTTTGATGCAGCTTGTAGAAATGCTATCAGCCGTTGTGGCGATGGGGTAAACAATCCGGATGAAGATCCCGGCTGTGATTTGGGGGGTGGCCGAAAAGCTGTTTGGTGCAATGATCTTTGTTTAAATAACGATAGTTCTCATGCTGAATGCGCGGCAGGCAGTGAAGGTTGTGGTTCAAACAGGCAAAAAATTGGATCTTCGCTTCTCTATTCCACTCCATCACTCTGCGGTGACGCAAGTGTTGGTATTGGCGAAGATAATTTCTGTGAAAGTAATATGGTCCAGACTCATACAAGCGTAAATCCATGGGGACTGGCAACTGGCGTTGGTTTAGGAAATGCCACCGGTGTTCCGCCTACTCAAAAATCACAAATCATCGGCGGCACTACTCAAAATACGGTAAGCGGCGGCCAAGTAAGTGATAGCGGAGATTTTATTATTCCGTGCGGGTATAGTACGGATGCGGAGTGTCAGGCCAGAATGGGAGCAGGCTGGGGAGTGGCAGCCAACGGTTGTTGTTATATGAAACCGCAGCTACTGAGCGTCACACCTGGCAGCACTTCTACCAACCAATTTAATATCTGTCCTAATACGGTAATTGAGGCAACATTTAACCAACCAATAGATGGAAATACCGTTAGAAATAATATTATTGTTGCGCGCGGCACAACTTCTACGTGCGGCGCGAGCGAAGATGTTACGGCTCTGGCATCTGCAGCAACCGAACATACTAATTTGCCATGGTACAAAAAAATATTTGCGACCATAAAGAATATTTTCCAGTATATTACCGGACAGCCAGTATCCGCCTTACGCACCGATATTGTTTCCACCAGATGGTGCGCGGGCGAAGATATTGGCCAGCCTGATGTGGAAGTTGTTAGCAGCACATTAAGCAGAGTAACGTTTAGATTAAACAGGCCGCTGGCTACAGATACCGATTATTTTGTGGCGCTTAAAGAAGGTATTCGCAGCGGGCAAGGTATCAGTATCGGCAAAAATAATAGCACCAATAAACCGTTTGGTTGGAAATTTATTACCGGTACAAATATCTGTGAAGTTAATAGTGTGGATGTAAATCCGCCACAAGTTTATTTTGATAAATTAGGCGCCACGTCTACTTTGGTCGCGTCCGCTAAAAATATAAATTCCGCGCGCATTCAACCTATACCCGGGTTCTATGCGTGGGATTATTTATGGCAACCGGTTGGCAATCCGTATGTTATCTTGCAAAATACAACTTCTTCGGCAAATACAATTACGGCTCAAAATCGCAACGGTGAAATTGATGTACGCGCCTCGGCAGTTATTACAAGCAATGTATATTCCACCCAAGCTGGTTCTGTGGCCACAGGCAAGTCTCGAGCGATTGTATTTTTGTGTGAAAATCCGTGGCCGCCAAAGGATCTATTTTTAGGCGGTGTCGGACCGTTTACGATTTTCCCATATGAAGATAAGGTAGGAAATAATGACGGCTATGATTTGGCGGCGCTTACATTTAATAACATGGCTATTCCTGCCTCACCAAGCGGCGGCTACTTTAATTTCCGCACATACTACTGTGCGGATAGCGGCAGTTTTGGCACAACCGATGATTTGCCATATCTGCGTCCGGCGGTCCAGACCTCTGCCAGTGTTGTTGCAGATACGCCAACCTCAAGTTTGAAACGATTTATCCTTACCAATGATAAAAATAGCGATGGTATCGGTATCGCGGTATTTTCTAACCCGCAACACTTAACTGTTTCCGAGTGGTTTGAAAATGATAGAGCTTTGGGCGGCCAGGGGTTTGTCGGCAATATGCAAAACACCAGGCTTGACGGCTATGACGCGCTCACCGACGGCAATAATATTTATGTTGACGCGTTAAATTATTCCAATACTTCCAATAATTTGTTCTCCAATATTTATCTGTTTAGCATTAATGCTAATGCCGGCACAGAAACCAGAAAAGTTTTTGAACAGATGGTTGCCAATTTGCGATTTAATACCAATTTAACCAATTATGGTTATTGCGGCGCGACCATGGCCAATCCCGGAGCGTCTACCACCTGTCAAACGGATTTGGATTGTCCGGCCAGCGAGGTTTGTTCGGTACAAATTGATAAGCTTAAGAGAAACTATCAAAGACTTAGGGATTTAAACCAGATTCAGAATTTATTGGGGCCGTAATAAAGATAAGATTGTGGTATAATAGGGTTATATCGATTGTAAACAATCGATATAAACTCATTCGTTCAAAAATATTTTAGCAAGCTACATATTTTGTTCACTCATTTCGATTATGGAAAAAAGAAAAGAGCTGATAGCAGTTTCAATAATAACGGTGGTAACACTTAGTCTTGTCGTATATCAAAAAGTTGCGGCTGCCGATGTGCCAACGCTTAAAGAAGGCACATATTTAAGCGGTCAAACGCTCAGTGTTTGGCCATCGTGGTCACTGCTTGGCAATGCGTTAGGGCAAGCGTTGCCAACCGACCCTATTAATCAACTAGCTGCCGCGGGCACCTGTGCTACGACTACCAATCGTTTTTGTTTGAGCGACGGTCAATGCCCAAATAACGAAGCTTGTATTTTGCATGACCCAAATACGGGGTGGAGTACGACAGATAGGCGCTTTAGTTTTGCTTGCAACCGTGATTCATATGCGTATCGGTATATAACTTCAAGTTCCACAGCTGGTTATACCGTGCGGACTCGTTTTGAAGATCCGGGATTTACGCCGGCAAATTTTAACAATTTCGTAGCCGGTTTTATCAGTACCAGCATATTTAAGATAAACGAAGACGCTGGCGTTTGTAATTTTGATCAGGAAATTTCTACGTTTCAGTCCGGAACCTGCGGTGATGGCAGGTTAAATTTAAACAGAGGCGAACAATGCGATCCGCCCGGACGAATCCAGTATCAAGCAGGTTGTGTTGGCAGTACCAAAAATCTAACCGTTTGTAATAATACGTGCCAGTGGGTAGCTTCAACCACCCTCTGTAGCAGCTTAAGCAAATGCGGAAATGGCGTAAAAGAGGCTGGAGAAATATGCGATGATGGTCAGTTAAACGGAAAATATAATCATTGTAATAGTACTTGTAATGGCATCAGTCCACTCGGCAGATGCGGCAATGGCCAGGTAGAGGCGGCATACGAAGTCTGTGATCCGGGGACGCCGGGAGTGGAAAGGTATAGTTTAACGAGCAAAGAAGATTCTTGCAGTTGGGATTGTCAAAACTTCGGCCCATATTGCGGCAATACGATTACCGAGACGCAACACAGAGAAGAATGTGACGGATCCAGGTCTTGCAGTATCGGCAGTGTTGCTGGTACTAGGGCCTGTGCCAGTAGTTGTAAACAGGTAGCGACAGATGAAGCCGTTTGGTTGCGGTTTGAAGAACTGACAACTAATGCCGGAGGCGGCGTCACTCAAGATCGTACGGCAAATAATAATGACGCAAGTTGCGCAACCGCCCGTTGTCCGGTAAGAGTACAGGGCAAATACGGTAATGCTTTGTCTTTTAACGGTAACAGTAACGTTACGTTTTTAACGGTTAATCATGGCTCTAGTGTAGATGCAAATCAAGCGTTAACCGTGGAGGCTTGGGTAAATCTTTCCAGTTATAATAGTAATTATCAAAGAATAGCGGAGAAAAAAAGCGGCAGCTCAGGCTATGATTTGGAAGTAAATATTTCTTCCGATGTTCATACCGCTCGCTTTAATCTTTGGAACGGCACGCAGACATCGGTTGATTCAAATGTATCAATTCCTACAGGAACATGGACCCATATCGTAGGCACTTTTGAGCGGAATGGGCAAAATAATACTGCCAAAATTTACGTAAATGGTAATTTAGAAAGTACGCACACATCGGTCACGCCCGATTCAATTATGGGCGCATCCACGGCCAATCTTTTTATTGGCGCTGCGTCCGGCGGCAGCGGAAATTATTTATTAGGTTTTATAGACGAAGTTAAAATTTATAATCGCGCGTTGTCCGCAGACGCAGTCAGGGATAATTACCAAAATAACTGGTCTTGCAACGTAACTGCTCCAATAGTTGTAAATACCCCAGGCGCGTGCGGTAATAATGTGGTAGATGCAAATGAAGCGTGTGATAGAGGGACGGCAAATAATGGTAGAGCCTGTACGCCAACCTATAATCAAAGCTGTTCGTATTGTGCCGCAGATTGTCAAAATACGATTGATGTACAGCCGACCCAATATTGCGGTAATGGCATAATTGAAGCGGTGGAAAAGTGTGATATGGCTTCGGACGGAATAATTTACGCGGCTGCTACCAGTTCAGATAACACCACTGTAACGAGTAGAGATGCCGCTCACAACGGCTTCCAAGAGCTTACTTGTTCAGCCGAAGCCAATACCGTGCCTCATACACTTAAGAAAGGAACTAAAACATGCGGTAATTGTACGGCGGGTGTAGTTAGAAATTGCGTCAGTTGCGGTGTGGACCCTAATGGTGTAACTGTTGGCGGCGGTTTAATAAACGTGCTGCAAGCCCGCACAAATCCCGACCCATTGTTTGTTAGAGAATTTACTACCAGCTCGGCGGTTTTGTCCATCGGGCCTTGTTACACCTATGATCTTGCTGGCCTTAGAAATATTTGCGGGACCACTTTAGCTGGGTCTCCGGCTGTGGGTAAGGCGCAGAAAGTCCGGTATGTCACCACGGATCTTGTAAATTACACATTGCAAAATCCGTATGCTATGGGCAGTACTGCACTTATAAATAGCGATCCTTCCTGCTCTACGGATGATGCTAACAACCGCAGATATAAGATGTATCTAAATTCAGATTGGGGCCATGTATTTAATTTTAACGTTATAGCCGCGCCTCAGAGCTGGCAATACGATATGGTGCTATCTCCGGTAGTATTAAACAGTCAGCGTAATAAAGATTTGCGCATTGTGGTCAGTTGGGTAGGGCCGGAAGATTTTTATAGTGGCATCTTAAACCCTTTTATTAGTAATCCCGAAATTACCGGCGCTTCTTATTGTAATGGCTCGTCATGCGGCTCTACACAAAGAAATGTTTCTACCGGCGTAGATTATTTTAATACCGCCAATTCAACCTGGTATGGTGTTTGGTATCATGCGTTTAATGCTACGGCTGGCCAAACTAATGCCGAATCGTTTACGATAAATACAGCTGCCATGTCGGGCAATACCTATTCTGTATTTGTAAAATCTCCAAGTTCTCCAATCAGACAGTTTAGAAATACCGCTAAATTAAAAGTAGAAGTATATTTGCCGGAAAGTGATAGTGCTGTTTATCAGTCTCAAACACTGGCAGGTGGAACAGACTATAACCGTTATCGTTTTGGTACGCCGGTAAAGACCTATTATCTGCAAGCAGCCTCGCCTTCCGAAAATCAAAATGCCAAGTACTGGCAAGTATTTAATATTAATAAGCCAGCGGACGCAAACGCTATTTCAGCCAATGATATTATAGATGTAAACGCCATTATTACTAACGCAGCCAACTTTAGGTACTCTGCGCCTTTAGTCATAGATCCTAACGCGCAAACAGAATCAGCTAATAGCGGTAGTTCTGGATCGACTTTGCCGCCGCCAGAAAGCGGAGGAGGCGGTACTGTTACCCAAAATCCTGTCACAGCGCCACCACCGCCATCAGTGTTTACTTCGGTTTTCCAGCCAATTATTAATTTTTTCTCTCCATAACGCATAATTTTATATGGAAAAAAGCAGAAAAATTATAATTCTACTCATTGTCCTGGCGTTAGGGGCAGCGCTATTTTTTGTCCTGAAAGTATTAACAATTAAAAAAGTAAATGTTACAAATAATCAAAATAATCCTGGTGTAAACCAGGCAAAGGAGCAAGAATTTGAAGAAATGATCAAGCAAACTGCCGCTTCTGACCAAGATTTAGACGGCCTCCCGGATACAGAAGAGTCAAAATATAAAACAAACCCACTTTCTTCTGATACGGATAATGACGGCCTTACTGATTGGCAGGAAATTTTTATTTATGAAACCGATCCGCTTAAGAGCGATACGGATAATGATAATTACGCTGATGGCTATGAAGTTCGCCGAGGTTTTAATCCAAAAGGACAAGGAACGTTAAAATAAAAAATCAATAAATTTAAATAATATATATGTTTGACGAGCAAAATAAAAATACAAATGTTCCCAACAATCTGCCAACCGAACCAATGGATATGTTTGCTGGCGTGGATAAAAATGTGGTCGCAGCTCCGGCGGCTGAATCGGCGCCAGATGCGCTATCTAGCGGGTTATTAAAGAAAAAAGATAACACTACAACCATGCCCGATTTGAAAGGTATGGGAGAAGAAGAGGTAAACTTGGGAAATTATAAGATGAGTAATCCAATCTTGGGTAAAATTTTGTTATTTATCGTAATTATTTTAGTAGTGGGCGCAGTGGCGTATGGCGCGTGGTGGTTTATGTATGGCCGAAAGGGCAATGCTTCAAAACAAACAACTTCACAATCTGTGCAGACAACCAGTCAAAATAACGCCAGTCAAACTCCCAATTCTTCCACAAGTATTCCAAATCAAATTAATAATGATCAAATTTTATTCGGCCAGGGCGTTGATGTAGATAAAGACGGTTTAGATGATGTGCGCGAAAAAGAAATTGGCACCAACCCGCAAAATGCCGACACGGATAATGACGGTGTAAATGATGGTGATGAAGTGATAGTATTTAAAACCGGTCCGTTAAATGCCGACACGGATAATGACGGTCTAAGCGATGGTGACGAAGTTCTGATTTGGAAAACCAATCCGCTAAATCCAGACACAGATGGCGATAGTTATCCAGATGGCACAGAAGTTAAAAACGGTTATAGTCCTTTAGGTCCGGGTAAATTATTTAACTTACCGGCTTCAAGCACTACCAGTTCGGCATCTGCCTCTGCTTCCGGATCGTCAAATTAACATATTAAGTAGCTATGTTTGGGAAAAAATCAGCAGCTGTGCCAGAAAATCCATCTCCGATCACGCATGTGCAGACAATACCTGCTGATTTTTATGGCGGGGTTAATCCGGTCGTGAAATTTAAAAAAGTTGAAAAAGAAGTGGTGCTTGAATCAAAACCAACGCTTACGGAATCAGAAAAAAAGATGCTTGATAGCAGCACAGCTGCGGGTAGCGGCCAGCCGCTTCATGCCGTAAATATATTTACTAATCGAAAATTTTTATTTATTTTTTGGCCGGCTCTTTTTCTAGTTATTGTTGCCGGCGCGGGAGGGTATTATTACTTACAAATACGATCTCAGCGCAGCGCTCAAATTCCCCCGGGTCCACAAATTACCGTTCCGACCAGTACGCCTCAAACGACTACTCCGATAGTAGAAGTTCCGGATGTAACTACCAGTACCACGGATACGCAAAAACCTTTGGCCGAAGCCCCGATTGAATTTCCTTCAAATTTATTGGGTGATACCGCGGATTTGGATAAAGATAGCATAAGTGATATGGCAGAAGCCCTGTTTGGCACAGATGCCAGCAAGCCCGATACAGACGAAGATAGTTATGCCGATGGCCATGAAGTTTTCTATCTATATAACCCTGCGGGTAAAGAACCGATGCGGCTGATTGAATCGGGATTTGTGAAAGAGTACCAGAATCCAACGTTTGGGTATAAGCTTTTCTATCCTAATGATTGGGCAGTCGGTGCGGTAGATGATAGTTCGCGCGATGTGCTGTTTAGCACCTTAACCGGTGAAAATATAGAGGTAAGGACCTTTGATCTGCTGCCAGACCAGACTTTTGGCGATTGGTTTACAAGGTGGGCGCCAAACGAAAATTTTCAGAATCTAAAAGATTTTCAGACGAAATTTGTTGAACCCGGCAAAAGCCGAGCGGATAATCTGGTCTATTATTTCACGGATAATAATCATGTGTACGTCTTGGTCTATCACACCACTGATTCTAATGCGGTTAATTTCCGTTCCGTACTTGTCATGATGGCCCGAAGCTTTAGAAGTGTCGGGCATATTCCTCCGGAAGTTATTCCCGCGCCTTCGGCCTCGGATAATTTCCCCGATGAAATGCCTCCGTCAATGGATAGTTCCAGTTAGTAATCATTAACCATACCAGCATGCTATCTTTTGAATTAAATAAACGAGTGAAAAGTCCGTGGAGTTTGGGGAGTATAAAAAAAGTGTTCAAACTTATTTATAAGCATACAAAAATAAACGGTGAAGTGGAAGTAAACATCGTAGGGGATAAGGAAATGAAAAGTTTAAATTTTCACTATAGAGGATTAAATAAAACCACCGATGTTTTATCTTTTGCTTGGCAGGAAGATAAAATAATTAAATCAAATTATTTAGGGCAGATTTATATTTCTTATCCGCAAATAGTAAAGCAGGCAAAAGAGCTTCGTATAGATCCGAAAGAGGAGTTTGTGCGGATGCTCGCTCATGGCTTCCTGCATATTATCGGCCACGACCACATAGAAAAAAAGGAAGCAAAAGTAATGTTTGGTATTCAAGAAAATATTGTGGATGATTTTTTAAATAACTAGCTGTATGGTTTTATCCAGATTAGTAAAAAGTTTTGCCGCCGCGGGCCGGGGACTGGGGTATGTTTTTAAATCAGAACAAAATTTTAGAATTCAAGTTATAGTGGGAGCGTTAGTTTTAGCAGCTGCAATTTTTTTACCGCTGCAAACCTGGGAAATGATACTTGTAATTCTTTTAGTGTTTCTGGTGCTTCTCGTAGAAATTTTAAATACGGTTTTTGAGTATTTTAGTGATTTGCTAAAACCTCGATTACATCATTATGTACATGTCATCAAGGATGTAATGGCTGGAGCGGTGCTTCTAACTTCCCTGGTAGCTCTGGTTGTGGGCGTCATGATCCTGTATCCCTATTTGAAAGACCTGTTTAAATGGTGATATAATAGACCAGCTTATTAAAGAGAATGGAGATCAAGTTTGTTTAAATCTGCGTATGAGAAAAAATCAAGGCAATTTAATTAGCGGACTAGATATTGGCTCTAATTTTGTGCGCATGGTTGTAGGCCAGCTTATAGATAAAGAAACTGGCACCCAGGAATTGCAAATTTTAGGCGCAGCCGAATTTCCTTCAGATGGCGTGCAAAAAGGGGTAATAAATAGCATTGAAGACGTCGTGTCTTCCGTTTCTGCGTGTTTGGAAAGAGTGGAAAGAATGGTGGGGGTTCCTGTAGACAGTACCTGGGTGGGAATATCCGGGCTGCATATCTTGTCCCAAAACAGCAAAGGTGTGATCGCAGTTTCCAAAGCCAATAACGAAATAGCCGAAGAGGATATACAAAGAGCTGTAGAAGCCGCCAGATCAATCGCAACACCGCTTAATTATGAAGTGCTGCACGTCCTGCCGAAGCATTATACGGTTGATGGCCAGTCGGGCATTAAAGACCCAACTTCAATGACGGGCGTACGCTTGGAAGTTGATACTCAAATAATTTTAGGTTCATCTTCGCAAATAAAGAATTTAACTAAAGCCGTATACCGCGCCGGTCTTGATATTGAAGATTTGGTGTTATCTATTATTGCCACGTCTGAAACAGTTGTAACTAAACGTCAGAAAGAATTAGGTGTGATGGTGGTTAATCTTGGCGGGTCAACTACCAGCCTGGCCGTTTTTGAAGAAGGGCAGTTAATTCATACAGCCATTATTCCAATCGGTTCCCAGCTCATTACCAATGATATTGCTGTAGGGCTGCGAACGTCGGTAGATGTTGCGGAGCGTGTAAAATTGGAATATGGGGATTGTCGGGTTGATCTTACTTCCAAAAAAGATGAGATAGATCTATTTGAATTAGGGTCTCCGGAACACGATATTGTTAAAAAGAAATATTTAACCGAAATAATTTCCGCGCGCGTGGAAGAGATTTTACAAAAAATTGATAATGAACTTAGAAAAATTCAACGTTCGGGCCTGCTTCCGGCCGGAGTTATGTTTACCGGCGCTGGCGCCAAACTTCCGGGGCTCGTAGAAATATCTAAGAAAGTTTTACGTTTGCCGACTAATTTAGGATACCCGATTAACGTGATAAGCGTTACCGATAAAGTGAATGATTTGGGTTTTGCCACGGCTGTGGGACTGGTAAAATGGGGAAGTAGCATGCAGGCAGGCAGCGGGTATGGTAAGTCGGGGGTGGGCGATGTTTTTAGAGGTACCGGTAAAGCGTTTGATCATGTAAAAAAATTATTTAAAACACTCATACCGTAGGTATTTCGTTGTCCACATTAAGTGGAATAGTTTTCTTGACAGTAAAAATTTTTAACTATACACTATATAGCGGGGAAAGCCCCGTTATTTTATTTAAGCGCATGTTGAATACAAAATTTATTCAACAGTACTGTAAGCAGATAACTCAGAGTTTAGCTTTAACTATAATTGTATGCCTCAAGTAAAACCTGATATAGAAACATTTGCTAAAATAAAAGTGATTGGCGTTGGCGGATCAGGTGGTTCGGCAGTCAATCGCATGGTGCGAAGCAATATTCGCGGCGTGGATTTTATCGCTTTAAATACCGATGTGCAAGCTTTGCACCATAATTCCGCTCCCCACAAACTCCATATTGGTAAAAGTGTAACTCGCGGACTCGGCGCCGGTATGGATCCGGAAATTGGTAAAAAAGCTGCTGAAGAAAGTCAAAATGAAATTAGAGATATCGTTAAAGACGCAGACATGGTTTTTATTACCTGTGGACTGGGCGGAGGAACCGGTTCGGGTGCTGCGCCGATAGTTGCCAGCGTGGCTAAAGAAGCCGGATCGCTTACCGTAGCTGTAGTTACAAAACCATTTGCGTTTGAAGGCCCGCAGCGCCGAGATATTGCTGAAAAAGCTTGGGAACAATTGGCTCGAAATGTAGATGCTATTATCACTATTCCCAACGATAGGATTTTACAAATTATAGATAAAAAAACCACGCTTCTAGAATCATTTAAAATTGTAGATGATATTTTACGCCAAGGTGTTCAGGGTATTGCCGAACTTATTACAATTCCCGGTCTTATCAACGTAGACTTTGCCGACGTAAAGACTATTATGCATAATGCCGGCTCCGCCCTTATGGGTATCGGCAGTGGAACGGGTGAAAATAGGGCTATAGACGCCGCGAAAATGGCTATCTCCAGTCCGCTTCTGGAGCTTTCCATAGACGGTGCCCGAGGTATCTTGTTTACCATTACTGGCGGTCCGGATATGACCATGAGTGAAGTTAGCGAAGCTGCCAAGATTGTTACCAGCTCTGCTTCCGAAGACGCCAAAGTTATTTTTGGCGCCACGATTGATGAATCGTTAAATGGCAGTATGCGTATCGCGGTGATTGCCACTGGCTTTGAAGATCGCCGTGCTAATTTTTCTGCAGTTGAAGAAGACCAGCCTGCCCAGTCGTTTTTTTCCAGCAGCAAATACGCACCAAGCAACTTCATGAGGCGAGTACAAAAGGACGAAGAAGAGGAAGAGAAGAAATTTAAACAAATCATCCATAATCCTACCGTAACTCCGACCCCGTTATCTCGAAACCCAATCGCCCCTCCGGCTAAGGAAAAAAATCCTGATGATGATTTGGAAATACCGGCCTTTATCAGGAAGAAAATGGGAATATAAATAGATTAATAAATAAGCAAAGCTTCAAATTACGTCGGGCTTCGAAAGAAGAAAATTTATTTTCTTCTTTACTCGCTCCTAGTAATTATAAAAAGCAACGCCCTAATTGGGGTGTTGTTTTTTAAACAAGCTAAGGGTATAATAATTGCAAGAAATAAAATTTATGCGTTGTCCAATTTGTAACAATACCGAAACCAGTGTCGTAGATACTCGCCCGGCCGAAGACGATTTATCTATTCGTCGCCGCCGAGAATGTGACAAATGTCAATATAGATTCTCTACCGTGGAAGAGATGGAGCTTTTGGATATAATTGTTGTAAAAGGCGATGGACATAGAGAAATATATATGCGTGATAAGATAGAAAATGGCATTAAAATGTCGCTTACCAAGCGCCCCTATACCCGCGATAATTTTCATCGCTTGATACATGCCATTGAACTTGATATTCAAAAAAAGAAATCAAAAGAAATTTCCAGCAAAGAATTAGGAGAGATAGTTATAAAACACTTGCGCGGCTTTGACAAGGTAGCCTATATCCGATTTGCCAGCGTCTATCGCGACTTTAGAGACGTGCGAACTTTTGAAAAAGAATTAAAAAAATTATCTTCTAAAAAGAAACCAGTTTAATTTTATTAAGCCTTTGTATTATGTTTAGGCATAAACAAACTCCTGATGCCGAAGAATCGGCTAATCCAAAAGAAGACCAAGCTGCAGATTCGGCTGTAGTTTTGGATAAAAATAAAATCACATCGCCAGTGCAACCAGAAGCATCCCTAAAAGAACTGGTTGAAAAGAATTTAAAATGGTCGCAGATTATCTACGAACAAAACCGTAAAATAAATAATAAATTGTTATGGATAGCGATCGGTGGTTGGGTAAAGATTCTGCTAATACTCCTGCCTCTCATTGCGGCGATTCTTTTTTTGCCGCCGCTCCTGGCCGGTTTTTGGTCAGGATACAGCGACCTCTTGGGAAATGCAAACAGCACCAGTACGCCGTCTTTTGATACCGCTATCAAATTGTTTAATTTAGATCCAGCAAAACAGGAACAGCTGAAGGCTTTGTTAAAATAATTCGCGGGGTTTCTATTTATTACTATTATGTCAGTAAAGAAAACAAAAATTTGCGCCACGATTGGTCCGGCTTGCCAAGACTTTGATACTTTGGTGGGAATGGTCAAAGCTGGTATGAATATTGCGAGGTTAAATTTTTCCCATGGCGATTACGCCAGCCACGCATCTTTAATAAAAAACTTGCGAAAAGTAGAGGAGGAGACAGGTGAGCCGCTGGCAATCATGCAGGATTTGCAGGGGCCAAAAATACGCGTAGGAAAAATGCCCGATGTTGGCGTGCCAATAAAAGTGGGCGGAGAAGTGGTTTTGGATACTTCTCTATCAGAATATAAAGACGGCGTTATTCCGGTGGATTATAAAAACTTGCATAAATTTGTAGAGCCAGGCCATAGAATTTTAGTAGATGACGGCCATATTGAGGTAAAAGTAAAAAGTATAGAAGGAACAAAGATAACAGGTGAAGTCATAGAAGGCAGTTTGATTTTTTCCCACAAAGGATTAAATTTTCCGGACAGCGATTTGGACGTAGAAACCTTGGACGAAAAAGATAAAAATGATTTGAAGTTTGGTTTGGAGCAGGGCGTAGATTTGGTGGCCATGTCTTTTGTGCGCAGCGCCAAAGATATTCTTGATTTGCGATTTTTAATAAAACAATTTGAAAGCGAGCTGGGAATAAAAAATCAGCCACCGCTTCATATTATTGCCAAAATAGAAAGGCGAGTAGCGGTAGATAATCTAAAAGAAATTTTAGATGCCAGCGATGGAGTGATGGTCGCGCGTGGAGATTTGGGACTAGAAATGCATGCGTCCGAAGTGCCGCTCGCGCAAAAGAAAATCATAGATGAAGCCAATGGCTTGGCTAAGCCGGTAATTGTGGCTACGCAAATGCTGGATTCAATGCGAGAAAATCGCCGTCCCACTCGCGCCGAAGTCAGTGATGTAGCTAACGCGGTTATAGATCATGCTGATACCTTAATGCTTTCCAACGAAACTGCTGTAGGCAAACATCCGGTACTAGTTGTAGAAACTATGGCCGAAATTATCGCCAACACCGAGAAATCTCATTATGATGATACCGTTTTACCCGGTGTCCATAAAAGCGGCACAACTATGGAAGTAGCCATAACCGAATTGTCCCGTATCTTGGCCGAAGAAGTAAAAGCCAAAATAATTTTGGCGGCCTCACTTTCGGGTGAAACAGGCAGGCTTATCAGCCATGTGCGTCCGCCGCTATCTATTTTGGTAGGCACCAGCAGCCAGCGCGTGCAAAGACAGCTTAATTTATCTTGGGGAGTAGTGCCGTTTATTTTAGAACCTTGCCGCTCCATAGAAGAATTAGTAGAAAGATCAATTGCCTATATAAAGAAAAACAAGCTTGGCAAAACCGGCGATCAAATGGTGGTTGTAGCCGGCGAACCAGTCGGACACGCGGGACATGTGAATTTGGTGGAGGTGCGAGAGATAAAATAGGAAACAGAAGTTTGAATTAGTTTGTATGTCTAAGTTTGAGCATTACCGAAAAACATTGGCACACGAAGTAAGTGCTTTGTCCTCGCGTACGGAAAAGCAAAAGAGAATAGATAGTGAAAAAGAAAGCAATCAAGAATATTGGCAAGCTCGTCAAGAGTATATTGATAAAAACCAAGAGGAAGAAGCGATAAATGGGGGAGAAGGCATCCTTGTTAGAAAAAAAACTTTGTACCATGGTTCCGCCACTCCTGAGATTAAAGAATTTGAAGAATCTAAAGAACGCACCATTGGAAATGGTATTTATTTAACTTCTCATGCTCAGAAAGCTATTGGTTATGCAGATGTAAGAAGTAGAGCAAAAGAGCCTGCTATTTTGTATGAGGTTATTATAGAAAATTTAAAGCTGTGTGATTTGAGGAAAAATATAAATGTAGCGAAGATCGCTGTTGGATTTGGAGAGAAGTTGCGCACAGAATTGGTTAAAATTCCTAATCGTCGAGTTAAAAATAATATAATCCAGACTCTCGAGCTGATTGATGCGGGTGAAATAACCGCGGACAATATTAGAGATGTTAGCTTTAACTTTTTAAGCTGGTTTACTGATTATATCAAATCTTTAGGGTATGACGGCCTCATAACTTTTGAGGGCGGTGACGGAAATATTGGCTCCCACGACTCCTATGTAATTTTTGATCCTAAAAAAGTTAAAATCAATCAGGAGCAAAAAATGATAAGCGGATCATTTATTCCTAAAAAAGAAGACGAAGATAGATTAAGGGATAAAATTGAAAAAGAAAAAACCGCTTAGTATAACTGATTCAAAAATAAATAAAAAAGACTCCGGCATTTGTCGGGGTCTTTTTTATTTTAATCTAATGTTGGGTACAGTGGGAACTTTTTTGTCAGTTCGACGACCCTTTGTTTAATTTCTGCCAATTTGGCATCATCCTGCCAATTTATTATCGCTTCATCAATCCACCCAGCAATAATTTTCATTTCTTCTTCTTTCATACCGCGAGTAGTGATGGCCGGTGTGCCCAGGCGAATACCCGATGGGTCCATTGGCGAGCGTGGGTCGTCTGGGATCATGTTTTTGTTTACGGTAATACCGGCTTTGTCCAAAGCTTTCTGGGCTTCCTTGCCGGGCACTCCCTTACTAGACATAACGTCTATAAGCAGCAAATGATTATCCGAACCGCCAAAACATAATTTATAATCTCGTTTGCGGAATTCTTCTTCCAAAACTTTTATATTTTTCTTAATTTGTTTAGTATATTCTCTAAACTCCGGTTCCAATGCTTCTTTAAAAGCTATAGCTTTGGCCGCAATATTATTTTCGTGCGGACCGCCTTGAAAACCGGGGAACACAGATTTATCAATATCTTTGGCAAACTTTTCTTTGCACATTATCATGCCGCCGCGCGGGCCGCGCAAAGTTTTGTGGGTAGTGGTGGTGACAATATCAAAAATTGGCACCGGATTATTCATTTCTCCGCCAGCAATTAATCCAGCGATGTGGGCAATGTCGGCCATCGTGATAGCGCCCACTTCATCGGCAATCGCCTTTATTTTTTCGTATTCAATTTCGCGTGAATAAGCGCTATATCCAACCAAAATTATTTTTGGTTTGTGCTCCAACGCCATTTGGCGCAAGTTATCCAAATCAATCAATCCTTCGGCGTTAGTTTTATAGCGGACAAAATTATATATTTTTGCCATGTAGGTTACCGGATGGCCATGGGTAAGATGTCCGCCATGAGACAAATCCATGCCAAGCACCGTGTCGCCAGGTTTAAGTAAAGCAAAATATACCGCCACATTGGCCGGCGCGCCAGATAGAGGCTGGACATTTACATGTTCTGCGCCAAAAAGTTGTTTGGCCCTGTCTATGGCCAGCTGTTCTACAACGTCTACATTTTCACAACCGCCATAGTATCTTTTGCCTGGGTACCCTTCGGAATATTTGTTAGTTAATACAGAACCAAGCGCCTCTAGCACTGCCGGAGAAACAAAATTTTCCGAAGGGATCATTTCCAGTCCTTCTTCTTGGCGTTGCTGTTCTCGCTTTATACTTTCGTAAATATCAGCATCAAATTCTTTTAAATGTTGAGTGTGCATAAAAAATAATGATAGTTAGTGAGTGAAGTCAGAATTTATAGGGAACCAATTATATCATATACGTTTTGTGCACAGTTATTAGGTAATTTATTTATATCGTGCCAAGCCCACTCGGCAATATCAAGCCCGGGTTTTATTCCTCCAATTCTTTTTGCCAAATAATGTGCCAGAATAATCGTTTTTTCGTTTTGTTCCACCGTTATTTGTTTGAGCGGTTTTATTATTTCTATTTTTATTCCCAGTTCTTCGTGCACTTCTCGGCGGCAGGTTTCTTCTAGGTTTTTATCAGACTGTTCCACTCTTCCGCCCGGAAACATCCAAGGTGTGACGCCATTTTCTTTTTGCTCTCTAATAAGCAAAACTTTATTATCTTCTATAATAACTGGTCCAGAAGCGATAATTGAACCAAGCGGTAGTTTCATATGAGGTATCTTACTATTTTTTCAGCCGTTTTACCATATAGGTATTTTCCAATTTATACCCGGATTTTCGGTAATAATCCCGTACGCCCACACCAGAAATAACGGCTAATTTGTTCACGCCATGTTCGCTAGTAATTTTTTCTGCCAATTTTATTAATTTTTTTCCTAAACCTGTATGTTGGCTATGACCTTTTTCTTGGGTGCCAATTTTCACCAACTGGCCGTAGGTATGAAGTTCGCGAATGTAGGCAGGAAATGGCGCTAATTTTTTATCTTTTTTAGCAATTATATCTTTGTCTACAATACGCAACCGGCAAAATCCAAACACAACCAATCGGTCTTTATCTTCAAAGCTCAAAAAATATTCCGTGCCGCCTTGAGTAGCGTACTCATCTACGAATAAATGCGGTGTTAAATCTTTTATCTGAGTTACATCAACATGCGATATTTCTCGGCAGCGCAAACAAACACATTTTGTGCCTTCCTTTTTCATTTGCTCTTGGATTACTTGACGCAGGTTAGTAACTGTATTTCCATCTTCAATATATTGGCCAGGAATATCTCGGATTAAGCGTGAAATGCGGCAATAACGGGGAACATGCGGTTTGAACTTTTTAAGCATCTCTAGCAAATCCTCAGTAGGGTAGGCTTTGTATTTTCCAGCTTTAAACCAGTCATAGAGTTCGGAACCTTTGATAACCGAGCAGGGATACACCTTAATCATATCCGGTCTAAATCCAGGGTCTGTAAAAACATCTATCATCATGCTTAGGTCGGTTTCAGGCGTAGCCCCGGGTAGTTGCGGCATCAAGTGGAAGTCAGTTTTGTAGCCATAATTTTTGAGCATTTCCGTGGCCCATTTTGATTTGGCGTTGTCGTGGCCGCGTTTGATATATTTTAAAATCGCATCATGAGTATGTTGGATACCAAGTTCTATGCGCGTGCATCCCATTTCTCGCATTTGCCAAACACTGCGCAAGTTCACCGAGTCCGGTCTGGTTTCCAGAGTTAAGCCAATAATTCTATGTTTTGATTTCTCGTTAATTTTTTGCTGTTTAAACAGTTCGGCTCGCAGTTTTTTAATAGAAGAATTTTCGTGCAAGCTCGTTTGTCTCTTTTGATTTTTCTGGCTTGTGCGATTGGCCGCTTCAAAAGATTTTAAAATAAACCAATATTGATAGGGCAGGGGGTAAGAATTCCAAGTGCCGCCTTTAATGATTAATTCTATCTTGTCGGTCGGGTGGCCGTTATTTTCCAAGGCTTCAATACGTTTGGCCATTTGGTCGTACGGGCTAAATTCCAAAGATAGTGCTCTGGCGGCAGCGGGCTCATCGGACAGATAACTTTTTGGCATACGCGCGTCCAAAGGGCAATATACGCATTTGCCAGGGCAAGGATAGGGCTTAACAAGAGAAGTAACAATCGTTACACCAGATAAAGTGCGCACCGCGCGGCGGCGGAGCATTTTTTCCAGTTGAACACTTTTTGTGATCTTGTTGGTTTTTATTAATTTATGGTATGATTTAAGCAGCTCTCGTTTACTGGGCAAAGAGATGGTAGGATTATTTTCTTGGCGCAGTACTTTACGTAAAGATTCGCTAAAATCAGCCGCCGTTTTCGGGGGGTTAATGGATAGATATTTAACTACTTTTTCAGTAATGGACATACACTTTTATGCGTAAGGAAGACGTACGGATTATACATAAAACCCGGGAAGATTACAACCGTATTGCTCAGCTTTTTGCCAGTACCAGATATAGTGCCGCGGAGCTGGAAAAATTCAAAGAATTTGTCCATGATGATCAATATATTTTGGATTGGGGATGTGGCAATGGCCGGTTATTATATATATTAGAGAATAAAACCTTTCACTATTATGGGGTAGATCAGAGCGAAGAACTTTTAAAGATTGCTAAGAAGGTTCACGCTGAAGAGGTAAAAAAGGGCGCAGTTAAATTTTTTTCTAATGCCAAAAAAGAAGTAAAATTTAAAGATAATTTTTTTGACTTGGTTTTTATGGTGGCCTCTTTTCACCACCTTCCAAATTCCGAATCTCGCCTTGGACTGCTGCGACAAATTTATGGGGAAATGAAAGATAAAGCCCGATTGATAATTACGACTTGGAATTTAGAAAGTAACTGGGCCAGGGAAAAATTTAAAAAAGATTGGAAACTACTGGGTGAAAACGATTATCTTATTCCTTGGAAAACCAAAGAGGGGGAAATTTTAGCAGAGCGCTATTATCATTATTTTTCTAAAAAAGAGATGAGAGAGTTATTAAAAAAGACAGGGTTTACTATAGAAGAAATATATTATGCCAAAGGTAATCACCGTGCGCCCAAAAAAGATGCCCGTAATCTGGTGGTTGTGGCTATTAAGTAGACAAATATGCGTATTTTACAGGTAAACAAATTTTTTTACCGCCGGGGCGGCGTGGAGGTAGTGCTTTTTGATACTATCAAAGGCTTGCGTCAGCGCGGGCATGAAGTGAGTGAATTTGCGATGAGTCATACGGGGAATTTTCCATCCGAATATAGCGCCTATTTTGCCTCGGAAGTACCGGAACTTCTTGAAAAGCAAGACCTTGCCACAAAATGGAAAATTTTTAAACGCCTATTTGTTTCCAAAGAGATTGAGAAAAAACTTGGCGCACTCGTTATGGCCGAAGAGCCGGAAGTGGCGCATTTGCACAGTGTCTATCACCACTTATCTGCCAGCACTTTTACAAAACTGTACGAGTTACAAGTTCCGACCGTGCTTACGTTGCATGACTTTTTTCCAATTTCTCCCAGTCGTAATTTTTTGAAGGGCGAAACATTATGCGAGAGTTGTTATCACAATCCATTTAGCTGTATTCGTTATAAATGCGTGGATAATAGATTGTTGCCAAGTATAGCCGGGGTCATGGAAGCGTATTTTTACAGGCTTAAAAAAATTTGGAAACGAATTGATTTGTATATCTGCCCAAGTCAGTTTATGGCCGACAAAATGGTAGAGTATGGATTTCCGGCCAAGAAAATGAGACTGCTTCGCAATCCGTTTAGCCCGCAAACCACACTCGCGCCGCTTGGCGACAAAGTTGTGTATCTGGGCCGCGTGCATTATGAAAAAGGTATAAAAACTCTTATGGAGGCGGCCAAAGATCTGCGTAATTACAAAATCAAAATTGTCGGCAGCGGCCCCGAAGATGCTTGGGTTCAGGAATTCGCGCGCAAGAATATTTTATCTAACATTGAACGAGTGGGGTGGGTAGGAGGCGAGAAATGGAAACAGGTAATGAATGAAGCTAAGGTGGTAGTGGTACCATCGTTATTTTACGAAAATTGTTCTTTGGCAATTCTAGAAGCTATGAGCTATGGCCGAATTGTAGTTTCTATAAATAGAGGCGGGAATCCGGAGCTCATAAAAAATGGTGTGAGTGGATTTTTGGCTAAACCCGAAGATCCGGCCGATCTGGCTCAAACTATTAGGCGCGCCATGGAAACAACAGATGCGCAAGGCTCGGCCATTACGGCTTCAGCCATGGAAACAGTGCGAATAAATCATAATCCCGACGACTATTTCAACAGACTGGAAGAAATATACCGTGAAGCGATTGAAGCGCCGCGTTTCAAATGACGCCGAGGTCGGGCCTCAGCGGACACTGCCCGACATGATTCTGTTGAATCAAAAAATAACTAAAACAAAGACGACCCTTGCAAGGTCGTTTTTGTTTAAGCTCGTAAAGCCTGAAGTTTTTTGAGTGTGTCGGTGTTTATAGAAGAATAGATTGCGATTGTTTGTTTGGCGATATCTTCCCATCTATAATTTTTTTCCACCAGGATTTTGTTGGCCTTGCCTTTCTCTTTTAGTAATTCAGGCTTTTGAATAAGTTCGGCAATTTTGTTTGCCAAAGAATATACATCGGTATTGCTAAACCAGAAATCCTCGTCACTTACTACTTCTTTGTGCTCGGCAATATCTGAAACAAGCACTGGTTTGGCATATGACATGGCTTGTAATACGGTTATAGGCAAACCTTCATTTTCCGAAGGGTGCACAAGCAGAGCGGTGTTATCATATAGTTCAGCTAATTCTTGGCCTTTCTGCCAGCCGGTGAATACAACACTGTTATCACCGCGAGCAATATGTCGCAACTTGGCAACATAATCATCCGTAAATACGGCGTCGCCAACTATAGCTAATTTATAATCTTTTAGAAGCTCTGGATTTTGTTGGCGGGCAATTTGCCAAGCCTCCAACAAGTAATGGGCGCCTTTATGTTTTACCAAACGGGAAACCATCAAAATATATTTTTGCGGCGTAAGATTCCACTGGTCAATTAACGAATAATTTTGGTGTTCGTTAGTTTTGATGCCATTGGGAATATACGTTGTAGACGTGCGGTATTCATTCAAACAATAACCTTGAATGGTTTTAGAAACTGAAATCGCTTGGTGGGCAAACGTGCATCCGGCCCATTCGCCAACACGAAGCATGAAGCGGGCAAAAAATCCCCATTTTTGGTGGTAACGATCAAGACAGTGCATGGTTACTACCACTTTAATTTTTGAAGAAAAAAGTCTTGGAATCCAGCTAAGCAAGGCTGGACCAACGCCGTGATAATGAATCACATCAGGTTTTTGTATGAGTGCGTGAATGGTGGAAGTAAGTGTATGCACAATTGCATCCAAATGTTTGGTGCGTAAAGTAGGGGTATGAATTATATTGACCCCTTGGTATTTTTTAATCTTTTTATCAGTAAACCACTCGCGAGCGTATACAAAAACGTCGTGGCCTTGTTTGGCCAATTCTACCGACAATTCCTCTACATGACGTTCTATGCCGCCATATATTGCCGGTACGCCTTTTTGTCCGATCATGGCAATGCGCATATGGGTATAGTTAATTATAAAATTAACAAAATAATATACCATATTTAAGAGGTTTTGTCAAGGAGCAAAGACTTTCTTGGTTAAAGCTATTTTTTTGGCTAATGTAAAGGAAAAATTGTTAAATTCAGAAAAGGGATTTTAGTACTTAACTCCGGTGGACTGTCGCTTGGTTTTTGCGAAAATCCACCGGTTACTCATGGGTCGTTCCTCGTTAGTTTTTCTTCCGGTCTTCCGGCTTATAAATATAAACGAGCAACACACCCTTTCGGCATGTATCCATGGGCCCTGCATAGTGGTACCACGTATCTTTGCCTTCCCCAAGTTCAAAGTACCGAATACATCCCGGCCTTGGCTTGGAAGCAGGAAAGATCACCTGTTTTTCGCGAAGCTGCAGATGCAGCTCAGGATAGCTAAACATCAGACTCTCAAATCTCTTTGCATCCTCTTCGCCCATGGTGGCACCCACGGTTACTTCCTCACCCCGTCCAATGATTGTCTGGAGGTCAATACGACCATCCTCTTCGTCAGAGATCGGGTCGTAGAACTCCACCACATATTGGCCGAGAGTCAATCTTGCAGTCTGAACCGGTATAAACCCAGGAGTTACAAGCTGCTTGGCCTGTGATTTGGACATGGTTCCCCTCCAGCTTCCATACTACGGAAGCGATACTGTATTTGTAACATACTAGGGCGCTCTGTCAAGCGCATAATTTAATTGCCCTTTGCGCGGTTTAATGTTAAAATTATTAAATCAATATATGTCAATACTTGTAGCCCTACTAGGGAATGCTGTTTTGGCCGCCGTGGGCGTTACCGATAAATTCATTCTTACCAAAACGGTCTCCAAACCGGTTGTTTTCGTTTTTTACTCCACTATTTTTATCTTGGCATTTTTTCTTGTCCTGCCGTTTGGATTTGTCTATACGCCCTCTGTCTGGACCGATTATTTAATATTTTTTATTTCCGGCGGCTGTTTCTTCTTTGCCTTATGGGCCATGTACAGTGCGATCCAAGAAAGCGAAGTCAGCCGTGCCAGCCCGCTTATTGGCGCCGTAGCTCCTTTTTTTATTTTATTCCTAAGCCGATTTTTTTTATACGAACAATTAACTAGGCAATCGTTAGTTGGTGCCGGATTTTTAATTCTTGGCTCGCTCATTATTTCGTTTGAGAAAAAACAAACACCTGGCATGTGGCAGGATGGTTTGGGGTGGGCTGTACTATCCGGACTCTTGTTTGCTATTTCTCACGTTGCTTCCAAGTATGCCTTTGATAGCTATGGTTTTATCAGCGGTTTTGTTTGGACAAAACTGCCCATCGGGGTTTTTGCCGCCTCATTGCCGCTGTTAAGCGCGGATGTGCGCGCGTTATTTATTAAAAAACCAGACGCGCTTCCGCAAAAAATGCCAAAAAAGAAACAAGTACTGTTTGTCGGTTTGGGGGTTGGTTTGGGCGTGGTGGCTACGATTTTATTGCAATATGCCATGTCGCTTGGCAGCGTATCGCTTGTTAACGCCATGTCCGGAGTGCAATATGCGTTGCTTATTATTTTTGTAGCTATTATTTCAAAATTCTTTCCATTTATTCTAAAAGAAACTTTCACCAGGCGGCAGATAATCCATAAGGCTGCGGCGGTAACGGTGATCGCGTTTGGTTTATTACTACTGGTGCTTTAATACTATGAATCGGTCAAAATTAATTCTGGTAATTATAGGCTGTGTGGCGCTTATCGCCGGCCTAACGCTGCTGATTATCAAAATAAATAATCTTAAAAGAAGCGACGCTATGATTTATGGAGTTAGTTTTAATACGGAGTACGCGCAATATCTTGGCTTTGACCCCAGGCAAGTTTTTAATAAAATTTTGCATGATTGGAATTTTAAATATATTCGCTTATCAGCGCAGTGGAATTTAATAGAAAGAACTAAAGGTGATTATGATTTTCGTGACCTAGACTGGATGATGGATGAAAGCGCAAAGAAAAATGCCAAAGTAATCTTGGCTATAGGCCAAAAAACGCCGCGTTGGCCGGAATGCCATGACCCCGCTTGGGTTGATTCTGCAACATACAAATCAGAGCTGGAAAATTTTATGCAGGTGGTTATAGGAAAGTATAAAAACCATCCCGCTTTAGAAGTTTGGCAAGTAGAAAATGAGCCATTTCTTCGTTTTGGCGACTGCATGCCAATATCTGATGAGAGTCTAAAACAAGAAGTTGATTTGGTAAAAAGTTTAGATCCGAAGCATCCAGTTATCGTAACTGATAGCGGTGAGTTAAGTTTATGGACACATACAGCCAAGGCAGCAGACCTTTTTGGCACCACCATGTACAGAGTAGTTTGGAACCAAACTGTGGGGTACCTTAGTTATGATTGGATCATACCGGCGTTTGTTTACAAAGCAAAATTATGGTTAAATGGCCGTGATATAAATGCTGCCTACATTACCGAGCTCCAAGCCGAACCGTGGATTCCCAACCGAAATCTGATAGATACATCACTAGCGGAACAGTTTAAGTCTATGAGTTTGAAGCAGTTGCAGAAGAATGTAATTTTTGCGGGTAGTACCGGCATGCCCAGGGCGTATTTGTGGGGCGCAGAATGGTGGTATTGGTTGGAGAGCAAAGGCGAACATGAAATTCCAAATTATATAAAACAATTAAAGAAATAATATGCTGGACAAAAAATATTTTAATGAAGTGCGGCAAGAATTGTTGGGTTATGCGGCTAAGCGGCAAGAAGTAATAAAAGAATCCAGCCAGGCGCAGTTTCTTTCCAAGAAAGCGATTTTTGCCATGCAAAGAGATGATGCCGGCGAAGCTCATCAACTTTTATCACAGGCGGAAAAAATTATTGTGGATTTAAATATCAAACATAAGAAAGAGCCGGGAATTTTTGAGGAAGGATCGTATAAAGCAGCCTTGGAAGAGTTTGTGGAAGCATCTCTGTTCAACCTTTATCTGCAAAAGAAAACTATCGGCAAGCTGCCCAAAATCAAGATAGACACGGATATTTTTGTTGGCGGTTTGTGCGATGTGCCCGGAGAACTTTTGCGTTA
>CAZUFD010000012.1:0-34675 GCA_964619625.1 uncultured Gammaproteobacteria bacterium | reverse complement strand
CGGGTCTGTAACTTTCAAAATACTAACCGGTTTATTATATACGCCGTTATTTGCCAGGGTGGCATAACCATTGGTATGTTCCAGTAAATTTACCTCGCCGCCGCCAAGTACTAAACTGAGCCCATAATCGCCGGTAAAGGTGGTATAGCCAAACCGTTTGGCAAAATCTATTGTATTTTTTGAGCCAACCAAATACATAGTTTTTACTGCTGGAATATTTAATGATCCTTGCAAAGCTCGGCGGATTGTAACTAGCCCATGTTCTTTGCCGTCAAAATTTTTGGGCGTATAGTTTGCGCCCGTACGCGCATCAAAATTAGTGGTGACATCATAGAGCACCGTATCTGGTGTATAACCTTTTTCAAAAGCCAATGTATAGACAAATGGTTTAAATGAAGAACCAGGCTGGCGTTTGCCCAAAGTGGCCACGTCAAATTGGCCATTAATTTCATCGTTGCTATAATCGCGTGAACCGACTAGGGTTAGAATTTGGCCGGTTTTTGGATCAATGGCCACCAGCGCGGCGTTATTGGCGTTGGCGGTTTTGGCATTTTTATCTCCCAGTTCTTTTACAATTGCTTCGGCCGATTTTTGTTTATCATAATCAAGAGAGGTGATAATTTTTAATCCACCCTCATCTACAGTTTTTTCACCAAATTCTTCGGCCAAAAGTTGTTTTACATATAATACGAAATGCGGCGCTTCCATTGGTCCGCCAGATTTGAAAATTCGCAGCGCCACCCCCTGCGCTTCTTTTTTTTGTTCCTCATTTATCATTCCTTGGTCATACATGAGCGCGAGTACCACATCTCGTCTATCTCGCAGTGCGTCTAAATTTTTTAAGAAACGACTAGGAGACGGCAAAATAGCCGCCAGCGTAGCTGCTTCGGCCAGGGTTAAGTCTTTAGCGCTTTTTTGAAAATATGATTGACTGGCTGACTCAATACCATAATTGGTAGAGCCGTATGGAATTTCGTTTAAATATAGTTTTAAAATTTCATCCTTGGTGTATTTTTTTTCTAACCGCACAGCCAAAATTACCTCTTTAATTTTTCTAAAGTAACCAAGGAAACCGCGACGTTCACTGCCCACAATAGTATTTTTAATTACTTGTTGAGTAATAGTGGAAGCGCCACCTGAACCGCTTTTACGACCGATTAGGTTGTTGAATCCAGCTCTAATGATGCTGACCACACGCACGCCGCTATGTTCATAGAAGTGTTTGTCCTCAATGGCCACGGTAGCTTGTTTGGCATAATCCGAAATCTGATCTAGGTTAACCAGGGTACGTTTTTGGTTGTGGTAGACCTCATATAGCAGATGTTCGCCCGTACGATCGTAGATTTTAGTGCTTTGCGATACGCGGCGATCGTTTAATTTGTTTGGGTCTGGGAGATCGCGGCTAATGATTGCTATGGTAATCGTGCCAATAATAAAAGAAGCGCAAAGAATAGCGGCTGCGGCCAGACCAACGGTTTTAAGGAGCTTTTTTCTTTTTTCCGGAGATGACCAGGGTTCCCTGCCGGGGATATGGCCATATTGCCGTCTTTGGTTAAGTTGAGGGATGGGCATATTTGTTGATTCAGAAACGATATTATTAGCACAGCCAGTTGGTTTTGTAAATGTAGGCAAGTTCACGCAGAGCTTTTGATATTTTATATCATTTTTTTGTTTTTTACCACCCGGCAAAATGACGGGCGGAAGGGTTGACAAAAATGGCAATTTGTGATATATTATGCCGTTAACAAAGCAGGGGTACCTTAAAGGGTATCTTTTAAATTTTATAAATATGCGCTTAGTTAAGAGAAATTTGATCGTTAAAGGCTTAGAAATAGCTCTACATACAGTGGTAGGAATCGCTTTAATTAGCCAAATTACCTTACCAATGACTGCCAAAGCTATAATGGGCCAAGAAATGGCTAATTCTACACAAAAAATAGCTTTAGAGGTGGCAAAACCAGCTACTAAACCGCAAGATAGCATAAAATTGGCTATTGCGGATAAAGAAGAGCGTGAAGAAAAGCCGGACAGAGTAATGAATGCGGTAATTACCGCTTATACCAGTACTCCAGACCAAACCGATGACAGTCCGTTTATTGCGGCTTCCGGTAAAAGAGTGCATGACGGTATGATTGCGGCCAATGGCTTTCCGTTCGGTACCAGAATTAAGATTCCGGCTTTATATGGAGATAAGATCTTCTATGTAGAAGACCGCATGAACTCTAGATACGGTCTGGGTCGTATGGATATCTGGTTAGATACTAGCAGAGCCGAAGCCAGAAAATTTGGTGTAAAGCGAGTAGAGGTAGAAATCTTTTACCCAGAAAAGAAAGCTCTTACTAGAGCTAGATAAGCACTTAAAAAAACAAAAAAGGCCCTTTAGTTGGGGCCTTTTTGTTTTTGAAATAATTACCTCTCTACAATTTCTACAGATAAAATTTTTACCGGGTTAACTGGTTTAGACATTTGTCCGTCTGCGCCAAGCGTAGTTTCGGCTTCAGCAATTTTATCTACCACATCTAGTCCGGCAGTGACTCGGCCGAAGATTACATAATTTGGCGGTAAAGGATATTCTTGGTGCATGATGAAAAATTGACTGCCGTTGGTATTGGCTCCGGAATTGGCCATGGCAATTGTGCCGCGTAAGTATTCTCCGGTAAATGGTTCATCGTCAAATCTGTATCCTGGGCCGCCGCTGCCAGTGCCGGTCGGGTCGCCGCCTTGGATCATAAACCCTTTTATGACGCGATGGAAAATCACATTTTCATAAAAACCCTTTTTAGATAAGAAAACAAAATTATTTACCGTAATGGGCGTAGCGGCCGCGTTTAAAGAAATTTCTATATTACCGGCCGTAGTTTTCATTTTGGCGGTATAAGTTTTGTTTTGATCTATTATCATAATAGGTGTTTTATAATTAGATAAATCCGTATTTAGTTTGCTTGTATTTTTTTCTTTTTCTTCTTCAACAATCATTTCCGTAGTGGTTGTGCCGGGCACCGGCATTGTATTTGTTATCTCGGTTTGAGTGTTCTCTGTTTCAGTTACCGGGGTTGGTTTTGTGTTTCCACAACCAATACCAGTTAGGATTATAGTTGATAGTAGAATTGTAAGAAGTGATAATTTTTTAATTTGCATACAATTATGTAATATTTTTAATCTGCGTATTGAATTAATGATTCTTTGAATTTTAGATAATCATTTTTGTATTGTTCATAAGCCGCATCATTTTTATATTTTATGCCAAATACATGATGTACCAAACTACCCAAGTTAATTCCGCCGGTGATTGATACAAATGATCTGTAATACGAATTATCTTTTGCTTTTATAGTAACCCACCTGGTTCTTTGTAGGTCAGAATTTCGGTCAGTTGTCGTAGAGATTTTTTCACTGACTAATTCTTCGGTATCCTTTATCTTTAAGTACTCTTTTGGGTCGCCGTTCCATAGCGGTGAATATACAAAAAATTCTATATTGTTATCTGGTGATGTAAATGTGGCTTCGTCAGTTCTAACCCGGGTATTGCTATTTTTAGAAATCAGGGTTGGCTGGGTTGGTGCGGCCGTAAAATTTTCTGGATATTTTACATCAAACCATGCGCCACGGTAGATAACTACCTTGTTTGTGGCAGCCGGAGCGGTAGTTGTTTGGTTTGGTGTATTATCTACAGCGGTAAAAGTAGAATTATTTTTTTCCGGATTTTTATTAGCACACCCTGCGCCAGCTAAAACGAGTACCGACAAAAGTATGGCGAGCGAAGATATTTTTTGCATACAGATTTATTTTAAATAAATTTAATTAGTTGTCTGTGTTTTATTTCCATTAAAGTTTGGAGCTAGTACTATGGCTACAGATGGCAATATTAGTATAACTAAAAATACAACATAGTTTAAATATCCATAAGGACTACTGCTGTATAAAATAATGCTTATAATTATACTTAAGGATGTAGTAATTAAACTCTGGAGCCATCTTTGATCAGACCGTTGTAATTTTTTTGCTAAGGCAGTTCCGATTAAAGACCCCAAACACATACCAACAGTGCCAAGAAAAATTCCGCCGGCTTCGTACCCAACACTTTCGCCAAACGTAGTAAATACGTAGTTACCACCAATAGTTGCGCCAAAAATTAAACCAATTATTCCAAATACAATACTGCCGATAATGCCCGCGACAAATTGTATTAAAGTTTTCATAGAAAATTTTATTATTCTATTTTCGCCCTAAACTGTAGAGCTTCGGCAATATGGGGAAGCTGTATAGTAGCACTTTTTTCCAAATCGGCAATAGTGCGAGACAGTTTTAAGATGCGGTTATAGGCTCGGGCGGACAAATGCATCTGGGTTACAGCCGCGCGCAACAGGTCTGCAGATTCGTCATTTAGTTTACAAAATTCACGGATCTCAGCATTGCGCATTTCGCTATTGCAATAAATGTTTGTATTTTTAAAACGGTTGGTTTGTATTTCCCTAGCATCTTCCACCCGCTGGCGAATACTTTTTGATGACTCGGCCAGACTGTCGGAAGATAATTTTTCAAACTGCACTCTTGGTACTTCTACATGCAAATCAATACGGTCTAGCAGCGGCCCGCTGATTCTTTTTTGATACCGAATAATTTGGCTCGGCCCGCAGACACACTGTCTGTCAGGGTCGCTGCTAAGTCCGCAGGGGCAAGGGTTTTGGCTGGCAACCAAAATAAATCTTGCCGGAAATTTTAAGACGCTTTGAATTCTAGAAATTGTAATGATTCCATCTTCCAAAGGTTGGCGAAGGCTTTCCAAAACCGAACGGGGAAATTCCGGAAATTCATCAAGGAATAATACGCCACGATGAGCCAAGGAAATTTCTCCGGGCCGCGGGTATTTGCCACCGCCCACCAGCGATACGCCCGAGGCTGTGTGGTGCGGCGAACGGAATGGGCGTTCTTTGATAAAGCCGTTTTGGAGCAGTCCGGCTACCGAATATATCTTAGTAACTTCCAAAGCTTCTTCAGCCGTAAGTTTTGGCAAAATAGATGGGAAGCTTCGGGCCAGCAAGGTTTTGCCCGATCCGGGCGGTCCGCTCATAAGTATATTATGTGCGCCGCTGGCCGCAATTTCCAAGGCTCGTTTTACAAATTCTTGGCCCTTAATCATGGCCATATCCAGTTCATATTGCGGCTGGCCAGATTCATTCCAATCATGCGTACGGACAAAAGGCAAGATAGTTTCTGGCCCCAGCAAATGCTCCACCAGCTGTTTTAGATTTTTTACCGGATAAATGTCTATGCCTTCAACTAAACCCGCTTCGGGCGCATCTGGTTCTGGCACAAATATTCTTTTTAATCCTATTTTTTTGGCAAAAATTGTAATGGGCAAAATACCATTGGTATGCCGCAGGCTGCCGTCTAGCGCCAGCTCCCCCACAAGTAGCGCATCGTCCAAATCTATATCTAAGTCATTGCTGATAATAATCACACCCAGGGCCATAGGCAGGTCGTATGCCGGCCCCTCTTTGTGCAAGTCTGCCGGAGCCAGATTTACCAAAATACGAAAATTAAATGGATAATTAAATCCGGAATTTTTTAAAGCTGAGTGAATGCGATCTTTGGCTTCGTGAATGGACGTATCGGGCAGACCCACAATATTAAAAGCGCTTTGGCCCTTGTTGATATCAACTTCCACATCCACGGGCAAACAATCCAAACCTACGGCCGCGGCCGAGTTGAGTTTAAGAAACATAAATTTAGGAGGTAGTTAAGTAAGCAGTAACCAGTAGTTGAGAAAGATGTAGTTAGTTTTCTACCCTCCACTACCCACTGCTTTCTTTTTTGACCTGAACAATTCTAACATATATATTCCCAATCCGAAAACAATCAAGACGTCCGCCAAATTTATAAGCGCTGTGCCCAAGAGAATATAATCAATGACGTAAGAATATTTAATCCTGTCTATAAAATTAGATAGGGCGCCGCACAGAACAAGTGACCAGGCGAGCATTAATGTTGAATTTGGATTAGGCTTTCTGTATTCTATCAGGAAGAGATAAATAATTAATAAAATTATAGGTATGGTAATGAAGATTGTTGCGGCAACAGGAACAGGAAAACTAAAGGCGACTCCCTTGTTAGCAAAAGGCTGCCAGCCAAAATAACGATTAACCAAGCTGGGTTCTGTCCAACTATAAATTGTTTCCCACTTTAAAACCCGATCAAGTAACAAAAAAAGCCCGCTCATGGTAATAATGCGGGCTTTTTTGAGATTCATAAGAATATTGAGACCGAGAAAGTTATACTTCCTGCGTAATGGTCTTTTTGCAGCTCATACAGGAACTGGAAGTTGGTCGGGCCAAGAGACGCTTCTCTTCAATAGGTTTTTGGCAGTATTTGCAGATGCCGTATTGTCCTTTTTTAAGTCTGTCTAGGGCTTGAGTGGCATCGCGCAAGGATTTTTCCAGATTTTCTTCTAAAGATAGATTTACAACATAGTCCGCTACTTCCGCGGCATTTTCATCTTCTTTATCTCCGTAATCAGGGAAAGCGGTATCAAAATCGTCTTGGTCAGATTTTTTCTTAGAGAATTTAGACAATTCTTTTTCCAATTTTACCTTTTCTGCCAAAAGACTAGCCTCTATTTTTTTAAGCACGTCTGCGGAAAATTGTGATTTAGTTTTAGGCATATTAGCTCTACTAAAATATTATATAGCATGTTTTGTAAAAAAGAAAGCAGTCGGGACGACTGTTTGAGCTTTCTTCACAACCCTATCTTAACAACCAGGTTTGGTTTTGTCAATGGACAGGCCATTAACAAAAGAAGTATAAAATTTTGGCTAAAATAAGCAATTAAAAAAGGCGATCACCCTCTATGTCAATGTTAATTGGTACAGAGGCGGATCGCCTTTACGTTGATACTACTAAGGGGAGTTACTTTCCCCCTTACGGGGAACTTGTAAGCTACCTGCCTTGGCTAGTATTAAAATTGACCTCAACCGCTTGTGGGTAGAGCCCCGGTGTCGCAGGGACCCGGAGGTATGCGGCTAATTAGGGTTACCCGTGAAGAAGTTGGGCGTGCCATTGCTTCGCTACTTTGTGTTTGTGTAGCTAACAGTTGTTCGCCCGCTTTCTTTGTTTACAGTGTGAGTGTCATTATGTGCTTAAAAGCACATTTATGAGTTGTAGAATGAACTACATAAGTAAGTATACACTATTTTTAGTGTTTTGTCAACACATTTGTATACACTAGTATACACAAATACAATTTTGGCTAATAATAAACAAATTTTTATTTTTTTATCCCCATATATAATGAGTTATACCCAGAGTTATCCACAGTTGTATACACTAGTATATACAAATTTTTAATATAACTGTGTAAATTTATGTGGATAACACTGTTTATCCTTGACAATTTATTTCCAGTGCTATATACCTGTTATTATTAGAGGCAACGCTTACATTTCTGCATGGTGCGGAAATGGAGGTTGTACAAAGGTGGGGGAAAATGCAAAATTTAAGCGTTGCCAGCGTTCTTTCTTCTGTTACTTCCGCCATAGTGGTAGTTCCACAGGGGCTATTTGTCGTTGAAGATCACTTCAAGACCAGCTTAGAAGCGCAGCCAGAGATTCCTTTTGCCTGGGTTGAGCACATGTTTCGCCAGTGTTTTAACCCAGAAGACAGAGTTGATGATGAGTATCTGGCTATGGGGTATTCTGAGCTGAAGAAGCCTTGCAGCGATGGAATGATCCTTGATATTTTGGGAGGCGTAGAAAGGGTTTTGAGTAGGCCGGCACAGATTTACGCCCTTCTTGTGCAAAAGAAACGTCGTGGAGATGCTGGTTTGATAAGCGCGGAAGGAACCAGTACTTTCTATGTTCGTGACAGGCGCCAGAAAGCATGGGCTGTGAATATTTGTTGGCACGGCGGCAGGGGTTGGATGGTGTCTATGAGCGACGTGAAAAACCCGCACCTGTGGAATCCGGGACGGCGAGTATTTTTTCCGCAGTCGCTCATTTCGGTGTTGGGGGGAGGTACGGTAGTGTATGGTCGTTAGAATCCTTGCGGGGGATCTGGCGACCTTGTTTTGTTTTTGGCCAGTATTTATAAAGATTATGAGTTATATTAAAACTTTGCTATAATATTTCTATATTGATTGTTTTTATTTTATCTTCAAGTAGACAAATACTAGTTTATGTCCAAACCTAGCGGGCCGGATAAATATTTAGCCTTTCCTTTAGAAAAAATCAGGGGAATTTTACCGGAATTAAAAGAGGCGGATATAGTTTTTGTTCATCATCACCGCAGCTTTATCAGATACCTGCTGCGAAAAATTATGCACAGCTACTGGGATCATGTGGCGCTCGTTTTATTTACCAAAGATGTTGGAAAAGGACAGTATTATAATCAAATTATTGAAGCGTCATATCCGCGCGGAATTGAAATTCATAAGCTGGAGAAATATTTGCGCGATCCAAGCAAATACGATATTGGTATTAAGCGCGTGCCAAACCTTGACGCGTCTACCCGCAGAAGAATTACAGCGTTTATGCTTATGAATGTGGACGCGCCATACTATAAAGCCTCGCTCGTGGGCATGATCTTGGCCGCTTTTTCCAAAAAATTTAGTCTAACTTTTTTGGCTCAACAGCGATTTTGCAGCAGCGGATTTGTGCAAAAATCTTTTTATGAGGCTTCCAACTGGGATGAACGGGAAAAATTTATTTTTAAAAAAGACCATTTATCGCCAATGGAATTGGAAGACCTAACCACGCCGGCCGATATTGCGATTAGCGAAAATACGGAATGGGTATATAATGAAAAATTATGAGGAAGAAAGAAATAAGAAAATTAAGACAAGAAGCCTTTGCCAAAATAGAACCACAATTACAAGTGGCTGATATTATTTTGTCCAGAGAAAAAAATTGGCTTTCCAGAGCAATCCGTGAAGCGACAGGTAGTTATTGGAGCCATGTGTCAATCGTATTTGCTATACCGGATAAACATTTTAATAATACGCTGCTTATCAGCGCCGAACGTACCGGTATTGAAATTCACCGCATTCAAAAATATACCAAAGATTTTGATTATTATGATCTGGGGGTAAAAAGAATCCCCGGACTTTCAGAAAAAACTCGGGAAATGGTATTGTCTTATGTGCTAAATAACGTGGACTTGCCCTACGATTATGGGCGGTTATTCGGATTATTTATAGATTATCTCGGCAATAGATTTCTGGGAAAGAAAATTATTAACCCCGTATGTAATGAGAATGCGTTTATTTGCAGTGCGTTTATTCAAAAAGCATTCTATAATGTCTTGCCGGATAATAAAAAAGATTCGGTGGTGTTTAGGGATAGGAAAATAAGCAAATTCTTTTTGGAAGAAGTCACGCCGGCAGATATTGCGCGAAGTAAAAAATGCGATTGGCTCTATAACCCCCATAGTTAGAAAACTATTTTATAAATTTTTTATTTGTGATAGTGTATACTGAAAATTATTTAATTTTCAGGTATGAATTGGAATAAGAGCTTGTCAATTTGCGTCATACTGCTGGGCAGTTTTTTTATTTTCGGACAAAGTGAGAGAAGTGAAAATTCATTTTCATTTCCGAGCGTGTCTAGAAAATACCTTAGTATTTTTAATAGTTATGTTTTTGCGGCCAATTCAGATATTGTAATTACCGAAATCGGGGCGTATGAAGCCAGTGGCCATGAGTGGATAGAGATTTGGAATAAAGGTGCTGAACCTTTGGATATAACGGGTTGGAAATTTTGGGAATTCAATAATGGCAGCAGCGGCGGAAACGGGATAAATCACACCATTAATGCCACGGGTACGGATGCTATCCTAGCTCCGGATGAGTATGCGGTAATTGTAGATAATGCCACAAACTTTATTTTTGATTATCCTTTTTTTACAGGCTCTATATTTGACTCTTCGTTTTCTTTGGTTGAGGGCGGAGAAGAGATAGGCATAAAAGATGGCGAAGGAAATTTTGTGGAACAGTTTACTTATATATCTGCCCCTAATTTTTCTTTGCAACGACGCGATCCGTTTTTGATGGATTATACAAATGCCAATTGGCAGCAGCACAGCGCAAGCAATACCGTGGGCAGTTTAAACTTTTTTGCATCCACGTCTTCGCCCCAACAATCAGTTTCTACCACGCCGCCGGTTACTTCTACTTCTGCCACCCCCACTAATTCACAGACTGCCACCGAGCAAAATAATTCTTCCGGCGGTTCGTCTTCGCAGGCTACGGCGTCGCTTTTTCAAAATCTAACCCCGCTTAAAATAAATGAACTCGTGGCAGATCCGGAAACTGAAAATGAATGGGTAGAATTATATAATACAGCAACGGTATCCATAGATATTGCGGGCGCTATGCTTTGCGATAATCGCAATACCACTTCTACCTGTAAAAAATTAAGCGGTTCGGTTGGGCCAAACAGCTGGTTGTTGGTTGATTTGCAAACCAGAAGTTTTTTAAATAATGCCGGCGATAGCGCCATACTTAAAGATAGTGCCGGCAGTATTATAGACAGAATAGATTACGAAGATGAGCTCACGCCAGATGAGGGGCAGTCGCTCGCGAGAAAAACAGACGGTGTTGATACGGACAGCGATAGTGATTGGGTAATAACTAATATACTAACTCCCGGGGCGGCTAATATTGCTGTCCAGGATCAGGCGACAGCAGATGAAAATACCAGTAGTCAAAAAATCGCTTCCACCACAACCAAAACTACAACCAAGAAAACACCATCGGTATTTGTTTGGAATATTAATTTTCCTGCCAGCGCGGACATATATGAAATGATAACTTTAAACGCTGAAGGCGTAGCCGATCCGCGCGGCGGTTCTTTAAGTTTTCTTTGGACGCTAGAAAATGGCGAAAAAATAGTTGGGCCGGAAATAAAAATTAGTTTCGCCACTTCCGGTACGCACAGGGTCGGTTTGTTTGTAACCAGTACTAGTGGTTATGGCGAAGAGAAAAAAATAGAAATTACGGTTGGCACAGGACTCAGCCAACATGCAGATATTATTATTTCAGAAATTTTGCCCAATCCGGATGGTGATGACAGTAAGGAGTTTATAGAGCTGAAAAATAATGCTACCGGGCCAGTGAATTTGTTTGGCTGGTTTTTACGTGTTGGAGAAAAAAATTATGCTTTTCCCGAAAATACATTTATAGCCCCAGGGAATTTTCTGGTTTTTTACAAAGCCGTAACAAAATTTAGTTTAGTAAATACTACCGGTAAGGTGGAATTTTTAAATAGAGATAAGGCGGTGGTGGATTTGGTAAAGTATGAAAAACCAGTGTCAGGCAAAAGTTACGCGTTAACTAGTGGAGAATGGCGCTGGGCAGATCCAAGTCCGGGCGGTGAACCGATAATCGGAGCTATGGGAGAAGTGTTAGGAGAGAAAATTGAGAATGGCGCCAAAAATACGGCTGGTAAAAAAACTATGTCTAAATCCGTTGGGTCGCTGGTAACAACTATTGCTGGCGCGCGTGAAGCCGAGAAAGGCCAGCCAGCCAAATTGCAGGCAGTAGTATCGGTTTTGCCAAATGTGTTTGGCAGCCAGTATTTTTATATAAGCGATGACACTGGCGGCGTTCAAATTTATCAAAACAAAAAAGATTTTCCGCCTTTGGCTGTGGGCGATATGGTAGAAGTTGTTGGCACAGTTTCGGAAGCAAACGGCATTAAACGCATAAACGTGAGAAGCAGTGAAGCTGTAGATATTTTGTCCTTAAATAATAAGTTAGACCCTATAGTAGTAAGTCCGGATGAAATAGATGATAGTATGGCGGGGGCGCTCATACAGATGGAAGGTGAAATTACGGAAATCAAATCCACATTTATGTATGTGGATAATGGCGCTGGCGAGATAAAAGTATATTTTAAGAAGAATGCGAAGATTGATAAACAGCAATTTAAAGAAGGGCAGCGTGTGCGGGTAATTGGTATTTTGGAAAAAGTGCAAGATGAATGGCAGGTTTGGCCAAGATCAGCCGAAGATTTGGAAAGTCTGGGCGCCGGAGAGGTATTGGGAGAGAAAATTGAAGATCGGAATTTACAAAATCCATCTAGTAAATATTTGTTAGCAACTTCTGTTGGAGTTATTGGTTTGTTGCTGGCTTTGTTTATTAAAGCCAAAGGGGTGGTGCTCGTGGATTGGTTGAAGAAAAAAGATAAGTAAAATCTTGATTATTGCCTCTGGGTGTGTTAATCTAAGGGAAATTTTGGAAGGGTGGCCGAGCGGTTTAAGGCAACAGTCTTGAAAACTGTCGCCCATGAAAGTGGGCCGTGGGTTCGAATCCCACCCCTTCCGCCAGCGAAACGAAGTGTAGCGAATAAGATAACAAATGTGACCAAACTGCTTTGGTCACATAGGGATTCGAACGCCGGAGCGATGTTCTGCGACGCAGGCGGGCGAGCAGAACCGCGAGGCGGTGGCTAGACAAAATTTTCGGAAGAAAATTTTAGTCAAAGCCGAATCCTAACACCCCTTCCGCACAATACACAAGTTATGAACCAATTCATCTTAGTACTCAATGGTCCGATTTGTGCCGGAAAAAGTACGGTAGTAGATGTTCTGCTTTCAAGGCAGGAGAATCTTTTTTTAGCTTCTTACGACGAAATAAAATGGTCAATTTCTCAGTATTCTTCCGACAAACATCATACTGTGGTAACAGATATAGTTTTTGCGTTGGCCGAAGCCGCCTTTGATAGGGGGTTTTCTATAGTTGCCGATGGTGCCACGCTAAAAACAACTCGTGCGCGATATGCGGCGCTCGCAGAACAAAAGGGTGTAAAATATATTGAAGTAAATATGGAAGCGCCGTTGCCGCTTCTTGAAGAGAGATTTAAGCAAAGAGTTATAGACGCAGCCAGAACAGGTAAAAAAATTTCTATTACTGAATTGCCGGGAATGATGAAAGTGTTTGTTCGTTATCAAGATAATAAAAATTTTGATGTTCCAACCCTGGACTCAAGCGTCCTTACACGGGAACAAATTGTGGAAGAAATAGAAAAATTAATTAATTAAAATTTATATGTTAAAAGTAAGCACCTATCTTAATTTCGTTCGCAATACCGAGGAAGCATTTAATTTCTATAAATCCGTTTTCGGCGGTGAGTTTGAAGGCGGTATAAATCGGATGGGCGATGTACCTCCACAACCAGGCATGCCACCACTGGCCGAAGAAGACAAAAATTTGGTAATGCATATATCCTTGCCGATTTTGGGCGGCCATATGCTTATGGGTACGGATGCACCAGAGTCCATGGGTTTTAAAGTGGTGCAGGGCAACAATGTTCATATCAGTTTGCACCCGGATACTCGTGAGGAAACTGAAACGTTATTTAAAGCGCTCTCCGAAGGCGGCAAGGTAACCATGGAATTGCAAGATATGTTCTGGGGTGATTATTATGGTTCTTGCACAGATAAGTTCGGTATTCAATGGATGGTAAATTGTGGTAAAAAATAATACAGTACCTAACTGTAAAGCCCTCTCTGGGAAAGATAGGGCTTTTTTGGTTAAATAAGACCGCCTATACATAATTATGAACACAGAGAAATTTAAAAAAATCATTTGGGCGCATTATAAAAAACATAAGCGCAATTTGCCTTGGCGCAAAACTCGGGATCCATACAAAATTTTGGTTTCCGAAATTATGCTCCAGCAAACGCAAAGCTTTCGGGTGGAGCCAAAATATAAATCATTTTTGGAAAAATTTCCAACTGTAGAAGCGTTGGCTAAAGCAAAACTTCAGGATGTGCTGAAAGAGTGGCAAGGTTTGGGGTATAATCGCCGGGCCTTATATTTAAAAAAATGCGCTGAAAAAATCACCATGGATTTTAATGGTACATTTCCTAAAGATTTAAATACCCTGGTTTCGCTGCCCGGAATTGGCAAAGCCACGGCTGGCGATATATTGGCCTTTGCTTGGAATATTCCTACGGTTTTTATTGAAACAAATGTCCGTTCGGTATTTATACATTTCTTTTTTAATGATACAGAACAGGTAAGCGACAAAGATATATTACCTTTGGTAGAAGCGACGCTGGATAAGAAGAACCCGCGAGAGTGGTACTGGGCTTTGTTTGATTATGGCGTATTGCTCAAAAAGACAGTAAACCCAAATCGCAAAAGCGTTCACTATGCCAAACAGTCAAAATTTATCGGTTCATTTCGTCAAAAAAGAGCGTTAGTGCTGCGGACGCTCTTGGAAAAGCCAAGAACAAAAAAAGAAATTGAAAAAATCCTGGATTATGATAGTATTACCGCCAGCAGGATTCTTTCCGGTTTGGAAAAAGAAGGGTTTATAAAAAGTGTAAAATCTACATTTCAAATCCCAAGGTAATATTTGTATATTACTTTTATAATTTATTGTGTATGACATTTTCAAAACTATTACTGTATATCGGCGGCGCGGTTATTGGTTTTTGTCTTTTGGGAGTTGTCTTAAGTATTGCCACGGCCATACTTCAGTTGGCTTTGGTAGTCGGGTTGATCTTGGTAGTTATCGGATTAATTGACGAATATATTAACAAGAGAAATAAAACACCTTAATCTATGAAAGATAATAAAGTTTTATACGTAATTTTGGCCTTACTACTCACCGCTATTATAGTCTGGTTAGGGTTTTTCCTTCCCAAAGAAGAAAAAACGCAGCCAGTGGTAACTAGTATTTCTTCTTTTGAAGAGTGCGCCAAAGCCGGATTCCCGATCATGGAAAGTTATCCTAGACAGTGTAAAACACCGGATGGTACAACCTTTGTGGAAAAAATTCCGGCTACGATTACTTATAATAAAGCCACTAGCGACATGATTATGGTAGACAATCCCGCTGTGGGAGCCAAAGTTAGCAGTATCTTTACCCTCACTGGAAAAGCTCGCGGCAATTGGTACTTTGAAGCATCGTTCCCAGTGCAAGTTTTAGATGGGAGCAATAATGTGCTGGTAAATACATTTGCCACCGCCCAAGCAGATTGGATGACCACGGATTTTGTGCCTTATCAAACAACTATCACTGTACCCGGAGGCTATACTGGGCCAGCCACGCTTGTTTTAAAGAAAGACAATCCTTCCGGACTCCCAGAAAATGACGCTTCAATTTCGTTTCCGATTACAATCGGCCCTTAGGTATAGCAATATTTAGAGCACATGTTATACTATTAACACTAATATTTTAGTGTTTTTATATGATTACCCGCAATTTAGATGAAGCGCGAAAAGCTTTTAGACATAACGATTCGGAAGCAAGTAGAAAAGCCCACGAAAGCGGCCGCGCTCCGGAGCAACATCAAGGCGGACACGGCCAGTATCTAAAAAGTTTTGTGTACGGCGGCCTTGACGGAATCGTTACCACTTTTGCAGTTGTAGCCGGTGTGGCCGGCGCGAATTTATCAACGAGTGTAGTGCTTATTTTGGGCGTGGCAAACCTGATTGCCGATGGCATATCCATGGCCTTTGGCGATTATTTGGGTACAAAAGCCGAGAACGAATATATGGCAGCCGAACGTGAGCGCGAACTTTGGGAAGTGCGTAATTATCCGGAAGGAGAAAAGCAAGAAATGGTTGAGTTGTATATGGAAAAAGGTATTGCCGAGGCGGATGCCAAAATGGCCGTGGAAGCGTTGTCTAAAAACGAAAAAGCCTGGGTAGACATTATGATGGTTGAAGAACTTGGCATGGTGGAAGACAAAGAATCGCCGCTAAAAAATGCTTTGGTCACATTTGGATCCTTTGTATTTTTTGGCGCTATTCCCGTGCTCGTATATATAGTCGCGCGGTTTATTCCGTTTTTTGCCACAAATACATTTTTTACCGCCTGTATTCTTACTGGCGTTACCCTATTTGTTTTGGGAACTCTTAAAGTATTTTTTACTCGTCAGAGCTGGTATCGGGCCGGAACAGAAATGCTGCTCCTGGGCGGTTTTGCCGCCGCAGCTGCCTATGTGATAGGTATCTTGTTAGGTAATTTGGCCCACTAATTTTATCAAAGATAGTACAAGCAGAGCTAAAAAAGCTCTGTTTTTACTTTAGCGCGGGCTATTTGCAGATAGTGATTTTTCATATATTATATGAAAGTATTAAATTCCTATTATGTCAGATAAACCATATTGTTTGGCTTGTGGCAACAATCAAACATCCCATATACTCTCTTGGATTAGCCAAACCACCAATGTATTTACCACGCCGCTGCATAGTTGGTTATCTAAAAGTTTTTTATCAAAATTGGCCGCGGCTATTACCGACCCCATTCTTTGGCTTTTTATCGGTATAAATCGGCTGTTGGGAGTATTAAAAGTTAATACCGATCCAACCAAAACCGTAAATCAACGAGGCAAGGTATTATGGCAAGAAGCCATCGCGCGCGGCATACCCATGCATAATTTTTTTGTGTTTGGCCGGCCAGTAGATTTGTATGGCGCAACAGTGAAGGGCAAAAAAATATATTTTAACGGCTTGCCTCGGCCGCTGCGTACGCCCAATGGTTCGGAGTGGTGGCTGGATGATAAATTTTTACTTAAACAATTATTGCAAAAGGCTAGTGTGCCAGCCGCCCGCGGCGGAGTTTTTTCCAAATTTGAGCCGCTGCTTAAAAAATTCCACGAACTTGATAAGCCGGTTATTATCAAACCGCGGCTCGGTTCGCGCGGACGACATACGACTACGCATATTAATAATGAAGCAGATTTAAAAAAAGCTTTTGATTCTGCCAAACAACTGTGTCATTGGGTGATTCTGGAAGAACATTTAATTGGCAGTGTGTATAGAGGTACAGTTATAAACGGAAAGCTTGCGGGTGTATTGCGCGGTGATCCGCCTCGGATTACGGGTAATGGAATCAATACTATTGCACAGCTGGTAGAATTAAAAAATAAAAACAAACCAGTTGGTATAAAGGATGTGCAGATTCACGATGAGCACGTGCGTTTTCTTTCTCGGCTTGGTTATACGCTAGAGACTGTGTTGCTGGCGGGCAAAACTATAGATTTGACCGAAAAAATAGGTGTTAACTATGGCGGTTGCGCGGCTGAAGTAACAAGCAGTACTCACCCAGAAATTATAAAGATTATAGAAAAAGCGGCTCAGGTAGTAGGTGATCCGATAATTGGTTTTGATTTTATTATTGAACATATTGGCGAGGATCCGCACAAACAAAAATGGGGAATCATAGAGGCCAACGGTTTGCCATTTATCAATTTGCATTATGATCCGGTTGAAGGAGAAACCAATAATGTGGCCAAACCCTTGTGGGACTTTGTGGAAAGCAATATTGAAAAGTTTTAATAACACTCCGCGGTTTATGCGTGATACGGAAGAAAAATTATCCAAAGATTTTATTCGCCTCAAAGAAAAAGTGTTTGAAAAAACGCCGGTTCTTAAAGAAGTTATTGATAAAAATGGCAGTACAAGTCTGTTTGATCATGCTTTAAAGTATAAACATGTACAAGTAAGTCCATTAGTTTTGGAACGCCAGCAAGAGTTGATACATACAATATCAGAACGAGTAAAAAATCTTTTGGGAGATAAGATAGCAAACAGCGTTGCTAAGCAACTAGAGAAATATTATGTTGTTTCAACGGCCGATCATCACGGGCCAATCTGCCACCCGTTTTTTTTAAATGCAAATATAGTTGCGGCCGCGCCGTATGCGCAAATTCCAGATCCGGATTGGCAAAATATTATTGTGCTGTCTTGCGCAAATGTTTCTTTAAATAACTCCTCATTTCCTCGTGATTTATTATTTCACAGCGATATCAGCAACTATCAAAAAGTACATCATGCATCTTTTTTTCCAGCCAAAGATCGAGCCGCGACTGTTTATGGTTTTAGACCATATACCAAAAACGATTTGGATAGAACCAAAAAAGATTTGTGTGCTAAGGTAAAAAATAAAGAAGTGCGACAAGAAATCGCGGATAAAATTATAGATGTAATTGATGGAGTGTATGATCAGGAAATCCCGCTTGGCGCCAAAACTTTTTCCGAACAAATTACCCAAACCAATTATAGTTTGTGGCAAAAATTTTTTACTCCGCACAAATTGCCCAAGCTTATTTATATAGACCAAGAAAGCGTGGTTAGTGATTTACTCGTTTCGTACCATCTTGGCAAAAATACAATTATTGAAAAAATTATTTTAGATGCAACATTTGAGGCGCTGCTGCATAAAAATTTTATTGGCATTAGAGGAGCATTTTCATCTGACCATGTCCACGGAACATATTTATTTTGGGCAAAAGCAAAAGGGCAAAATTATCGCAAACAATTATGGAGGCAAGGGAATGAGCTGGTAAGCACCGATGGTACGTTTCGCGTGCCTCTAAACACGCAAGCAATTTTAAAAAAATTACAAACCGGGGAGCTAATTCCTAGTATGCTTCTGACATTTATACTGCTCTCATTTTACTATGGACTGAAATGCATGGGCGGTTTTTCTCAACCCAGTTATCTGACATCTATGAAAGAGGCCTATGTGAAAATGATGACAGAAATTGGAGATACGGAAAACCTGGAAGTGTGCCGCCCAGTAGAAACAAAAGAAGTATGCAGCGATATGAGTGTGGCGTTTTTGGGGGATAAAAACGGCATACTTTCTCAAGCGACAGGGCTTGATCTTATCTTGTATGGTAATAAAAATACCTGGCCACAATTAGTTGAATTATCACGTCAAATTACATTGGCTGAAGCCTTGGAACCAATGATGCCGCCTTTTTATGAAGTAATGTACCCGGAAATTGCTCGTGAACCAGGATTGAGCAGTATTACCACCGAGCAAATCATGGCCCTTACCAGACTAAAAAAGAAAATAAAGCCATGTGTAGAAATGTAGCGAATTTTCGGCTATACAATCAGGTTGTTTTTAGATAGTATATACAAAGATTTATATATAAAATATTATCTTATGTCGGAGCATTTTAGAGGTGATTTTATGGCCGAACAGCCAAAGAAAAGAGAATCACCGGAAAAATTTCGCAATTGGATGGGTAAAGCCATAGACATGTTTTGTAAAGAATTTTCCGTCCAGGGAAAGGAAGAGTTGAAAGCCGTATTAAAAGCCAATCCCGATGCCAAATACGTACTGGCGGCATCCCATTTTTCCAATTTGGATGCTCCGGCGGCCGTGGAGGCTCTGGGCGATATGTTAGACATGCAAATTACTGCTGAATCAGTATTATTTGAAGGACTTACTCCGCAACGCGCACTTTTTGCCGCAGTTGGAAAAGATAGATTTTCTCCTTTGTCTTATGAAAAAGCAAAACACGGAAAACATGGGGTTTTTGATCCGGAAGATTTTAATAACGTAGCCCAAAAAGTTGAAGAGGGCAGAACTCCGTGGATTGCTATTCATCCATTTACAACCACAGAAAAAATGTTGGACGCTCGTATTGGTCCCGTATATTTAGCCCACAAAACGGGAGCTAAGATAATTCCCGGAGCCTTTGAGTATGAAGGCGGATCTGTTAGTTTAGAAGGTGCAGGTGAATTATTTAAGGCTTTTAAAGAAAGAAAAAAAGGAAAGGGTACGTACCATGTGGGGACACCTATAGAACTTTTACCACTGGATGTTTCTATTATTGAAATTGTAATGAATAAACGGGCTAACAAAGAAAAAGTTTCTTCTGAAGAAAAGGCGGAATTTTTACGAGTTACTAAAAGGCTTAGGGAAGATGCAAATACGGTTGCGGCTAAAATTGGCACTATGTTGCCGCCAGAGCGCCGAGGACCGTATCAGGAAATTCCGGAAATAGAGCTTGGAGAGGAAGATTTAGAAGAGGTTGTTGAATAAATAATTTTTGTTAACTAAACTGTATGTCAGATATAAAGATTTTCGCCGCCACCAAGGCTTTTATCATCTATAATGGCAAGATGTTATTGCTGAGAGAATCGGGTAAGTATGTAGATGGAACTAATAGTGGTCGGTATGACGTGGTGGGCGGAAGGGTTGAACCTGGCCAGAGGTTTGATGAAAGCCTGCTGCGTGAAATTAAAGAAGAAACCGGATTGGAAAATATAAAAATAGGTCGCCCCTTTTCTGTAAATGAATGGCGTCCCGTGGTGCGTGGGGAGCAGTGGCAAATTATAGCAACCTTTTTTGAGTGTTTTGCTGATAGTGACCAGGTGGTGTTGAGCGCAGATCACGATGATTATATATGGATTGATCCAAAAGATTTTAGACAATTCAATATTATGCAAAATTTAATCCCAGTCTTTGAAAGCTACTTAGAATTAAAAAAACAATATGGCCCATAAGCCAAAAGAAGTAAACATGATAAGTTGGGGGAAGGGCCTTGAAAGCGCTGGCGTTGAAAATACATCAATGGTAAATGCTCTAAAAAGAGATAAATTTTATGGTTGGAAAAAACTGGAAGAATTAAATTTACCTAGATATGAATTAAAAACCGCCGCTTTAACTGATTTTTTAAAAGATACTACCGGCATGTTGCCGACCGATAAAAATAAGGATTGGTTCGTACTTCTGGAGCCAAGAAAAGGCGGTATGAGGCATAGAAAAAGAAATTTAAAAAGCGATGAAATAGAGAATTTTGTAAGTGAAGCCATAAATAAAAATAATTTGGAAGTAGAAAATTATGATATAGCAATCTCCGAAACATTGCCGGAAGAGTATGGCGGCAATATTATAGTAAATAAAGAAGGCGGAATACTGGCGGAAATAACCAAAAGCGATCCGGTCAAGAGTGAAAGCGCTCAGGGAATAATTGCCGAAGGTATTCATGATGAGGAGAAACATGGCAAGTTATTTACCGTAAAGCGGGATCAATTCACTGATTCATTTAAATATTCATGGGAAGATGGTGAAGAAACAGACGGCGTGGCTTTGCGAGAAGCGGTAAATAAAACAATCATGGCTATTCCTCATGTTGGCCGTGGTAGAGAAATGAAATTTACACCAGGATACTATGAATTTCATTTGATAAAAAAAGAAGGACAAAAAGATTTAGAGCCAAAATTTGTGGACTGTCGTGAAGATGAGTCTCTGGCTAGTTTGCCAAGTAATATTTAAATTTATATGGGCTAAAGCCCATATATACTCATTCACTCGGAAATATCCAAGTTCAATATTTATAAATCGCAAGCTATAATAAATATCTCATTGGCTATTTCCCTCATTCATTTCGTATATGAAAGAATCCAAAACCGCTGGCGGAATAGTGTTAAACAAAGACGGGGTAATTTTGGTAGTAAATCAAAATTACAATTCCTGGTCTTTTCCAAAGGGACATATAGAAGAAGGGGAAGAAGTTTTGGCTGCAGCCAAAAGAGAAATAGAAGAAGAAACGGGCATTACCCAGCTAGAATATTTGGGAGAGCTGGGAACATATAGCAGGTATAAGATAGGCAAAAACGTAGATGAAGAAGATAAGTCAGAAATAAAATATATAACTATGTTCTTGTTTCGCACCGACCAAATGAAATTGCAACCAATTGATCCGGATAATCCGGAAGCCAGATGGGTAAAGAGAGAAGAAGTTGTAGATCTACTTACACATAAAAAAGACAAAGAATTTTGGTTGAGTGTGAAAGATAAGCTTGATATATAAATATATAAACTCATTCATTCGTAAGTGAATAAGCAAGCTTATCACTTAACTCATTCATTTCGATTATAAATATGCCAAAGCTAGTAGTTTTGTGTGGCCATGTGGGTTGTGGAAAAACTACACTTGTAAAAAATGTAATTGCAAAATATCCGAGCATAATCTCGGCAGACGTTTATAAGTACATAGAGAAATATAAAGATGAAAACGGAAGGGTGAGTGATGAACACACAGCCAAAGCCTACGAAGAGTTATACGAAAATTTGGCTCTGCATAATCAAGATACTATTTTAGAAATCGGCGTTAGGCATTCCGATTTTAATTTTAGAAATTTAAGTGGTTTAAAAGATAAGTTTGAAGTTAAAGTAGTATTTTGTCTGCTAAATAAAGAAATTTGTCGTCAGCGGGTAATAGATAGAGCCGCCAAAGATAAGAGTCGGTTTATAAATATGGATACGGTGAAAGCAAAGTTTAAAATTCCGTTTCCCGAGGAGCATTATAGCGTAGCCGCAAATACGGGAGTGGATTTTAAAAATTTGGATATGACAAAATCGGAAGTAGAGCTGGAAGAATTTGTATCAAGCTTGTTTATATAAATATGCCCGGCAAAAATAACTACTTAGACGAATCTATAAAATTTTTAAAAAAATCAGATCCGATGCTGGCCAAACTATTTGGCAAAGTAGAGCCGTATGTTTTGCGTCCCAGTAAAAATTATTTTGAATCACTCACCGACGCCATAATAAGCCAGCAGCTTTCTGGCAAAGCGGCTGCAACAATCTTTAAACGCTTTAAAGATTTGTTTCCTGGTGGAAAGTTTCCAACACCAGCCCAAGTATTGGCCAAAAGTGATGCAGAGCTGCGAACAGTGGGAGTGTCCGGCTCTAAAGCAACGTACATAAAAAATATCGCCGCTGGTTTTGAAGACGGTTCGCTGGATTTTAAACATATAAATAAAAAAACAGACGAAGAAATAGTAGAAATGCTGGTAAAGGTAAAAGGCATCGGTCGGTGGACTGCGGAAATGTTTCTAATTTTTTCTCTTGGCCGTCCGGATGTATTTTCTTTTGGAGATTTGGGTCTGCGCAATGGGGTAAAGAAAGTGTATGGTCTGCGCAAAGATCCGAGCCCAGCAAAGCTGAAGCAACTCTCTAGCAAATGGCAGCCACACAGAACCTGTGCTTCTCTATATCTTTGGGCAAGTTTAGACAATAGGCCCTAATTGAAAATTCGTCTTCGGCATGTTAGGATAGGCACGTTAAAACAATGGAGAGGTGTCTGAGTGGTCGAAAGTGCCGCTCTCGAAAAGCGGTAGGCCCAAAAGGCCTCGTGGGTTCAAATCCCACCCTCTCCGCGAATGAAATGAGCGGAAGAGCAAGCAAACAGTTTTGCTTGCGTGGTGGATTTGAACGCCGGAGCGATGTCGCACGACGCAGGTGGGCGAGTGCGACCGTGAGGCGGTGGCTAACCCGAACGAGCGGAAGCGAGTGAGAGGTGAAGCCAAATCCCACCCTCTCCGCACTTTAATCCAAGTTTAGTATGAGTTATATCTTTATTGTTTGTGGATATGGTATCCCTCAAGATATCACCAAAGATGAAAACTATAATTTTTATTTAAAAACAGTTTTTAATAGAATTTTTGATATTACACAAAAAAATAATTCAGTTAATCCGTTAATTATTTTATCCGGCGGTAAAACTGATTGTTTTAAGCCATATAGAAGAACCGAAGCTGGAGAGATGAAGCGTTTTTTTACAACCCTTGCTAAACAAAATCGGGTGGCAAAAGAAATTATAAAGCAGTGGCGCTTTGTTTTGGAAACTCGAGCACTTTCAACGGTAGAGAATTTTATTAATAGTAAAAATATTATTTCTGACCGCGGATTATCCAAGGGTGCTATTGCGGTGTTTTGCGAGCAGACTCGCCAGAAACGCGTAACCGCATTAGTTAAAAGAATTTTTGGCAAAGGATTTAAACTAAGTATTGTGCCAGTAGACTTTGATATATCCTCTAATAGATATTTGGATAAAACTTTTATAGAGAAAAAAGAACGTATTTCTCTACAGCAGGCGCTGCAGGCACTTAAAAACCCAAAGCAATTTGAAAAGTATCATGCTATGTTTGTAAAAAAAGTGCGATGTTTGCGAGAGGCGGGAACTGCCAAACATACTGAAACAGTAAGAAAGCTATGGGAAAAAGAAATGACAATTAAATCCTTCAATCAATAATGAGGTCGTGCTAAAACCGCATGTATTTTCATTCGCTCGGAAAAAATTAAACACATTTAATTTTTTCTCTCACTCTTCATATATGCAATATAATGAACTGGCAACTAAAGAAATCGTACAACAAACTATAGAAGCGCTTGGTAAAAGAAATATAGAAGGATTTATGGTAGAGAGCGGCGCTGATGCGCTAGCAAAAATAAAAGAATTAATTCCGGCTGGCGCATCGGTGATGAATGGTTCTTCTCGCACCTTGGAGCAAATTGGTTTTGTGGAATACTTAAAATCCGGCGCTCATGGCTGGAACAATTTGCACGAAGGCATTTTGGCAGAAAAAGACCAGGCTAAACAGGGGATGCTTCGCAAGCAAGCGGTGCTCTCGGATTATTATTTGGGCAGTGTGCATGCACTGGCTCAAACCGGAGAATTGCTTATTGCCTCCAACACCGGTAGCCAGTTGCCGCATATTGTTTTTACTTCTCCTAACCTTATCTTTGTGGTGGGCGCGCAAAAAATTACGCCAACTCTAGCCGATGCCTTTAGCCGTTTGGAAGAATATGTAAAGCCTTTGGAAGATGAACGGTCGTACCAGGCATACGGTGTGGGCACAGCCGATAATAAAATTGTAATTTTCAAAGGCGAAAACCCAATGATGGGCAGAAAAGTACAGGTTATCTTTGTGAATGAAGTGCTTGGGTTTTAAGTTGCTTTTTATGGCGATCCGACCACTGCTCGGCTACGCACGGTTGCGGTCATGCGACCACCGCTCGCTTTCAGCGGTTGTATTCTAAAATATCCCCAGGCTGGCACTCCAAAGCCTTACAGATAGCTTCTAGTGTTGAGAGGCGAATCGCTTTTGCCTTGCCGTTTTTCAATATGGAAATATTGGCCATGGTGATGCCGACTTTTTCAGCAAGTTCGGTGACGCTCATCTTTCGTTTCGCCAACATTATGTCGATGTTTATGATAATTGCCATATTTTTATACGGTTAAATCATTCTCTGATTTTATATCCACGGCGCTTTGTAAAGTTTTTTCAAACACCGCTGCGGCCGTAGCAACTATGATAGAAATAAAAGTAGTCACAATACAGATAGCAAGAAAACCTGCCGGATCATCATCTTTAGCATGAAATATATTTATATATAGCCCTGCGAGCACAATCAAGATGCTCAGTATAATCGCGCAATATTTTATATTCCGGAGTGCCTTCACAGAATTTAGTGAAAATACTTTGTTTTGTCCGATAAATCCAAGCAGTTTAAATGCCTGATACAATGCAACAAAAAATGCGATGGATGTCGAGTACCCATATATAATGAACGGATCCGCATAAATACTAAACAAGTCTAAATTTTCGGCTCTCCCTTCTGTTAAAGGAAACCGAATCATAATCGCCAGCGCCACGATTCCGATGAGCACAATGACCACCTGAAGAAATATTGTTGAGCCTCGTTTCATAAAAATGAGTATTTAATGATTATAGGTGTAGTTTACTCAATTATTTATCGTTTGTCAATATATTATTATTGTTATCCAGAGTAGTTTCTTTGGAAAAAATGATATAATAACCTAAAGGTCGGTAATTTGTTTAAACATATTAATCATTTTTTATGGCTCAAAATTTAGGTAAATTAGATCGTATTTTACGTTTTGCCTTGGCTTTTTGGTGGCTAGGACCATGGAGACCGGAGTTTTATTCAGGGTGGCTTAATTTAGCTGTTACGGTGGTAGCCTGGATAGCTTTGTTTGAAAGTTTTTGGGGCTGGTGCTGGCTTCATAAAATATTTAAAATAGATAATAAAAATCAGTAGTTTTTTATACATAAACAGAATTGCCCTGGACCAAAGTTCAGGGCAATTTATATTTATGAAAAAAAACAACTCATCCAAATGTATTTTTTACAACGACTGTTTTTTGGTATATGATTATGATATAAAGTTTCATAGTACTTATGAAAAAAACTCTATTTTCCGCCTCGGTTCGTCAGGTCTTGTTTGATTACTGGCAGCAATACAAAATACGCTCTTGGTATGCGATCCCGGCTTTTTTTATGCCGGCTGTTGGTACTATTCTTATCTTTTTCGTCCCGCCGCTCGTTGTGGCCAAGCTTATAAATTTGTATGTGGCCCAAAATAATCTATCTATTGATACAACGGTTCGGTATGTTGCTCTATTTGCGGGACTTTGGCTCTTGGGTGAGGGCCTGTGGCGTGTAGGTTTATATTTTCTTATTAAAGTTGAGGCGGAGGGGATGAAAGATTTGGGTAAAACTGCCTTTCGCCGTTTGGCTGAGCGAGAATATGATTTTTATACTAATCATTTTGTCGGATCTTTATCTAAAAAAGCCACTGCTTATATCCGAAGTTTTGAAGCATTTACCGACACGCTCGCCTTTAATATTTTAAATGAAATTTTTCCCATAGTGTTTGCGGTGATAATTTTGTGGCGTTATTCTCCGCTTATACCGCTTATCTTAATTGTTTGTTTGATCATAGTAGTGATTGTGGCCGTGCCCATTATTCGTAAAAGAGCTCATTTGGTCGTGGCTCGGCATGAAGCCAGCAGTAAAATGGTCGGCAGGTTGTCGGACTCGCTGACCAATATGTTGGCTATAAAATCATTTGCCAAAGAAAAACGAGAATTGGAAGTTCTGGCTGAACATATTAATGATTATGCTCTTAAATTTAAACAAGCGGCCGACTTTCAAAATTTTCGGTTTGATACGGTGATATCACCCTTGTATGTAGGCACAAATGTTATGGGGCTTGTTTTTGCGATTATGTTCGCTCAAAAATTACACTTAGAACCCGGAGCCATGCTTGTAATTTTTTCTTATTACTCGCAACTCACGCGTATTTTTTGGGAAATTAATCGTATTTACCGTAATCTTGAATCATCAGTCAGTGAAGCGGTTGAATTTACGGACCTTTTTCTTAACTCGCCACTTGTGCAAGACGCTTCCCGAGCCAAAACGCTACGCGTGGAAAATGGTCGGATAGAATTTAAGGGAATTAATTTTAAATATAATGAAGGAAAAGATAAGCCGGAATTTTTACAGAATTTTAATTTGGATATTAAGGCCAATCAAAAAGTGGGGCTTGTCGGGCCAAGCGGCGGAGGTAAAACAACGATTACACGATTGCTGTTGCGGTTTATTGATGTGCAATCCGGGCAGATTGCCATTGATGGCCAGAATATTAAAAAAGTGACCCAGGAATCTTTACGACAGGCAATTGCCTATGTGCCGCAAGAGCCATTATTGTTTCATCGTACGCTTTTTGAAAATATTGCCTATGGAGATGAGGCTGCCTCAGAAGAAGATGTTGTTCGGGTTGCCAAGATTGCTCATGCCCATGATTTTATTGTTACATTACCTCAAGGATATCAAACCATGGTAGGTGAGCGAGGCATTAAGCTTTCCGGCGGCCAGCGCCAGCGTGTGGCGATTGCTCGAGCTCTGCTTAAAAAATCTCATATCTTGGTCCTGGATGAAGCTACGAGCTCCCTTGATTCGGAATCAGAAAAATATATTCAGGATGGGTTACGGGAACTAATGCAGAACAAAACAGCTTTGGTTATTGCCCATCGTTTGTCTACAATTAAACATTTAGATCGTATTATTGTGCTTGATCACGGCAAGATAGTGCAGGACGGTTCGCACGAAGAACTAATCAAGCAGCCCGGAATTTACGCCAAATTATGGAGTCATCAATCCGGGGAGTTTTTGTAATGAGTTCTTATGCAGAAACAAATTGAAATCCAGAAAAGAAATATTCCTTATACCTTAAAGATAAGTAATAAAGCCAAGCATTTGCGCCTAGCTGTTTATCATGGCGGAAGTGTGGTGGTAACCGCGCCGTGGTATATAACTATTCGTGTTATTGAGGAATTTATCCTGCATAAATCCAAATGGATTTTGGAAAAGATTGATCATTTTATTTCTTTACCACCACCGCTAGTAAAGAGAAGTTCAAGGATTGAATTTTTGAAATATAAAGCTTTGGCTAAAAAAATAGCCAGAGATAAAATGAACCACTTTAATCAGTTTTACGGTTTTACATGGCGGCGTATTTCCATAAAAAATCAGAAGACCCGCTGGGGAAGCTGCTCCAAACAAGGTAATTTAAATTTTAACTATAAAATCGCGCTGCTACCCGAAAGAATCGTACATTATATTATTGTGCATGAATTGTGCCACCTGAAAGAACTCAACCACTCCCGTAGATTTTGGGATTTGGTAAAAAGGACCGTGCCTGATTATCTGGCGATTAAAAAAGAACTTAGAAAAAATACCCTAAAAATGGGTTAAAATCATAGGTTGGGAGTTGCATTTTCCCCTGTCAGGTGATAGTGTATGCGGGTATTTTTTATATAATATAGATGTATGCAGCTTAATAAATTAACTCCCGAAGAGGAGCGAGTCATTGAGCATAAAGGCACGGAAGCGCCGTTTACCGGTGAGTACGAAGATTTTTTTGTAGAAGGAACGTATCTTTGTCGTCGCTGCAATACACCGCTCTATACTTCAAATAGTAAATTTCATTCTGGGTGTGGTTGGCCAAGCTTTGACCAGGAAATTCCCGGAGCTGTAAAAAAGAGTTTGGATGTTGATGGTATGCGCACGGAAATTACCTGCGCTGCCTGCGGCGGACATTTGGGGCACGTGTTTACGGGTGAAGGTTACACACCCAAGGATACCCGTCACTGCGTAAATTCCCTGTCGCTTAAATTTGTACCCAAGGAGAAATAATTATGTTTTTGGATATTGTAAAATCTATTATTTTGGGGGTGGTGGAAGGAATTACCGAATTTTTGCCGATTTCCTCTACCGGCCATTTGATTTTGGTAAATGAGTGGCTTAGTTTTAAGCCGTCATTTACGGTTATGTTTGATGTGGTAGTACAGCTCGGAGCAATTTTGGCAGTAATTATAATTTTTTGGAAAAAACTCTGGCCATTTGGCAAAGACCGGGTTGAGAGACCTAAAATTTTTAATCTTTGGCATAAAACAATAACGGGGGTAGTGCCGGCTCTAGTTTTAGGCGCTTTATTTGGCGGTTTCATTGAAGAAAAACTTTTTAATCCACTGGTGGTGGCCGTGGCTTTGGTATTAGGCGGTATTATTTTAATTTTAGTAGAAAAAAGACAGGCTGCCGCTAGTCCCATCTTATCCGTAAAAGACATTTCTTATCCTACCGCATTTTATATTGGTTTATGCCAATCTTTGGCTATGATTCCGGGCACTTCACGCGCCGCAGCGACAATTATTGGCGCCATGCTGCTTGGCGTCAGCCGCTCGGCGGCGGTGGAGTTCTCTTTCTTTTTAGCTATCCCTACGATGTTAGCCGCTTCGGTGTATAGTTTATGGAAACACGGTATTACCATGACCGGAAATGAGTTTATAATTTTGACGGTTGGATTTATCGCGGCCTTTTTAACTGCTTGGGCCGTTATTAAATTTTTCTTACGTTATATTCAAACACACGACTTTAAAATATTCGGATATTATCGGATTGCCCTGGGACTGTTGATATTATTATTGTTTGTAGTAGTTTAACAATATGAATAATTACGAAATTCTTTTATATTATAAATACGTGCATATCTCCGACCCGGATGAATTTTGTGATAAACAAAAACTACTTTGCGAACAGTTAGGATTAAAGGGACGAATAATAATTACCGAAGAAGGCATAAACGGAACAGTAGAGGGTTTAAAAGAAAATACTCAAAAATATATTGATGAAACAATTAAGGATCCAAGGTTTGCCGACATGAATTTTAAAAGAAGCGAAGGCACAGGTCATGCCTTCCCTAAATTATCCGTAAAATCACGCACCGAAATCGTGAGCGCGCATTTGGGAGAAGATGATGTGAATCCGAATGTAGTTACGGGTAAATATTTGTCGGCCGAAGAATTGCATAAATGGATTCATGGCGACAAAGAATTTTATATTGTAGACATGCGCAATGATTATGAACATTCGGTTGGGTTTTTTAAGGATTCAATTTTGCCGCCACTAAAACATTTTCGTGATCTACCAAAAATCTTGCCAACACTTGCGCACCTAAAAGACAAAACAGTGGTTACGGTTTGTACCGGTGGCGTGCGTTGCGAGAAGGCCTCTGGGTTTCTGGTTAAACACGGCTTCAAAGATGTATACCAGTTGCACAACGGCATAGTAAGCTATATGGAAAAATATCCAAACGAAGATTTTTTGGGCAAACTCTATGTTTTTGATGGCCGCGTAACTATGGGTTTTAATACTCCCGATAAAGAGCCTGTGGTAGTAGGGAAATGCCGAAAATGCGGGGTGAGTAGCGAACATTTTGTAAATTGCTCTCAGCCAAGCTGTCACGACCACTTTATTTGTTGCGAAAAATGTCTGAGTAAGAGTGGTCAAGCATTTTGTAATTGGAAGTGCGCCTTCATTAAAAAGATGCGCGACACATTTCCATTTTTTAAACATAGTGTAAAGAAAAAGAAATAGCTGTATGAAAGAAATTATTGTGAAATTTGATTCGGCCGCCAGAGATTTTTTTGGAAAGATTAACGCGCCATTTTCTCGGTTCGCGCTTTTTGTTGTTTATTTTTGGTTTGGCATCTTAAAAATTTTTGGAACTAGCCCGGCAAATCCGATGGTTCAAAGTTTGTTGGAACGCACACTTCCCTTTATTACTTTTAATCAATTTATTATAGTTTTTGCTCTATATGAAATGGCTATTGGTATGGCATTTCTTATTCCTCGTCTAGAGAAACTTGCCCTGCTGCTCATATTGCCGCATATGGTTATGACTTCGCTGCCCTTGGTATTTCTTAGCGGCCTTACTTGGCAAGGATTTTTTGTACCGACCATGGAGGGGCAGTATATAATAAAAAATCTTGTTATTTTGGCCTTAGCTATTAGTATAGTAGCGCGCGTCGCTCCGCTAGAAATTAAAAAATAGTATGCAAATTGTCTCTGGTATAGTGATAGAAGGACGCAAAAAAGGTAGGGAACTTGGATTTCCCACGGCTAATATTATTTTGTCAGAAACAATGGACGGTGGAATTTATTTTGGCAAATCAAAGATCGGCGATAAAGAATATCTGGGAGCCATATTTATTTATCCGGGCGGCAATTTGTTTGAAGTGCATTTTTTAGATTTTGACGGGGATTTATACGGACAAATTCTGGAGGTGCAAGTCGGAGAAAAGATTAGAGATTCAAAGCAGTTTGATAATACAGAAGATTTAAAAGCGCAGATTGCAGAGGATATTACATATATAAAAAATCTAGGTCTATAAGTTATGTTTACGGGCATTATTAAAAAAACTTCCACGATTGAAAAAATTTATTCTAAGAATAATAGTTTATTTGCGTCTATTAAAAAAGAAAAAAATTGGCCCGTAGAGTTGGGGCAGAGCATTGCTATAAACGGCGTATGTTCCACCGTAAAAAGTTTTGATAAGAATAGTTTTTTAGTGGAGTGGATGCCGGAGACAATTAAAAAGAAAACAAAAAAAAATTATAAAAAAGGGACTCTGGTAAATTTGGAAACCAGTCTAAACATAAATACCATGTTGGACGGTCATTTAGTGCAAGGACATGTGGATACGGTGGCAAAAGTGGTAGAGATTAAATCTGTAAAGTTTAAGCGCCGCGTTTCAAATGACGTTACGCGGCATGATTCCGTTGAATCAAAAATTTTGAAATTTAAATTGCCGGCAATATTTATGAAGTTTATTGCCGACAAAGGTTCGGTGGCCGTAGACGGGGTAAGTTTAACCGTGGTAGACACAGGTCGTGATTGGTTTACGGTATCGCTTGTTAGTTATACGATAGAAAATACTAACTTTAAAAACACCAAAAAAGGGGATTTGGTAAATATTGAAACCGATGTCCTAGCCAAATATCTGTATAAACTGATGAAGAAGTAATTTTTTAGGATTCTAAATCTTCTATATCTTCTCTATATTTATCAGCTTGCGCCATAACGTTATCTCCGTAGAAGCGGTAACGAAGGTTGGTACCGCCGGAGAAGTAGCGCATGGCGGCTTTCCATTCGCCGTCACGGGTGCCATCGGCGCCGTTATTTTTTAAGAGTAGTGCCGCGGCCATAAACGCGTCTCGTATATCCCAGGGATCAGCCGGACTTTTGCCGGTAATGGCACTTACTTTGTCTTTGTAGCCCATCCAAGTAGAAGGAATAAATTGAGCCGGACCCATAGCGCCTCCCCAGCCAAGTTGGGAGCCATCCTTATTTTTCATTGGGCATGATACTGGTGTAACATCGGGATCACGTCCTAGTTCCTCCGTAATTTTTACAAATGGTTCTTGATCGCGCGTTGGTTTCATAATAACACGCCAGCCTTTTTCCGGTGGATCGCCGGGGCGATTGCAGGTGCCAACATTTTTACCCAGATTTGATTCTTGGGTAAGAATGGCAAGGAGAAAAGCCGCGGATACGCCAGTTTGTCTGTCGGTGGCCTGGGCAATTTCTACCGCTTGTCCGAAAGTGATCTGCTTGCCAACACCCAAGAGTTCATAGATACGGCTTCGGATTTCAGCGGCTTGTTTTTTACTGTCCTTCAAGAGATTTTGATAAGTAAGTTCCAGTCCTTTGGTTTGTTCCAGTAGTTGATTTTGTTCCTGTAGTTTTCCGCCCAAAGCGCCTTGCTGGATCCTGGCTACATGTAACAGTTTCTCGGCATCGTCTTGCTGATCCTCATAGGCAATTTGTTGCTGGTTTAATTGTTTTTGTATTCCTTTTGCTTCCTGTACCAAATCGTTTATGGAAGCGGACAGCCGCTCGTAATTTGATGCTTCTACGAATGCTTCGCTTAGTCCGTCTTCAACCAAAATATTTAATAAAAACATCTGTTCATCTTTTTGCTGCAATGTTCGGATCATTTTAGCTAATCCTATCCGTAATCCCGCGATTTTTGACTTGTTTGTATCTATGGCTTTAGAGGTTTTTACTAATTTTTGTTCCAAGTCTTCTATTTTTACATTCGTAGCTTTAATTTCCAGGCGCAGCCTAGCCTCTTCGGCTTTAAGCTGTTTGATTTTATTGGCCAAAGTATTTTTTTCGCCTTTGGTAACGCTGATTTGCTTTTCCAATTCCTTAATTTGAGATTCGATTGCCTGCAATTCATTTTCCAGCTGTTCTCGGTTGTTGTCAGGAGCGGCTATGCTAATATTAGCCAAAAGTAAACTAATCGCTGCGAGCAGTAGTGTGGATTTTTTTAACAATGCGTATTTCATGAAGTTTTTATTAAAACCAGACTATTGTAGGGTATCAATTTTTATAACTTCTATCAATAATAATAAACACATAACGGGGCATTAAGTTACATAGACAGGTTTTTGCTTTCTTGTTATAGTACGGGAGTTATTTAGAGTTGTGAACATGTTGCTTTTTGTCCTAGTTTACTTTTTATTTTTTTCATATTTGGCATGGAAGAATTTCCGCTTAGCCATTTTTTTATTTATTTTGCTTTTGCCGTCCTACCTCATTCGTTTTGAGGTTTTTTATTTTAAAAAAATAGTTTTTCCGTCCACAGTTTTGGAATTGTCTTTTGGAGCTTTGTTTTTGGTTTGGCTCATTAAATATAGCCGGCAAGATTTTAAAAAAATTACGGAATTAGTTTATAAACACAAAGTATTTTTTGCGGCCGCCGCCATGTTTTTTATCTCTTCTATAGTTAGTATTTTTGTCAGCGATATGCCCATACCATCGCTAGGGGAATGGCGCGCCTATTTTTTGGAGCCGATGATTTTTTTCTTGATTTTGGTGGGCAGGCAGATTAGTATTTACGACTTAAATTCCGCCCTAGCGATTTCTACCTTAAGCATTAGTCTTTACGCGATCGTGCAAAAATTTACAGGCTGGGGCATTGCCACGCCGGAGTGGGCTAGCGAGGCAACCCGTCGAGTGACCGCTTTTTATTCTTCGCCCAATGCCGTAGGATTATACCTGGCCCCGCTGGCGATGATTTTGCTATTTATTATTTATAAGATGCGGAGGGAAAGAAACCGAAATTTTTGGCTGGCCAGCGTGATTTGTTTATTATCGCTAGCCGCGCTTATTTTTACCAAATCCCAGGGCGCATGGATTGGACTAGGAGCCGGAATGCTTGTATTTATATTTTTCATTGGCTATAAAAAAATAGCCGTGGCTGCAGCCATAGCTGGTATAGTTTTTTCTTTGCTTGTGCCGTCCATGCGGCAAGCGGTTTTATTCCAAGATCAAGCCAATCAAAATCGTCTGCGGCTTTGGGGGTATTCCTGGACATTTTTAAAACAGTCGCCAAAGAATTTTGTTTTGGGCACCGGTGTACGCCAGTTTTTCCGCAAAGTACAGAAGCCGTATTATGATAAGTATGTTATGGAAAGACTTATCTATCCCCATAATATTTTTTTGAATTTTTGGACGGAAATCGGATTATTAGGCATGCTGGCGGCAGTTATTATATTAGGGTACGCCTTTTATTTATCCAATAAAATTAGGCGGACCGATAAAATAATTGGCGCGGGGTTGATGGCGGCGCTTACGGTTTTGGTGGTGCATGGGTTGGTGGATGTGCCTTATTTTAAAAATGACCTGGCATTTTTATTTTGGATTTTAATGGGTAGCATTTTCTTAACCTATACTGAAGGTATAAACTCATTCGCTCAAGAGTGATCAAGCAAGCTTGTCACTCTATTCACTCATTTCGATTATGAAAATATTTATAAAAGCCAAGCCGAACTCGTACGAGGATAAGGTAGAAAAAATAGATGAAACGCATTTTGTCGTGTCAGTAAAAGAGCCGCCGCAAAATGGATTGGCTAACAAAGGTATATGTAGAGCTTTGGCAAAATATTTTGGAGTATCGCAATCAATGGTGGTAGTAAAAAAAG
>CAZUFD010000011.1:5281-35346 GCA_964619625.1 uncultured Gammaproteobacteria bacterium | reverse complement strand
CGTTCAGCTATTTTTCGCAGCGACACTTCGGCTTCAAGCGGTTTATTTTTGGCATGAATGCCTAAAATTTCTTCACGGTCTTTGATATCCGGTAAATCCAGGGTTACGCGTCTGTCAAAACGTCCGGGTCTAAGGAGCGCCGGGTCAAGCACATCCGGACGGTTAGTGGCCGCAACTACAATTACCCCCAGATTTGGTTCAAACCCATCCATTTCTACCAGAATTTGATTGAGAGTTTGCTCTCTTTCATCATGGCCTCCGCCAAGCCCCGCGCCGCGGCGGCGTCCGACTGCGTCTATTTCATCTATAAATACAATTGCAGGAGCTTCTTTTTTGGCTTTGCTAAAAAGATCACGAACGCGAGATGCGCCCACACCCACAAACATTTCCACAAATTCCGAGCCAGACATATTGAAAAATGGCACGTTGGCTTCTCCAGCCACGGCTTTGGCCAGCAGTGTTTTTCCCGTACCTGGAGTACCTACAAGCAACACGCCCTTAGGAATCTTCGCGCCCATTTCCGTAAACTTTTTTGGATCTTTAAGGAAATCTACCACTTCTACCAATTCTTGTTTGGCTTCTTTGGCGCCCGCTACATCGGCAAACGTCTTTTTATTTTTATCGTCCGGATTGGTCTGACGTGGATTGCTCTGGCCAAAACCCATTGCCTTATTGTTCATACCCTGTACGCCACGAGTCATGAAATAAAAGAATAGGATAAAAATAATAAGGGGTAATAGTACCGGCAACAAATTACCAACCCAGAATTTCCAGGAACTATCGGTTTTTACTTCTACGGATAATTGCGCCAAAGACGAACTGGAAACTCCGTAATTTTTTACAATCTCGCCAAAAGTGCCATTTTGCTCTTTTTGCACTTCCTGCAACTTTGCCTTTTCATCTTTCAGCTGCAAACTCAAGGTATCACCTTTTATAATTACCGTTTTTACCTGGCCGGCGTTAATTTCCTCCACCATTTTGGTGATACTAACAACTTCCGGACCTTTGTTTTTTTCACTTCTAACATAACCTAAAACCGCGGCCACCAAAAACAAAAATACGAATACAAAAATGAAATTTTTTAAGAAGTTTCGCATATATGTATAGATCAAAATTATTAAGGAATCTTACTCTATTTTAATAAAAAAATCAAGCTCTACAATTAGCCAAAAAAGCAGACTTTTTCAAGTCTGCCTTCTTAGATTATTCTTTTTTATCAGCTTCAGTTTCGGACTTTTTCTCTTTCTTCTCTTCTCCCGAAGGGACCCCTTTGGGGCTTTTCTCTTCAGTCTTCTTTGCCTTACCCTTTACTCCGTATAGTCTTAAGCCCAAGCGGTGTTCCGGCGGTTCCAAGGAAACAATTTCAAAATCAGTGCTTTGACCAACCTTGAATTTGTCGGCCAAGTTACTAATGCCTTCGTCGGCCAATTCGGAAATATGAGCCAAGCCATGGATGTCTTTGTCCAGCGCAACCATAAGTCCAAATGGTTCAATCTTTAAAATCTTACCGCTTACCTTATCGCCTACTTTGTATTTGTCTTTCACAGATTTCCAAGGGTCGTCTACCAAGCGCTTGATGGACAAATAAATCTTGGATCTGTCTAATTGAATAATTTGAGCTTTTACTTTGTCTCCGACTTTCAAAATATCTTTCGGGTGATCAATGCGCTGCCAAGCGATTTCGGAAATATGCACTAGCCCTTCTAAATCCTGACCAAACTTTACAAACGCGCCAAAAGAAGTGAGGGCGCTGATTTCTCCTTCTATGGTATCGCCCACTTTATATGATTCCAGTACGGCTTTTTGAGAATCTTCCCAAACAGCTTTTTCGGAAACAATCAGCTTTTCTTCTTTTTCATTAACATCAATTACTTTTACTTCTAATTCTTTGTTCATCAGTTCGCGCAATTTTTCCAAAATGCGATTTTTGTCGCCGCCCATTACTCTTGGATAATGATCCGGGTTAAGTTGGGAAACTGGCATAAAACCACCCAAGCCTTCTACCTGCATCATGAGACCGCCTTTGTTGGCAGCCAAAACTTTGGCTTTGATAGTGATATTGTCCTGCATCCATTTTTTAACATTGTTCCAAGCGCGCTGGTAACCGGCAATTCGGAATGATAATTCCATTTCACCATTTTCATTTTCTAAATCCAACACGGTGGCCTCCACTTCGTCGCCCACTTTTAAATTGGTATATTCTTTGGATTCAGCAAACAATTCACGCCCGCGAACCACGCCAACGGTTAAACCTTCAATATCTACATGCACCTCGCCTTTATCAATAGAGATAATTTTACACTTAACTACATCCCCTTCTTTAGGGATGGTAAGCGGATGAGATTGCAAAAGTGTTTTAAAATCTTCCATATTTGAAATGAGTGGGTCAATAAATTAAATGTATTTAACTTATTGCGAGCAGTGAGTATATATGGGCTTTAGCTCATATATAAACAAAAAAAGCTCTTTATCCTTTCCGGGCTTTGCCAGAATAGGTGCCCGCCTCTAAATTGGGAGGGCTTGCGTTAAATTTTATTAACTAAATTATACTAAACAGGCACTATTTTGTCAAGTCATGAGGCGGGAACGGCGTACCCTCTACCGTTCCCTCAAATACTGCCAAACCACCATTTATCCTAGCCCTGGCTCTGTAGCCGTAGGTATAGGCCATAAGCTATGCGAGCCTGAGTCAGTCGGGCCAGCAGCTTACTCCTTGTGGTTACAAGTTGCGGCGCTGGTACGCCGTTTCGCTCTTTTGGCAAATAGAGCGCAGTTCCGCTCCCTACTGCCCTGAGCGCATCAAGAAGTTCTCGCGCCCGTTTGATGTTGTTGCAGGCAAGCGCCTGGTGAAGATCTTCGTATCCGGGCAGGTACTTCTTGGCATCTTGGAGCAAAGCCCTCATACCCGCGCGCAACTTACCAGGCTGACCGCGAGTCATGGATCCGTTCTTCATTGCAAACCCCCGCAATTTTGGAACAATCCGCAGAAACCTCGGCTGAGGTGTCAACCGGCGGACTCGTTGACATGGACTTGGAATTTTAAAATACCTAATTCAGATACTCTTAAATTCCAAGTCCAAAATATTCAAAGTAATTAGTAGCAAAATATAGTGTTTCAGTCAAGCGTTAGATGATTCTTTCCGTATTAAACCTATCAAACCTTGACGAGTTTAATACGGAGGAGAATGGCATCTACACCATTCTCCGGACATCACGAAACGAAAAGAGGTTCCCCCATCTTGAATCCTGAACCTTCGGTGGCTACGAAGATTCCTCCGCCATATGCTTTTCAAGCATAAACGCAAACGCTGGCCGATCGTGCTGATACTTCTTAGCAGCCTTCTCTTCATGATCCTGAACATCATTTTGAAGAGCTTGTCGCAGACCTTGTAGATCTCCGCTATCCCATAACGCGTAGAGATCTTCTCGATCTGGGAACTGCTTTACAAGTGCGTTTCTGAACCGAGTCTTCAGGTCTGAATTCTGCATGGGGCCTCCGGGGTTTCAGAATGAATTCGGGATCAAAGCGTAGTTAAAAACTACACTCAAATCCCAAATCCATTATATTAAGTGATATCCTAATGTTAAAGAGCAAATAATTATTTATAGTACAAGCAGTTTCTCAAGCCTGTCAACAGGTATCAACTAATAGCAGTAAAACAAAAACAGCCTTTGATTACAAAGACTGTTTTTGGACTATGAACGAGAGGCGCTCGTTCGGTCGCTTGCCAGATTAAGGCGCTGGCAATCACCGGTCGTCTTTAGCGACCCCAGCCGGACGGAGCCAGCTGGTACAGCCAATCCCACTGCTTGGACACCTCGTCGTGGTAGTGGCCGAACAGTTCGGCGGGCGGGCGGGCGGCCTTCTTGGGGTCTTGAACACCCAACAGTCGGAGGATCCTGTTCACCTCATTGGCCGCACGAGAAAGATGCTGATACCAATCCCTTCCAGGTTCAGCATCTCGGATCCACATCAGGAGCAGGCCACGTACGGCCAGCCAGTGTTCAGCTTCAGTCGCATTGAATCCCTGGCCGAATTGATCAGCCAAGTAACAGGGCGCAAACATCATGGTGGCACCTCATGTGGGGCAGACTCCTCTAGCTCATGGACAGCATAGGGAGCAGGTTGTTTCCGGTTGTTCTACGGCAGCGCTTGCGCAACAAAACCATCACACAACAAACGTCATACACAACACACAAATTGTTACCCCAAATTTTTTACAGGTGCTTTGTCAAGTGCTTTTAATATTTTATAAAATTTTATGCGCTGCTGAGACTGCCCGGAAAAAGCAGGTCCTCCGAAAAGGACAAAATAACATACCACAAAATACCCCGCTTGTCAATATACAGGGAGGGGTTGTTAGTGGAGCAGTGCACTGATTTAATTATCTTAAATTATCCTTAAAATACCTCTGGCTTCGACCCTTATTGGCAAATCGATGCGCTTCGTCCCGTACCTGCTGCAAAGTTCTTTTTATACTCTCTGCCAAATCCTTGAACACATTTTTTGTTCCTGCCGGGAATACCAGATGATCACCGTTTAATTTTGATAGTCCAAGCCATAAACATTTTACCTGAAACTCTTGCATGGTCTTGGTTAAATAATCTATCTGTGGCTTCCCGCCATCAATTAAAATCAAATCCGGTTTTGGCCATTCCGTATGCTTAAGCCTTCGTTCTAACATTTCTTTTAACGCGTCTAGGTCGTTATTACCTACCGTTTTTATTTTAAACAACCGGTACTGGCTTTTGTCCGGCTGGCCGCTCGTAAACACTACCATTGAACCATACACTTCTTTGCCGGCAAAATGGGATATGTCGTATCCTTCAATCCTATTAAAATGACCGCTTACATCCAGATCATCCCTAGAAATTAACGTTACATCTTGAATATGCTGCAAATGAACAGCCGCCTCCGGATTTTCTTTGGAAAGTTTTTTCAGTAATCTAACTTTCTCACCCCTAAATAAGAGCAATATATTATTGATGTTTTTTTGGTACTCTTTTTTGCTTATGGCTCCTACGCATACGCCCGGACAAAGGCCAATCTGATAATCAAAACAGGGCTTGCCGTCTTGCTTACAAGTACTATATGGAAAAATTCGGCGTACGATTTTTAGAACTGTTTTTAACGCCGCGTAGCTTTGGTACGGGCCAAATACTCTATCAGGTGAGACCGGGAAACTCTGCAGTTCCCTGCCCCGCACCATAATTGGTTTGGGAAAATCGGTTTTGGGAATAACTAGAAAAATAAAAGATTTATCATCTTTTTCTTCTATATTATACTTAGGCCAATATTCTTTAATCATATTGGCCTCCAGTATAACTGATTCTAAAACCGTATCGGTGCAGCGATATTCCACCGTACGCGCCAGCGACACCATTTCACCAATGCGCGGATCTATATCATTTCTAAAGTATTGCAAAACACGCCGACGAAGAGACGTGGCTCGGCCAACATAGAGGGGTTTGCTATTTTTATCTCGCCAAATATAAACCCCGGGAGTTAAGGGAAATTGTTTAACTGTATCTTTTAGGCTCATGGCTGCAAAATATCTTGACTACTGCCGTTTATTGAAATAATAACCGTATGTACAGTTGGAAATTGTTTAAGGGTTTTCTCTATCTGCGAACGAATCATCGTTACCTTACACGCGCCAGCCACTCCCTGCTGTAATTCACTATTAAAATCAACCATAGCCACGCCGTTTTCAATTACCAAACTGTTTATTTGTACGCCCGAATTTATACTGGTTTGATATCCGTCTGCCTGTTCCTGCGGCATAGGCCCTTCTAACAACTCTTGCAGCGCGGCTCTGGCCACAGCCAACGTCTTGGGTACAACTCTTACGACTGGAAAAACATTTTTACACGTTATTTGCGGATCCAAATTATTATTACTAAAATATGCCTGCACTTGCATAGTTTCACCGGTAGGCGCTAATTTTACCGGAATATCCACTTCTTTGTCTCTGGCCGAATCACCGCTTGGATTTTCATTTTTAAATATCACCCATGCCTGTTGGGGAACGTTCGTAACAAATTCCAAATTGGCTTCAAAATACACTGTAGATGTCATCCAGTCCGTAACCGCCGTAAGCGGCTTAATATCTAACAAGTTATTATTTATATCATACAAACTAACGCTGCCCACTTGTCCTTCAAACCCTCCCCAACCTTCTCCGTTTACATATCCCGTAATTTTAAATGGCGAGGCAATCGTATCGTTTTCTTTTAGACTGTCTAAAACTAGTCCTTTTTTATGTTCTACCACTGGAGTAGAAGTTTGGGTATTATCCGCAGTAGTTGGTAAATTGGATGACCTGCCGAAATAATACCAACTAAGCAGAGAGGTCAAACCTATTATGAGTAGTATGAGAAAAACTGTAAAAACTTTTTTCATATGCGAAATGAATGAGGGAAATAGGCAGTGAGATATTTATAATCGCTTGCGAGTTATAAATATTGAATCTGGATATTTCCGAGTGAATGAGTATATATGGGCTTTAGCCCATATATAATAAATATTTAATTGTATTGATTTTTAGTATAACAAATGTTTATAAAAACAAACAGGACCCCGCCGATACTGCCCGTATTATCGGCAGGTAAGCGAAAGTCCCTACTTAAAGAACGACGGCGATTATCGCACCAGCCAGCGCGTATTTGCTCGCCGCAACAGGCTTGGAATGAACGGCCCCACGAAGAGCTCGCGATTTCCGATCGGGCCGCAAGACATCAGGCAGACCGAACAGTGTTCTGTATCAGACGAAATGAGGGTGAGCCCGTTTGTCACTTGTGCGTACTGCATGTCGAGCGCAATATGCTCAAAAGCGCTGGCAGTACCGATGCCGTGTTCGCGGGCAAATGTCTTCACTTCGTCCATATTAACTTCCTGATTGAAAGACACCGCACGCACCACCGACACGGCGCACACCACCGACAATAAGACGACGTCCCGATCTGGCATTGAAAGCCCGGCCACAGGAATGTGATCAGGATGCCATGGCGGACGCGGCATACCAGGATTGCCAATGTGTACTTTCTGATAAGTTCCACTACCTTTTGCCACCTCAATCCACCGTTCCAGATTAACTTCTGGATGAACCACCACCTTGCACGGTACAGTCGTGCTCACTTGACGCAATGGCGGCACCTGGTTATCTGACCCAAGCAAACGACCCATAAAACGATCTACGATAGAAAGCATGATTCCCCTCCTCAAATTCTTGGGCTAGTACCTTTGGCAAAATGCCTCTGGGACTTGCCGACTGTTAACTTTAGTAGTACCAAAAAACAGGGCTTCTGTCAATGCAAAAACCCCGTTTAATAACAAAATATTACTAATCCAAATATGGTCTTAGATATAAACCCGTATACGAATGCGGGTTATCGCCAACTTCTTCGGGTGTGCCTTTGGCCACCACCGTACCGCCCTTGGCTCCGCCTTCCGGCCCCATATCTACAATATAATCCGCGCATTTTATAATATGCAAATTGTGCTCAATTACTACCACTGAATTGCCTTTATCTACTAATTTATTAAGCACGGCCAGCAGTAGTTCAATATCATAATAATGTAAACCAACAGTTGGTTCATCCAGTAAATACAAATTTTTCTTACCTAGGGGGGCCGTTAGTTCGCGAGCCAATTTTATACGCTGCGCTTCTCCGCCCGAAAGGGTGGTGGCGCTTTGGCCAAGCCGCAAATATCCCAGACCAACTTCTTGCAAGACTTTTAATTTATCCGTGACTTGATAAATATTTTCAAAAAATTTAACTGCTTCCGTAACGGTCATCTCTAAAACATCGGCGATATTTTTATTCTTATGTTTTACCTGCAAAGTTTCGCGGCTAAAACGCTTGCCATGGCACACTTCACACGGCACTTCCACGGCCGGCATAAAGTGCATTTCAATCGTGTTAAACCCCGCGCCTTCACACGCTTCACAGCGTCCGCCTGGGCGGTTAAATGAAAAACGTGAATGTGTATAACCGCGCAAACGTGCCTCTTCCAAACTGGCGTAAAAGTCTCGTATTGGAGTAAAAATGCCGGTATACGTTGCCGGGTTAGAGCGCGGGGTGCGGCCAATCGGCGACTGGTCTACAATTACCGCCTTGTCTATATATTCGGTGCCGGAAATATTGCTGACATTTTCCAGTTTCTTAAACCGGCTTTTTATTCTAGCCACATTTTCGTAAAGCACGTCATAAAGCAAGGATGATTTGCCGCCACCCGAAACTCCGGAAATACAGACCAATTTTCTTAGTGGAATTTTTACGTTTATATTTTTCAAATTATGCGCGCGGGCGCCGACAATAGAAATTTCTTCGGTTTCTTTCCAGCGGCGTTTTTTCGGCACTTCTATTTTTTCTTCATCCGTTAAATACTTCAGTGTCAATGATTTATCTTTTTCTTTTTTAATATCTTTGGTTGGCCCGGCATACACCACTTCTCCGCCCAACTCACCGGCCTTAGGACCCAAATCTACCAAATAATCGGATTCTTTTATGGTACGCTCATCATGTTCTACAATAATCACCGTATTATTTTCATCACGAAGCGATTTGAGTGTTTTTACCAGTCGTTCCGTATCACGTTCATGCAAACCAATCGTCGGTTCATCTAAAACATATAACGTATTAGACAAATGCGAGCCAATTTGCGAAGCCAAACGAATACGCTGCGCCTCACCGCCGGACAACGTATGGGCTTCACGAGTGAGTGTAATATAATCAAGACCCACTTCTAATAAAAATGTTAGACGATCATTTATTTCTTTAATTACGTTGTGCGCAATGAGGGTCTGGCGTTCATTTAAACTTTTTCCGTAATTCTTAAAAAAATCATGGCAATCTTCTATGGTTAATGCCGAGACTTCGTATATATTTTTATTTTTTATGCGCACAGATAAAGATTCGGGTTTTAATCTTTTACCCTCGCACTCCAAACAAATCTCTTTGCTAAACGCCTCAGCCTTACCCAAACCGCCGCAAGCTGGGCAAGCGCCCGCCGGACTATTGAATGAAAATAATCGCGGTTCAATTTCCGGAAAGGAAAATCCGTCTGCCGGGCAGGACCAGTGGCTAGAGAGCAAACGTTCATGTGAATTTTTGGTATTTTCACCAAATAGCACAGTGACTAACCCTTTGCTGTGCTGCAAAGCGCTTTCTACAGCTTCAAAAAGCCTAGTTTCATCGCTTATCATTACTCTATCAATTACAATATCAATATTATGCGCTTTATGGCGGGACAGTTCTATACGATCGTGCAAAGAATGTACTTTGCCATCTACACGCGCCCTATCAAATCCTTCATTTAAAAAGTCGTACAACATTTGGTAGTATTCCCCTTTGCGGCCGCGCACTACCGGAGATAGTATCGTTACCGTTTTTTCTTTATATTCACCGGCCATGCCTAAAATAATATCTATCATTTCTTCCGGAGATAATTTTTCAATCTTAAGACCGCATTTTGGACAAAAAACTTCTCCCAAACGGGCATACAGTACACGCAGATAGTCGTAAATTTCCGTAAGTGTGCCGACAATAGATCGCGGATTGTGGCTTAAGGCCTTTTGGCCAATCGCAATTGCCGGCGAGAGTCCGGTAATTTCATCTACATCAGCCCGTTCCATTTGCCCCAAAAACTGGCGGGCGTATGGCGACAAAGATTCTATATATCGTCTTTGGCCTTCGGCAAAAATGGTATCAAAAGCGAGCGATGATTTGCCGCTTCCTGACACGCCGGTAAACACCGTAAATTTATTTTTCGGAATTTCCAAAGATACATTTTTAAGATTATGTACTCTGGCTTTTTTGATTATGATTTTATCTTGCATATAAAATAATTTATCTTACTTTCAAAATTTTATTGACTTTTGTTTACCTTAATTATAGTATGTGCGCTAGGAGGAACAGGAACCATGCTTAATGCGCATCCCAACGAATGCATTCGTACCTTGGGCAGAAAGGATGTCAACGGACTTACCATGGTGGAGTGTACCGCCTGCGAGACAGTCGCGCACGCGGCGGACGAGCCAAAAGCGAAGGCAGACCTCGCCAACGCAAGCTGCAGTCCGAACTGCGATAACTGTAAGAGGCTGCGCAGAAGCCATGATAGAGCACCTGCAGTGCCTACGGGTGGAAGCTGCCATGACCGCCTTCATATCTGCCCCAATGATGGAAACAAATGGTGGCAGACCAACAACCACTTTCACTTGTGGAATCAGGTCACCAGTGAACGGGAATGGGAACTACTGCAAAAGGAGTAATTGGTTCCACCTGAGCGCCAAGCGGCGTTCAAACGGGCCTCGCTGTCTACCCAGACAGCGTCTTATTTTTTAAAATATTTTTTATTTCTTTTCATATTATTAGATCTATTGATTTATTTAGTTGCTGGTGTTAGCTTATATATAACCAAGTTTCAAAGGGGGGAACCATGGGTAATCTGCCAAAAATTCTGGTTGTGGAAGACGACCTTTCGTGCCAAAAACTCTGGCCGGATTTCCTCGTAGGTTACGTGGAAATGATCTTTGCCCGCACTATTGCCGAGGCCGAAAATCTCTTCGCTCTGCATCCTGATATCGCAGCTATCACCTTGGATGGCAGCGTGCCCCAAAACGACAACGATGTCGTTAAGGATGGCAAGCTGACCACCACACCGTTGGCGCGCTACTTCAGAACTATGGGATTTCGCGGCCTGATCATTGCAGCTTCAAGCAATGATGAGAGCAATAGCGAACTCATGAAAGCCGGATGCAATGCCGCTGTAGTCAAATTTGACTACACCGACTACATTCGTAAAGCCTTCGGCAAAAACTGAAACGCGCTCATTCTCGTCAGCCGGCCTCCTCAAGGGACCGGCGTACTGTTTTTTAAAGGACACAACTACTTTTTCTCTGCTTGTTTTTTAATTGATTTTTTACCTCGACGATCCGGCTCCGTGCTAATTTTGCCTGATCTATTCTGAGCAGGATCTGGCGCGTCCGGAATATCCAAAAACTGTTCAATCGCTTTATGTGTTGTTTCTGGTGTAATGCCGTGTTTTGCATTATAGGCCAGCTGTACTGTACGGCGTCTTTCCACTTCTTTCATCGCGTTTCTTATAGATTTTGTAATGGTATCTGCATACAAAATAACTTTACCGCTCACATTTCTGGCAGCGCGACCCATGGTCTGCATGAGTGATTCTTCGCTGCGCAAAAACCCTTCTCTGTCGGCATCCATAATGGCCACCAGTGTTACTTCCGGTAAATCTAATCCTTCACGCAACAAGTTTACACCAATCAGTACGCTAAACTTTCCGTGACGAAAATCATTTAAAATTTCGGTGCGCTGTAAAGTTTTTACATCCGAATGTAAATAATTGACCGCGAATTTTCTTTGAAGCAAAAATTCCGATAATTCCTCGGCCATTTTTTTGGTAAGCACATTTATAATCGCCCGCTCACCATTTTTTACTATTTTTTCAATTTCAGCAATTATATCGTCCACCTGTCCCATATTTGTTTTTTTATCAAATACGGGCCGGACTTCAATTGGCGGATCAATTAGTCCGGTTGGGCGAATAACTTGCTCGGCAATCACGCTGGAATGAGTCATCTCAAAATCACCCGGGGTGGCAGAAGTAAATACCACCTGCCCCACTCGTTTCTCAAATTCATCAAACCGTAGCGGCCGGTTATCCAAAGCCGAAGGTAATCTCCAGCCATACTGTGCCAAAACTTCTTTGCGGCTTCGGTCTCCGGCATACATGCCCCGAACTTGCGGCAAACCAATATGTGATTCATCCATAATAGTAAGAAAATCCGGCTTGCCGTCTTTCCACGGAAAATATGCCAATAAAGTATCCGGCGCTTCGCCTGCCAATTTTCCGGCCAGATGACGGGAATAATTTTCAATGCCATGACAAAAACCCAAGGTTTTTAACATTTCCAAATCATACCGCGTGCGGCGTTCCAACCGCTGGGCTTCCAAATACAATCCCTTTTTCTTAAAATACGCTAGGCGGTCTTTTAATTCGGCTTTAATTTCTTTAAGCGCTTCTTTCATTTGCGGTTCCGAAGATACAAAATGTTTTACCGGAAAAATTACGGCTTCATTTAATTTTTCCTTCACGGTTTTTGTCAGTGAATCTATCACGGCAATTTCAAAAATCTTCTGATCTTTAATTTCTATTCTATAGAGAAATTTGTCGGCGGCTGGAGCAATTTCAAATACATCGCCGCGCACTCTAAAATTACCTCTATCCAAGGCTCCGGGCGTACGCGCAAATTGTATTTTTACCAGTTGCCGCATCAGGTCTGCTCGCACCATTGGCTGCCCTATTTCCAAATGCACCGCAGATTCAAAATAATTATTCGGCACACCAAGATTGTATATACAAGAAACTGAAGCAACCACAATCACATCTTTGCGCGACATGAGCGCGCTGGTGGCTTGATGACGCAAGCGGTCTATCTCTTCGTTTATCATTGATTCTTTTTCTATATAGGTGTCACTGGTTGGCATGTATGCCTCGGGCTGGTAATAATCGTAATAGGATACAAAATAATTCACCGAGTTTTCGGGAAAGAAATTTTTGTATTCACGGTAAAGCTGAGCGGCCAAGGCTTTGTTGGGCGCCATCACTAAAACCGGCTTATCAAACTGAGTAATAAGATTGGCCACGGTAAAAGTTTTGCCCGAACCGGTTACACCAAGCAAGGTTTGATAGCGATTACCTTTATCCAAACTAGCCATTAATTGTTTAATGGCTTCGGGCTGGTCGCCGGCTGGTTTAAATTTTGAGTGTAATTTAAATAATGACATAGGTTAACATTCACCCTGTTAAATATTTTTGCTAAAGCAAAAATTCCGCGAAGCGGATTTAACAGGGTAAATACAGAAAATCGCCGGTTTCCCGGTCGTGTAGGGGGTATGATGACTGATTTGGGGTAGTTTGTCAACCCTACATAAACAAAAGACCGCCCTAATTTAGGCGGCCTTTTGTTTATGTTTTATAACTAGTTTATTGTAATGCTAAATGCTTGAGAATCAGATAAGATACTGCCATCTACAAACATATCTGTAACTTTAATCGTAAAAAGGAAGGTGCCAGCAATGGTGGGAACACCAGAAATAACTCCAGTTACGCTATTTAAAGTAAGCCCGTTGGGTAAAAAACCACTACTTACCGTATAATTAACTGTGCCATGAATATTGCGCACGGAAGGCGCATTGCTATATGGCAAACCTATATTGCCAGTAGAAAACACACCTGGCAAGATATCAATTATCTTCCACACCATGACACGATGATTGTTCGTGTCAGGCACATATAAAGCACGGTTAGTGCTGCCATAACTAAGATTTCTAGGAGAATTAAGCGTAAACTTTGATGGGGTACCATTTTGATTAATCCCCCAACTCCAAAAGTTAGGCTGGCCTATCACTGCCACGGCAGGTTCGCCGTTAGTAATGGAAGCGACATCGTAGACAAGAACACGGTTATCAAGTTGGTCTGATATATACAAACTATTATGCTCAATATCAAAAGCAAGGCCTGAAGGATTACGCATTGTTGAGGTGCGGGCAGGAAAACTAGGCTGAATACTTGTAAAATCCAACTGACCTAATACTGCCACGGCAGGTTCGCCGTTAGTGACAGATGCTACATTAAAGACAAGGACACGTCTATTCCCTGCATCAGCTACATATAGATTCCTATCGGCTGGTCTAAGGGCAAGACCTAGCGGGCTAACAATACTACTAGCTGACAAGGGGTTTAGAGTATTTGTTATGAAATTAGCCTGACCTAACACTGCCACGGCAGGTTCGCCGTTAGCAACATATGCTACATCATAAACAAGAACGCGGTTATTAGCCTGATCAGATACATACAACTTATTTTTGTAATATACAAGTCCTTTGGGATTAAATAAGGTATTTGCAGTCACACCGGCACCACACTGGCAACCATTACCAAGAGAGCTTGCAAAATCCGGCTGCCCTAATACTGCTACAGCCGGCTCTCCATTAGTGATTATAGCAACGTTATAGACAAGGACACGGTTATTATAGGAATCAGATACATATAAAATATCTTTCCCAAGAGCTAAGCCGGTCGGTCTAAACAGCGTAACAGCAGATACGCCTACACCCTGATTTACAGAATGGCTTGCAAAATCTGGCTGGCCTAAAACATAATCGGCATCATAATCAATAAGTTCATTATTGATATCGAGGTTAAAGATTAATACCCGATGATTACTTCCGTCAGCGACATAGAGGCGATGATTATTACTATCAATTGCAGTTGCCTCAGCATACTCAAATCCGTGAGCGCTGACTATAGAACTGTTCGGGTTTTCCTGTGTAAAATCCGGCTGATTACTAGCATTTAATTGCCCCAAAACTTGCACAGCTGGTTCGCCGTTAGTAATGGAAGCGACATCGTAGACAAGAACACGGTTATTCTGATTATCGGTTACATATAATTTTTGATTGTTACCATTAAAGGCAGCGCCAAAAGGCCAAAAAAGGCCCGCCGCGGAAGGAGTGGCAGCGCCTAAATTTTCCCATTGCGTTATGAAGTTAGATTGGCCTAGTACTGCTATGGCTGCTTCTCCATTAATAATAGAAGCTACATCAAAAACCAGAACACGGTTATTCTGCTTATCAGTTACATACAATTTTTTATTGGTACTATCAAAAGCTAGGCCTAAAGGCAAAAACAGGCTACTTGCGGAAGGGTTGGGATTTCCTTGATTAGCAAGTGTACTCAAAAAATCAGGTTGGCCTAGTACAGCTACAGCTGCCTCTCCATTGATGATAGAAACTACATCAAAAACCAAAACACGATGATTCTCAGTATCAGCCACATATAAATTTTTATCTACCTCATTAAACGCAACATCTGTTGGATGAAGAAATTGACTGCTGCCACTACTTATAAAATCAGGTTGGCCTAGTACTGCTACGGCTGATTCTCCATTAATGATAGAGGCTGCATCAAAAACCAGAACACGGTTATGCTCAGCATCAGCCACGTATAAATTTTTCATAAGACGATCAAAGGCTAGACGGCGAGGCAAGGAAAAATTGCTGGGATTTGCAGGCATAAAACCACCACCGCTAATAAAATCAGGCTGGCCTAGTACTGCCACGGCAGGTTCGCCGTTAGTGATAGAAGCTACATCAAAAACCAGCACGCGATGATTAAAAGTATCAGCAACATACAATGTATTAGTACTGGTATCAATAACCAAACCTGAAGGCCAATACAGGCTACCTGCGGAAGGATTTGTATTGCCCTGGTTTACAAGATTGCCGCTAAAATCAGATTGGCCTAAAACATAATCGGCATTATAATCAATAAGTTCATTATTTTGATCAAGTTTAAAAACTAAAACACGGCTATTACGAGTATCGGCAACATACAGATAGTGGTGTACAGTATCAATAGCCACAGCTTCAGCTTGATCAAATCCATGGGGGTTTATTACAGAACTATTTAGAAGTCCCTGTCCAAAATCCGGCTGATTATTGATATTAAGCTGACCCAACACCTGGCTAGCAGCAATATTTGCTGCACGGACTTCGTTTTGTACTGACAACGCTCCTACCATTACCAAAAATGCAAAAACTAGTGCTGCGCTTACATTTTTATACTCCATACAAAATTTCTTTAACATAAATCTAGGTTATATAAATAATAATTTTCCTTAACCATAATAACATACACACCTTTTAAAAATCAAATTCAACTCTAAAATGATTAAAATTACTCGCTTATCAGAATTTTGCAGACTAACATAAAACACCCCTTAGCCGGGGGTGTTTTACTGATAAAATTATTACAATTGCGTCCTATTAGTTATGACATTCAACTCTGAATCAATCATAACACCCGTTCCAAACCCGCTTAGATACGAACTTGGCACAGTGTGTACAAAAGAATTTTTAAACCGATTTGCGGTCATTCCGGCCGAAGTAACTTCGCGCAAGTTTGCGCCATCAACATACCAAATTTTGTTGTCTTTGCGAACCAGCATACCCGCGTGCGCTTTGCCGGAAATTTCTGCGGCCGTATTTATATAGTTAGGCCAGAAAATAGATTTTACAATCATTACTTTATAGTTTGCGCCGTATAAAGCAGTTGCTTCGGCCGAACTAATTTTGGCAATAGTATTATTTGGCAAAACTACATACAACTGGCTACCTGTATCTTTTTTTATCACATAGGATCCGGGTCTAAAATTAATTCCTCCCGGGTAAGCAGTTGGCGCCGGCAATGAATCAAAACATGTTTGACTAATGGTTATATATCCACCATAGCTTTCGTTCTGGTTCCAGCTTTTGAATTCATCTCCGGATGGGAAATACATTATTTTTAAAACATTATTCACCACATAAATCGCCGGCTTGTTGAGAACCTTTACCATATCGCCAACACTTAACACCGGACAAGATGGGCTGGGCGGAGGAGGAGTTTGCCCGCCGCCTCCGGGTGGAGGTGTGGTGACCCCGGAATCATTGTCTATAATAGTATAAGTAAGAGTACGATATTGGCCAAAAGTTGCGCCTTGAGTGCTTTCCATATATAGGACCGCAGTTTCGTTTGTTTCTGGCTCGCTATCGTCTTTTACCGAGATCGTAAAATTAGCAGATGTTTGTCCAGCCGGAACTGAAAACATTCCTGATGGCAAATTCCAATCATTGCCCGCCGCAGACAAGTCTCCTTTCTGGGCGGTGCTGTTGGCCGCGCTGACAATCTCTACGCCGGTATCAAACTTTGATGGGTTGGACAAAACTACAGAAAAACTGGGAGAAGCTAAACTTTCTTGCCCGGAAGAAGATCCGGCTTGAAACGAAACTGTCGGCAAATCATTGTCATTTATTGAATAAAGATGCAAAGTTCCGGGGCCATACACCGCATTCTTTATATTCCCGCCTAATTCCAGGTATATACTCTCCAAATCTTCAAATAAATTATCCTCTTGAAGTCCCAAATCTATAATAACAAAACTTTCACCAGCATTAATGGTTGTTGTTACCCAGCCTGAAGGCGCATTAGTAAAATCGGCTGGAAAAGTATTGCCACCGATAGTTACTGTAACAGATGAAGCGGTAGATGAAGCAGTTTTAAGCTTCCACTGGAAAGTCACGTCAAGATTAGAAGTGTGGGAAAGTTTCACTTTCACTAACGCCGGCAGGCTTTCTGACGATCCTATGCCTGCATATTCAAAACCCACGGATGGAGGATTGCTATTATCAATAATAGTTTGAGTAAATACCTTTTTACTTTGAGTAATTCCAACTTCTGAACCGTTCGAAGAAACAACGGAAGTAATGGTGATAATCACCGTTTCATTTCCTTCCAAACCGCCATCGTCAAACAATTCCAACGGCGCTAGCATAATACCGCCTTGGCTAAGTTGTACCGAACCATTTCCGGCCACGCCGGCAAAAGCATAATCCGCAGCCGAGGCGGTGCCGCTAATGGTGTAATTTACAGTCAGGTCGCCTAAGTCAAAAGAATTGTTATCTAACACAAAATTAACCATGTTAATATTGCCTTCGGCGGTAGAGGCAGCGGATGTTTGAAATCCGATGTTTGCCAGCGGCGCGGCCGCGGCTTGTTTTGGCAAAAACAACAAACTTAAAACAAAAAAGGCTCCAATGATAAATTTGTTTTTAATTTCTTTTTGCATAGGACAAGTAACTAAGAATTAAAATTTCCAAAAAACAAATAATAAAGTTAGCAGGCCGGCAGTTTGAGCAACTATATGGCCGCGCTGTCTGCGCATATTGATAAGTACGCTCAGCAGCAGAGCTGAACCAAAAAATATCATGGCCCAGAAATAAATGGTTTGAGAAACGCTAAATATATTGGTCAGCGGAGATAATACCTGCTTGGCTTGTATATATTTTTCCACCGGCGTTGGCTGATCTGTATTTATTACGGCAAGCTCTCTTTCATCTGAATTTTTAATTCTGCCGGACAAAACCGATGAGCTGGCCGGGTTATTCTTTTGAGAAAAAGCTACCGCCTTTGTTTCAGTTACCGGAGACTTTTTAACTGCTTCTTTTTTAACAGCGGGTTTCTCTATTTTTGCAGCCGCTATCGGCGAAGCTAAGTGCTGAGCGATAAAGATTACGGCTCTGCCTTTATACTCTCCGCCAGCGAGTCCTATGCCTAAGTCTTTAAAATCAGAATCAACTAAATTGTCATAGTGAGTCGGGCTATTTTTCCATGCTGTAATAATTTGTTCAGCCGTGCTAAACCCTACGGCCAAATTTTCCCCGGCTACTTCGTATGAATACCCCGCGCCTTTAAGCCAGGTGGAGAGGCTTTTTTGGTCGTTTACATGGGCAAAATAGCTCTTTTGCGCCATATCGTCCGCTTTATTTTGCGCTGATACACCCAGCTTTTCGGAAACAACTAAAGCAGGTAAATTTTTTTCTTGGCGGACTTTGTTTGTTAGGGCCACAATCTGTCTTTGTTCCTCGGCCAAAACATCGGGAAGCACAAACGCTCCAATTGGAAGCAGCAGTACAAAAGCCACAATAATGCCTTTGGTTAGTAAAAATACCAGGCCATAAAAAACCGCGCGCTTGGTATGCAGAATATGCGGATGAAAATTATTCTCGTGGTGCGGAATAAAATATTTTTTGAATACTTTTTTCATGTTTCCAAAGTCCATATGAGGCTATACATTGATTATACCATACCCTGGATTAGACAAAAATCCACCTTAATTACAGGGTGGATTTTTGCTTATTCTTGTTATGATGTCTATCCACCCCTTTTATCTACTCTTGTATTTAGCTACGGATGCTTTGGTAATTACGCCAAAGTAACCGGTAGATCTTACCGTGGCTGGAAAGAAAGATAATATCTTAAGTTGGTTTTGTAATTTTTTCACGGCATTATTTCTGTGACCAAATTTTAATATGGCCACTAGTTCATCCAAGGTCATAGCATCGGCGCGGCTGTCCAAATATCTATTTACGGCGGCTCTGGTCATAGGACCATAATACCTGGTTGGCTTAAATGCCGCGCGGAAGAATCCGAGTTTTTGAAGTTCAGCTTGTAATATTCTTACTTCATCACTAACCTGGCCCGGGTTTAACTTAACAATTAATTCATCTACCAAAGATACCTGTACGCCCAAGACTTCTCCGGAAGGAGTGGTCGGAGCTGGAACAGTCGGAGCCTCAATTGCCGGAGGAACTGTATCTGGAGGAGCAACCACCACCGAACCGGCCGGTACGCCACCCACGGAAGCAGTGCTTTGAGGGATAGCTGTGCCATATGCGCCGCCACTTGCCGGAGTTGGAGTATCGCTCGCAGTAATGATAAAAGCATGGGTTGTACTTGCCCCTAAACCACCGTCACCAACTGTAGCGATACGAATCATAGCTGTCTCGTCTGCTTCTTCGGCTGAATCATCTATAACCGTTACTTCCACATCTTTAGTCAATTGACCAGCTGGAATAACCCAGGCAGTTACAGGTACTTGCCAATCAGTTCCGAGTTCAGCAGTGCTTTGTGCTGCAACCGCCTCAATGTTGGCAGTTACATCATGGTCGCTCAGCGTAGATAAAGAAAGTTGCGCTTTGCGAGCAGTTACACCTTCATTATCAGAAGAAGTCGCTTGGGAGAAAGATACCAAAGTCGTATCATTGTCTTCAATCGTAACTCTACGCTGCGTAACAGAGCCGAGTGTTGCACCGGTTGGAGATGAGATAGTCATAAGAGCTACCTCATTAAATTCGTCTAGAGTATCTTCGGTAACAGTAAGCGTAATCGGAGCAGAAGTTTGGCCAGAGGGAATTGTTACTAAAACATAATCTGCCGAACCGCCGGTAAAGTCTCCGTCCATAGCGGCATAACCGGAAGCGGTAGTAGAGTTCACCGTGGAGTTAACAAATGTGTTCCATAAAAATGTAACATCGGTTGGCGCGGCAGCGGAAAGTGAAACCGTAAAAAACATCGGCCCTTCACTTTCGTTCATGATAGAAGATGAGGCTGCAAAAAATAGTTTGTACTGGCTGTCATCGTCTACGATTATAAGATTAGTTATGGTGTGAGCAGAATTAAAGGCAGCGCCTTCCGGATCATCTGGATTAGCAACACCAGCAACTGTAAAATCTATCCCCTCATCATTTTCTACAGCCACATCTTGGGTGGTCGTAAGCGTAACTGCAGCAGTTGAATTACCATTATCAATTCTAACAACACCGCTGAAGCTGGCAGAATTATTAAACGTATAATCACTGGCAGCACTTGCCTCGCCAGTTAAATTATAACTAATGTCAATATTCCCTACCGCGGCGCGGGCAGTGGTAAATGTAAAAGTTACCACATTTCCTTCCGCAACGGAATTTGTACTTACAGAGACATCAACTTGGTTTGCCGCGGCAGATGCGGATTTTGGCATAATTGCCAAACCAAGCATCAAAAAAGCAGCCGCCAAGACTTTTTTTCCTACGGATAGTTTGCTGTCTTGCATATAATTAATATGTTAAGACTTAATTTAATTTTTGGAAGCTAGGTACTTGGCTACGGAAGCCTTGGTTACCAAACCAAAGTAACCGGTGGCCGCCATATTGGCCGGGAAGAAACCTAATTTTTTAAGTTCAGTTTGCAATCTACTTACCAAAGCACCGCGATTGCCCAATTTTAGGGCGGCAACTAATTCATCTACGGTCATTTTATCAGCCAAATATCTGGCTACAGCCGCTCTGGTCATTGCGCCATAAAATCTGGTTGGTTTAAAGCTCTTGGTAAAGTAACCTTTCTTTTGCAATTCTACCTGTAATTGTCTAACTTCATCACTGGTTGTGCCAGCTTTCAACTTGGCAATCAACTCATCAAGTAAGCTGATTTGTACACCGAGCACTTCTCCACCGCCAACACTTCCGCCAACTGTTACGGTCGTACTTACGACCGCAGAGGCAAAACCGGCATTGTTGAAGAATTTAACATATACAGTTTTTGTACCAGCGCCAGAAGAAAGTTTCCAGATCGCGCTCGTCTTATATGGTTCCGAGACAGCATTTTCAAAACCAAGGCTGTTAGAAATTGCCATACGAACCGCGGTACCGCCAGCTAATACCAAGTTAGCAAAATTTGTATCACCAACTGTGGTTACGCTTTCCACACGCACACTCTGAGCCTCTCCAGCAAAACCAGATCCGGTTGGAGTGGTAGGTAAAGCAATACCAGATCCACCGCCTCCGCCACCGCCATTACCACCACCTGATCCGGAGCCAGAAGACGGAGTGTCATTATCGGTAATAGTATAAGTGTGAGTTAAGATGCCCGATACGCCGCCGATATTAGCGCCAGTTAAAGCAACTACAGCGGTTTCAGAAGATTCTTGATCAGCATCATCAGTTATAGTTAAACCAATTGGTTTAGAAGTTTCACCCGGAGCAAACACCACCGTGCCGCTAGTCATAGACCATTCAGTGCCAAAAGTAGCAGTGCTGGAAGCTGTATTTTCAACATATACTTTTACTTCTCTGTCGCTCACATTGGACAAAACGATATTAGGATTTGCCGAAGCGGTGGATTCTGAACCGGAAGAAGCAGCTGATTCAAATTGCGCGTTTACAAAATCATTTTCAGAAATTGTATAAGTCTGACTATCTACAGCCCCTAAAAGCGCGCCGATAGCATTTCCCAAAATAATAAAAACGGTTTCATCTTGTTCGGCAAGATTGTCATCGGTAACATCCAAGTATACAGTTGTTGAAAGTGATCCGGCTGGAATAGTGGCCGTAGCAAATGTAGCGGAACCGGCATAGTCAGCTGGGAAAGTAGTCGTGCCAAGTGTTGTGGATGCTAGGGAAGCAGTGCCTCCATCTGTTTTCCATTGGAAAGTAACATCTTGGGCAGAAACTGCATCCATAGAAACTGTAAATGAACCTCGCTCGCTTTCCATGCCAGAAGCATTAGGAGCGGATAAGCTTAAGGTTGGAACATTGCTGGTGTCGCCATTATCACTAATGGTGTATCCGAAGAATGCGTTTGGACCAACACCTATAATATCACTGCCATTTGTTTGGTTTCTAAGAGCAAAATAAATGTATTCATCTGGTTCTTGCAAGCTGTCATCTACGATAATAAGATTAACAACCGTAGAAGTAGCACCAGCTGGAATTACAACGGTGGAATCTTCCAAAACAAAGTCGCTTGGAGTGACGGCAGGATTGCTGCCCACATCTTCCATAGTTATATCGGCTGTAACTTCGTTATTGCTTACAAAATTAAGACTGATAGTTAGTGGAACTGTGCCTACATTTTCTAATCCGGAAGCAGAGCTAGTGGCAAAACCAACCTTAATGTATTCGTCATCTATAATGTAATAGAGCCTTACATAGTTAGAGCCCAAAACAGCATTAGAGGACGGGTTAGAAAGAATTATAGAAACTGTTTCTTCGGTTGCTTCGTCTAAATTATCATCAAGCACGCCGATACTAAGGGTGGTGGAAGTTTCACCGGCTAAAATGGTCGCGCTGCCTCCGGCAATAGAATAGTCTTCTAAAAATGTGGCCGTGTTATCTTGAACCGACCAATCAAAAGTTACATCGCTTGCGGAAGTGGTGGAAAGCAAAACTTTAAAAGTACCTTGACCTTGGTCTTCAGCCGCAGAAGTACTACCACCATTCAAAAAATTGGCAACACTTAATTCAGGTTTGTCATTGTCTTGAATAAAATGCATGTGGTTAGGGTATGGCATATCAGCAGCGCCACCGGCTCTAGCCACTCTTACACTACCCGAACCTCCGGACATTAAAACACCTTGAAGAGTAACAACAAAAGATTCCATGCTTTCCGGCAAGGCATCATCGATGTTTTCAATAGGAATAACGACAGAAGTGCTGTTAGCAGGAATAGTAATAGTACCGGAAATAGAGTTTGTACCATTAAAAGAAAAGTCGTCTGCAGAAGCAGGGTCTGTAGCATAACTAGGATTTCCAGGATATAAATGATCTGTATAACTAATTAAGTAGCTTACCTCAATATCTCCTTGTACACCGCCGAGACCCTTATCTTCCACCACAAGCTCCACGTCATTATTCACGCCTTCATTGGTAAAACTATTTTCTAAAGAAAAACCAACCGTAAATTCTTCGTGGTTAGCCTTGGCTGGCTGCGGCAAAGCTGTAGCACCCAAACCCAAAACCAAAGAAGTCAACGCTAAAACGCTGACAAATTGCTGTACCCTTTTCTTCATTTTTTGCATATATTGCTTGAATTATTTTTAAAAAATTAACTGGGAATAATACCATAAAACCTGCCACTTGTCAACCCTGTTAAATACCGCTTATCCGCGGGGTCTATTGCGGCAAAATTTAACAGGGTCAACCCCATAGCAGCAGATTAATCTCTCTGTAACTTTCTTTACCCATACAGACCGGTAAAGTTACAGGATTCTATAGCGTTAAAGATTTACAAGTTTACGGATTCTATCACAGAAGGAGCATAAAAGCCACCCAGTGTCAACAGCCGCAACCCTATTTTCCACTTGCGCGCCGGGCCGGAGAATGATAAAATGTAGTTAACTTTTACACAACCTTTCACCCCCTATTTTAGGTGGTGATTTCATTAAAAATACCTATGCATATAAGCTGGCTTGGACAAACTTGCGTTAAATTGCAGACCAAAAACCTAGACAAAGACATCACTGTTTTGCTTAATGCCTACAAACCAAAAAAAGGCGACTTCCCTCGCAGCTTTAGCCCGGATGTTGCCCTATTTTCCCAAGGGCTTGATAATGCGGCCACCATTTCTCAAGGCGCGTTTGTAGTTAATTCATTAGGTGAGATGGAAGTAAAAAATCTGATGATCTATGCCGTACCCGGATCTGATACCGATGTTATCTATAAACTAAACGCTGAGGGTTTGAATATTGTACATTTAGGCAGACTAAAATCCGCTCCCCCAACCGAACATATGGAAAAAATTATGAGTCCGGATATTTTGTTTATTCCGGTAGGCGGCGGACAAAATTATTTAGATGCTAAAGCTGCCGCAGCGCTGGCCACTACGCTTGAACCGCGAATGATAATTCCGATCGCATATAATTGTGATACGGATCCGGACGCAGCTCCTATTACCGCTTTTGTGAAAGAAATGGGACTAAAACCAGAAGCCGGTGAGAAAAAAGTAATTATCAAGAAAAAAGATTTACCGCAAGAAGAAACCAAAATGATTGTTCTGGAAAAAGAGTAAACAAAGTTTCTATGCCAAGGAGAAAAAAACAACCTGTTCCCCAAATGCCTACGCCAGAAGAACTGGCCAAAGAATATGAGGCCAGAGCCAGAGCAAAGAGATGGTTGTGGCTGTGGGTAGGAATTTTTACATTGACTATCTTAATTCTCTGGGGATGGGCAACAAAAATAAGCTTGGCATCATTTAGCTGGAATAAAACACCGGAAAAAAAATTAATCGACACAAGCAAAGAAGAATGGAACACGCTGTTTAATGATGAAGCGAGTCGTATAAAAAACGAACGAATGAAAATACAAATCAAAGATGCGCTAAACAAACTTATGGCCGAAACAAACAGCACCACTGTTTCCAGCACCACCCAAACAACGAGCAGCACGACTGCAACCACCACTACCATAGAAACAAATTAATAATACCTTATGCAAGAAAAACTAGAACTAACCCCAAACGAATTTGGACTTATTACCCCGGCATCTCTGGTAGATGAAATGCAGACGTCATATTTGGAATATGCCATGAGCGTCATTGTGGCGCGCGCGCTCCCAGATGTGCGAGACGGATTAAAACCCGTACATCGCCGCGTACTGTACGCGATGTGGGATATTGGGTTGCGCCACACCGCTCGTTTCCGCAAATCCGCCCATGTGGTCGGTGAAGTGATGGCTAAGTACCACCCGCACGGCGATGCTTCCATATACGACGCTATGGTGCGTATGGCTCAGGATTTTTCCATGCGCTACCCCCTCGTACATGGCCAGGGAAACTTTGGTTCCATGGACGGCGACAATGCCGCGGCCATGCGTTATACCGAAGCCAAACTAATGGCCGTGGCCGAAGAGATGCTGTTTGATATAGAAAAAGAAACGGTTGATTTTATTCCTAACTACGACGGCTCCCATACCGAACCAACTGTTCTTCCAGCCAAACTACCGCATCTTCTACTTAATGGCACTATGGGTATTGCGGTTGGTATGGCCACCTCTATTCCTCCGCATAACCTAAGTGAACTCTGCGACGGCCTGGCTAAACTTATGGATGATCCAGATACTTCCGTAGAAGAACTCGCCGAGCTTATAAAAGGCCCGGACTTCCCTACCGGCGGTATCATTTATAATAAAAAAGATATTTTAACCGCTTACTCTACCGGTAAAGGCGGCGTAGTAATCCGCGCCAAAGCTGAAATCCAAGAAGGCAAATCCGATCAATTTAAAATTGTTATTACCGAAGTTCCCTATAACATTAACAAAGCAACTCTCTTGGAAAAAATTGCCGATCTGGTGCAGGAGAAAAAAATAGAAGGCATCAAAGATTTACGCGACGAATCCAACAAAGATGGCGTACGCGTAGTTATTGATTTAAAAAAAGACGCATATCCGAAAAAAGTGTTGAACAAATTGTTCCAAATGACGGAATTGCAAACCACGTTCCATTACAACATGCTGGCGCTCATTGACGGTATTCAACCTAGGGTTTTAAATATTAAAAATGTTTTGGAAGAATTTGTAAAACACCGACAAGTAATTATCCGCCGCCGCACCGAATATGATTTGGCCAAAGCCAAAGACCGCGCGCATATTTTGGAGGGCTTAAGCATGGCGCTGGATAAAATTGATTTGATCATCAAAACCATCCGCGCCTCCAAAGACAAAGAAGAAGCCAAAGGCAATTTAATGTCCAAATTCAAATTCAGCGACCGCCAAGCCGTGGCTATTTTGGAAATGAAACTCCAACAACTTGCCAACTTGGAACGACAAAAAATTGAAGATGAATTAAAAGAAAAGAGAGCCCTTATAAAAGAACTGGAATCTATCCTTGCATCTAAAGTTAAAATACTAAAAATAATTAAGGATGAAACTTTGGCTATAAAAGAAAAATACGGTCAAGAAAGACGCACGCAAATTATTGCCCACGGCATTAAAGAATTTACGACCGAAGATTTGATTCCAAACGAACCCACAATTATTATGGTTACTTCGGATGGCTATATCAAACGGTTGCCTCCGGACACTTTCCACCAACAATCCCGCGGCGGCAAGGGCGTAATTGGCGTAACCACCAAAGAAGAAGAAAGCGTGGAGAACCTGGTAAGCACCAATACCCACGACAATATACTATTTTTCACCAACCGCGGCCGCGTCTTCCAGCTTATGGCTTACGACATCCCTCAGGCTAGCCGCACCGCCAAAGGCCAAGCGCTGATAAACTTTTTACAGCTCGCGCCGAACGAAAAAGTTACGGCTCTGCTGGGAATGAAAGATATGACCAATATTAAATATTTGGTCATGACCACCACCAAAGGCAATATCAAAAAAACCGCTCTAGAAGATTTTGCTAATGTTCGCCGCAGCGGACTTATTGCTATAAAATTAAAGCTGGATGATAATTTGGAATGGGTAAAACCAAGCACTGGAAACGATGAGATTATGATTGCCACCAAGCAAGGCCAAGCAATTCGCTTCAAAGAAAAAGATGTTCGTGAGATGGGTCGTACCGCGAGCGGCGTACGCGGCATGCGGCTAAAGAGCAACGATGAGGTGATCGGCATGGATATCGTGGATCCAAAAAATAAAAGTCTGGCATTTTTAACCGTAGGTGAAAATGGCGTAGGCAAACGCACCGAACTTGATGAATATAAAGTCCAGGGACGCGGCGGCAGCGGTATCAAAACAGCCGAAATCACAGCCAAGACCGGAAACCTGACTTTTGCGAAAGTTGTAGATGCCGTAGAATTTAAAGAAAAAGACTTGCTTATCATGTCTGCCAAAGGCCAAGTAATCCGCTTGCCATTTGGATCTATCAATTCTTCCGGCCGCGCTACTCAAGGCGTCCGCCTGATGCGATTCAAAGAAGATGGCGACCGAGTGGCGAGTGTTACACTAATGTAATTCAATTTACATTTCACTAAAAATAATTCACCCACCCTGTTTCCTAGGGTGGGTGTTGTTTTACGAATGGACCAAGCAAACTTAGAACCCGAGAGTTCCAAGTGACTCAGAATCCCAGGGCTACTTGGGACGGATAAGCAACCAGCTACCATCCCAGTAACCGTCGAGCCAGGACCAACTCTCGACCCAGCAATCTCCGACACAACAGATGTAGTACATGCGCTCGGGGTAGTCCGGGTGCTCGTCCGTGAAGACGAAGCCAACCTTGCCACGGAGTAAGGGGGAAATCTCGCGCTGGTGCTTCAGGATGTGATCTCGCTCCTCCTTGCCACTGCGGGCATTCATCTCCTTGGCACGCTCGATAATGGTATGGCCAAGCACGGATTTCTCATCTCCTCGGAGGCAACCGAGGAGATCAAAGTTGCGTCCGCCGACGGTCATCTCAGTGGGGAGGGCCGACAACAGAGTGTCGATTGCCATTGTCCTTTACCACCTTTCTAGAAAGCTAACTCCTCGCCGATATGGCAAAGAGGAAACGCTGTTTTTTCTCAGCCTTCTTTTGAATCTGCTAAACAGAGCCAAAAGCAGGTTGGAAATAACTATTTAAAAAAATATAGTATGGCGCCAATGCTATTTTTATCAATATTATACTTAGTTTGATTAATAAAGTAAAACCAGCTAAAATTCATTGTATATGCCCTACAAAGATATAATCCCAACAAAACCAAATATCACCGACTTGATGGAACAGATCAAGACCTATTACCGCAAGCAAGATACGGATATGGTGCGGCTGGCTTATGATTTCGCTGAAAAAGCCCACCGCGGACAAATGCGAAAATCCGGCGAACCGTATATTATCCATCCGGTGGCTACGGCCATGATTTTGGCTCATATGCGCATTGACCCAAATATCATTGTAGCGGCGCTGCTTCATGATGTGCCTGAAGATACGAATGTTACCATAGAAGAAATAGAGAAAAATTTCGGGCCGGATATTGCCGGCATGATTAAGGGTATTACGAAATTAGGGAAACTAAAATACCGCGGCGTGGAACGATATATAGAAAATCTGCGCAAAATGTTTGTGGCCATGGCCGAAGATATCCGCGTAATGATTATTAAATTCGCCGACCGCGTACACAACCTATCTACGCTGGACGCGTTGCCGCCGAAGAAAAAACACCGCATTGCTTTGGAAAGCTTGGAAATTTATGCTCCCATTGCTAACCGCCTAGGTATCGGAGAATTCAAGGGCCTTTTGGAGGACTTATCTTTCCCTCATATCCTGCCAAAAGAATATGAAAAAACCGAAGCATTACGACAGACTTTGGTTTCAGAGCGCGAGGTTTATTTGCAAAATGTAATGGAAATAGTTAAGGCTGAACTGAAAAATGCCGGCATCAATGTTTTAAATGTCCATGGTCGGGAAAAAACATTATATAGTTTGTACCGCAAAATCATGGCCAAAGGCGGCTGGGAAAATACCGAACAAATTTATGATGTGGTAGCAATTCGCATTATTGTAAACAGCGTATCCGATTGCTACGCGGCGCTGGGCATCATTCACAAACTCTGGCGGCCGCTTAAAGGACGCATCAAAGATTATATTTCTCAGCCTAAACCAAACGGCTATCAATCCTTGCATACCACCGTATTTTGCGTAGATGGAAAAATCGTTGAATTTCAAATCCGAGATAAATCCATGCATGATGAAGCCGAGTATGGTATCGCCGCCCACTGGCATTATGACGAACGAGGCGCCCGCTTGCCGGCCAAAGATATTTTTTGGGCTAAAGAACTGGCCGACATCCAAAAAAATATTTTGGAAAAACTATCCGATATAGACGAGCTAAAAGTTGATTTCTTCAAAAATCGTATTTTTGTGTTCACGCCTAAAGGCGACGTTATAGATCTGCCCGAAGATGCCACCCCAATTGATTTTGCCTATCATATTCATACGGATATTGGCAATCAGTGCAATGGCGCAAAAATAAATGATCAACTGGTAAGTCTAGATACACCCTTAAAAAGCGGTGATGTGGTGGAAGTATTTACCGACAAAAATCGCAAAGGGCCAAGCCAAGATTGGCTTAAACATGTAAAAACACACCAAGCCAAGTCAAAAATAAAAGAAAAACTAAAAACTGAAAAAGGCAACTGGCTGAAAATTATCATGCCCCGAACAAAAAAGTAAAACCACGCCTTGGTGGCGTGGTTTTATCCTGAAGCCCACAGGCTGAAGGATCCCTTTAAATTTTAGGGGGCTATTTTCTTAATTATCCTCTTCAGTTCTTCCTCAGAGTAAAAATCTATAATAATCGTTCCTCGATCGCCTTTTTTAGTTATAGTTACTTTGGTGCCGAGAGCAGCACGCAACTGGTCTTCTAAATATGTTACATTGGGGTCACGATGGCTTTTTTTGGTATTTTGCTTGCTAACCGACCGTTCCAATTCTCGTACCGTAATGCGCTGACCAAGCATGGATGAAAGCATATCCAGTTGCTTGGCCTTGTCTTCCAGAGACAAGAGCGCGCGGGCCTGACTCATATTGATGCGTTTGTCGGTTAACGCGGCTTTTACTTCTTCCGGTAAACTGAGCAGCCGAACAGTGTTGGCCACCGCCGGCCGGCTTTTACCAACTTTTTCCGCCACTTCTTGTTGAGTTAAGGCAAACTCGTCCATGAGTCTTTGATAAGCAAACGCTTCTTCAATCGGCGTTAAATTTTCTCTCTGAATATTTTCAATGAGTGCTACCTCCAACTTCTGCCTGTCTGGCAATTGTTTTATAAGTGCCGGCACCGTGGCCAGGCCCACCATTTGGGCAGCACGCCATCGTCTTTCTCCGGCAATTAGTTCATACCCGCCATCTAGGCGTTCGGTAACAAGCAGTGGCTGCAAAATTCCATGTTCTTTTATAGACGCTGCCAGATCATCAAGTTCCGGAG
>CAZUFD010000011.1:0-5181 GCA_964619625.1 uncultured Gammaproteobacteria bacterium | reverse complement strand
CCCAAAATTTTTAACTCCGGTTTTAAGTTGCTTCGTATAAGTTCTATAGTTTTAAGTAATTGTCCCAATCCTTCCAAGGCATAATATTCGGCCTGTACGGGAATTAAAATATGATCGGCAGCGATAAGGCCATTTAGGGTTAAAATTCCCAGAGATGGCGGGCAATCAATGATAATATAATCGTAAGCATGAGACACTTCGGACAAAATTTCATCCAGTTTTCTTTCTCTGCCTTCCACATTTACGAGTTCTACGTTGGCTCCGGCAAGATCCGGAGTAGCCGGAGCCACACGCAAACCGGCATGGGCCGTGTTGTGCACCACATCGTGCAAACGAGTTTGCCCGGAAAGACTGTGATACAAACCGTGTTCTAATTCTTGATATTTTATGCCTAATCCGGAGGTGGCATTTCCCTGTGGATCCAAATCCACAAGCAATACAAATTTGCCGCTTTCAGCCAGAGCTGCGGCTAAATTGACGGCCGTCGTAGTTTTGCCTACGCCGCCTTTTTGATTTACTACTGCTATAACTTCCGCCATAGATAATTAAAATCTGAGTTTAATATAAAAATATTATACCATATGGATAAGAATAAAAAAACTCGGCACCGCTCCGGCGTTCGATTCTCTGGAGCAACCAAAAAACAACAAACCCCAATTATGGGGTTTGTTGTTTTTGTGCCGAAGGAGAGAATCGAACTCTCATGGATTTCTCCGCACGATTTTGAGTCGTGTGCGTCTACCAATTCCGCCACTTCGGCTTATTTATGATGTATGTCAAATTATAATCTACACGTTCAGCTTTGTCAATTTAGCCTATAAAAATACAAAAGCCGGCGCTATACTAGCCACCGGCCTTCAAACTTCGCACCCGCACGGATTACTCCGTTTGGATGACTTACTTTTACTACTTGGGCCTCCACTTCTCTATCTGCCAACCGCTCTTCTGAGCTGTTTTGAGTTCTTGGTCCAGTGACCAAACCCCTTGTTTGAGCAGATCGTCGTCAACATTGCCGTTCTGGCAACCTTCCATTGCCTTCTTTGTGACATCCGGCAGACGAACACACCCTTCGGCATATGTTCCGACCACCAAGAGATCAGTACGCAGCCGCTGCCTATCTTCAATGCTAAGCGATGTCTGATGAGCAACCGCCGCTGTCCCTTCAACAACAGACAGAACACGGTCACACATCTTCTCGCGAACCTGCTGATGTTTGGCAACTTGCGAGGTCAGGCTACTGATCTTGTCCGACTGCTTCTTGACGACAAGCCCAACGATGCCGAACAGGATAGTGATGAACACAATGAAGATTACTGAATACTTCATGGGATCAACCCCCTGCCTGGGCAAGCTTGTTGTCCTCGGCATCATCGTCCGTATCGTTGGCGGGCTGCTGGCCGATGTTGTGCATCCCGTCGACGTACTGCTCATCTTCGCGACGCCGCCTCATGTCGCGGTACATGTCCTGGAACCAACGATGGTTCTTGCGTTCAGCAGGATCGTCGAAGTTGATGAATGGCACATCCTTCTTCTGCCTGGCCTTGTACTCGTTGGCGACCAGGTCATAGAAGGCTGGCTCAACCAACTTCACGTACACCAGACTCTCCATCGTCATCTTGGGGACTCCCGAATCAAGGTCCATGTTGGCACCGTTGAGTCCGAGCGCGGAGTTGTGCAGGCCGAAGCTCTCGCATAGAGCCACATGCTCCTTCTTACGAAGGCGGAAGCGCACCGGAGCCGCTAGCTCAAGACCTCCGTGCAGATCCATCTTTTCACCGATGGAACCGATGCGATTCTCACCGAACTGTGCCAACAGCGTACGACCGCGATGTTCGATGACTTCACGTCCCGAAATTTCCGGGTCCTGCAGTCGGGCAACGACCTCGAGCATATCGAGTTGATTGAGCTTCCCTTCAGCAATGCCCTGCATCAGGGCTTCAACGAAGCCCGGCACCTGATCTTGCATGTACTTGATGAACTCCTCCTTGTTGGCTGGCATCTGAATGCTACGGTGAGCCAAGGAGCTGCGAAGCCCCTTTGACATCGTAGTGAAGACAGCAACAAGTTTTGCCGCATCAATACTGGCAGCGGTCCATGCTGCCCGAGTAGCGCCGCGCATTGCGAGTCCCACAGCCGCACGAGCTGCTACTGAAGCGCCGAGCCCACCGAGCGGACCAAACGCCGCCGTGGTCACAATGAGAAAGAATATCTCATGCCAAGGACCCCAGGTCTTGTGGTGCTTGGTCTTGAACTCCAGATAGAGATTCGCGAGCGCCATGATCATGGCCATGCAGTAGGCGGTTGCCGCTCGCTCAACCATATCTTCGAGTCGCTCTGACTCGCGCTCACCCAGCGGGCATTCGGGCGTCTGGCCCTCCTTGCCATCGCAGGCAAGCCCCTCATCAAGCAAGGGGTAGCCAGTCATGTAGATCTCGCCTGGCTCTGCCGCCAGCTTGGGCTGGGACGGCAACTTCGCAGTTGCCGAGGACTTACCCGCAGCAACACCGCCGCCCTTTCGTCCACCGGCACCAGCACGACTGCTGGTATCTACCACATCACCCGAAGGGGTGCTTGCACTACTCGGTTTCTGATCGTAGCTCATGGCACGCTCCTAGGGATGTAAACAAACATCCCGGTTTCTCACTGGTTGTCAATTCAGGGCTTTAAACCCATTACATGAAAATAGTCTTACCATAAATTTATCATTTTGTCAATATGGTCAAGGTAAAAATTTATCTAAAAATAAACAAAAAACCGCTATTTTAGCGGTTTTTTACTTTGTTAACTTACGGTCTTAGTCGGCCAATAGTTCTCGGGAATGGAATACATTCTCGGATATGCTCTACGCCCGTTACCCACCGCACCATTCGTTCCAGCCCAATACCAAAACCCGAATGCGGCACGCTGCCATATTTTCTCAAATCTAAATACCACTGATAATCCTCTTCGTTTAACCCCTCGGCTTTTATTCTGGATAGCAAAAGTTCATAATCCTCTTCGCGCTGACTGCCTCCGATTATTTCTCCCGCCCCTTCAATCGCAATTAAATCATCGTTTAATACCAAATCGGAATTAACCGAATCCCGTTTCATATAAAATGGCTTGATGCTTTTTGGCCATTTTTCTATAAACACCGGTACTTCACTATCTTTGGTTAAGAGTCCTTCGTCATCGTTTCCCAAATCTTCACCATATTTTATATCCGATCCGAGTTCATTTAATTTTTTAATCGCTTCATCGTATGAGTAGCGGGTAAATGGTTTGTCGGCTTTTTCTAGCGGCTCGGTGTTGCGTTCCAGCATACGCAATTCTTCTTGGCAATTATTTAAGCAGTAACGAATAATATATCGCACTAATCCTTCTTGAATTTTTAAATTATCTTCATGTTCCACAAATGCGGCTTCGGCATCCATCATCCAAAATTCAGTTAGGTGCCGTTTGGTTTTACTTTTTTCGGCGCGAAACACCGGACCAAAATCATAACATCTACCCACCGAAGCAATCGCGGCTTCTATGTAGAGCTGTCCGGATTGAGACAGATAAGCTGTCCCTAAATCAAAATATGGAACGGGGAAAAGCGTGGTGGTGCCTTCGCACGCATTTGGTGTAAATACCGGTGAATCAACTTTGATAAAATGTTCTTTATGTAAATATTCACCTATGGCAGTAATTATCGCATCACGCACGCGCAAAACTGCCCACTGCCTTTTGCTGCGCAGCCACAAATGGCGGTTTTCCATTAAAAAATCCGGACCATGCTCTTTGTGCGCAATAGGGTACTCATGAGCTAACTGTAATAATTTAAAATGTATAACTTGAAGTTCAAAAACGTTTTCTTTTTTTGGATGTTTGGCAACCTTACCGGTGACTACTACCGATGATTCCTGGGTTGATTTTTCAATTTCTTCCCAAACAACCGGGTCCAGCTCGGCTTTGGCAGCTACCGCCTGCACCCAGCCGCTTCCATCTCGCAATTCCAAAAAGGCAATCGGTCCCGAAGAACGCTTGTTGTATAACCAGCCCTTAATTTCTACTTCTTGACCAACCATTGATGCTAAATTTTTAACAAATGTTTGCATAAATGCATTAAAGGATTAGCAGAATTACCCAATAATCCTATCACTTTCTATAAATTTGGCAAGCTTTTTACCCGTATGATACTGGGCAAACTGCAACGCGGCTTGGTAAGCCAACTGCGCTTCGGTTTTTGATACATGCAGATTATTTATTTCATCCCAGCTGCTTCCCAGCCATAGAGCATATTTGCCTTCTAACTCACCAAAGCCTAAATGATGCCAAAATTTGAAGATAAAACCTGTGGCTAGTGACAGCGAATTAATTGTTGAGGCTGTATTTAGAAATTCAAAAAATCCAAGCAGGAAATCAAATAACGCTGCGTCTTTTTCTCCCGCTAGAACTGTATCATCAAATACTTGTATGATATAGCCGGCAAGCAGGATCTTATCAGCATCAGAATAAATCCGATGAAATATTTTTATTGGCTGCACCTTGGTTAGATGATCTATCTCTTTTCCTTGCGCAATTTCCACTTCTACCACTGAAATAATTTCTAGATTAGAAGAATTTTTACTGGTAATTTTTTTAATGCCTTTGGCGAGCGCATCTTTCTTCCCTTGCTCGCGGGTATAGAGTGAAACTATCTGATCAAATTCTTTAATATCTTTTCTAACCAACACGATTGCGAGCATACAGCAGGGCCTTATGATTTTCTATCAAGATAATCTTGCAAGATTATCATGGCCGCTTTTTCATCCCGGCTTACGCCCGCACCCATACGGTCTCCGGCTTGCGAAGAAAAAATTTCACTTATACATTCAACCGGAATCTTGATTTGTGTTTCAAAATCCGAAATAAAATCTCTGATTTTTTTTGTATTCGCGTTTTCAGATCCATCCAAACCAAACGGCAAACCAATGATAATTTTATCTATCCGCTCTCGAACAATGAGTTGCGCAAGCTCCCGCTGAGCCTTACTTGTATCCGTAACATGTATTACACCAAACGGCAAAACCACCTTCACATCAGTTTGTGCTTTGGCGAGTCCTATATTTTTTGTGCCGAAATCAATTCCTAACAAATTCATAGAATTTATAAACGAAATGAGCGAGGGAAATAGCCAGTGAGATATTTATAACCGCTTGCGAGTTATAAATATTGAAC
>CAZUFD010000010.1:35642-39139 GCA_964619625.1 uncultured Gammaproteobacteria bacterium | reverse complement strand
TAATCTGCCCGTCCTTTTTTATGGTCTTCCAAAAGTTTTATAATACAATTTTTATTAAAATATTTATACAATAAACTATCCGAAACAATTAAACTATCATAGACATAATTGTATAATTCATTCCGCATCCAAGATCCGATCGGGATGCCAAAACCAATTTTACGTCGAGTGATAATTTCAGTTGGAATTTTATCTTTTACTATCTCTTTCCAAATCCACTTTACTTGTCCGTTTCTAACTTTATATTGCTCGGGCAAACTCAAAGCCAATTCTACCAGCCGATGATCTAAAAATGGCGCGCGATTTTCCAAAGCGGAAATCATGCTGGCAAAATCAACTTTTAACAAATAATTATCCCCCAGCCTGCCAACGATATCGGCAAGCATCGCTTTATTCATTGTGCCATAATGCGAAACCCTGCCTTCTCCCCACCACTGGCGCATTAATTTTTCAGACAAATCCAAATCAATCTGTTTTTTAAGCTCATCAGAATATAAATCGTCTTTGGTTAAATAAAAACGGCTTTGTTTTAATTCTTTTTTCCAAATCGCGTAATAATCAACATAGGCTTGCTCTAAACTATGACTCAAGACCTCGGCGCGATAAAATAATTTTTGCAACGATAGCTGGCCGGTAGCCGCCAGCAACTTTGCGGCTTGTGGAATAATTTTTTTATACACCACGCCTGGCAAACTTTGATAATTCTGTAAATTTCTTAGAAAAGAATGGTTCGGATAACCGCCAAAACATTCATCGGCGCCATCTCCGGTCAAAACCACGGTAACATGTTTTTTTGTTTCCTTGGCCATAATCATCGTTGGCAAGGCGGCATTATCAAAAAATGGCTCTTCAAATTGATGCACGAGCGCTGGCAAATTTTCTACAACATTTGGCTCAATAATAATTTCCGTATGATCTGTCTTAAATCGATCTGCGACAAGTTTTGCAAAAGACAGCTCGCTTTGAGCCTGGTCTTTAAGACCAACTGAGAAAGTTTTTATACTGCTTGTAGATACTTCCGCCATCGCGGCCACAACCGAACTTGAATCTAAACCGCCGCTTAAAAAAGCGCCTACGGGCACGTCGCTAATCATTCTGCCTTTAATTGAATCTTTAAATATATCCCAAATATCTTTTTTCCATTCTTCCAGCGATTTATTTTTATTTTCTTTGGCATAATCAAAAGCTTGCCAGTATGGAGTAACAGAAATATTTCCTTGTCGCCAAATTAAATAATGGCCAGCTGGCAGTTTTTTAATATCTTTAAATCCGGTCTGGGGCGCTGGCACAAACCGATAGGTCATGGCCAAATCTACCGCCTGCCAATCTGGTTCTCTAGCCACGCTTGGGTCTGTTAAAATTGATTTTAATTCAGAGGCAAAAATAAATTTCTCTTGATCTGCATAATATTTAAAGGGTTTTTCACCTAATCTATCCCTGGCTGCAAATAAAGTTTGTTCTTGATTGTCCCAAATCGCAAACGCAAACATGCCGTTTAACTTATCCAAACATTTTTCTTTCCACTGAATATACGCGTTTAATAACACCTCTGTATCACTGTGCGTGTTAAAACTCCACCCGAGCCCTATCAGCTCATCTTTAATTTGCTGATAATTATAAATTTCACCATTAAAGGTAATGATAAAACGACTATCCTGGCTCAGTTTGGGCTGATGACCGCCCGGCGACAAATCAATAATCGCCAAACGACGATGCCCCAAAGCCACAGTCTCTGACTGGTTCATCCAAGTGCCATCGCTTTCTGGACCGCGATGCCGCACAGCCAAAAGCATCTTGGCAAAAAGATTTTTATCAATTTTTTGTTTGTTTTGAATAACACCGACAATACCGCACATAAACAATGTTTAGAAATTGTTATAAATAAATACTTCCGAAGAGCCTTTGGACAAGACAAGCAAAGCCCCAAGCATTATAGCTAACAGCATGCCAAATAATATATTTTTTGCTGTGTCTTTAGAAATCATAATTCGCTTGATTCTCCGGCGGTTACGGGCACCGACAGGCCGCTTAAATATTTCGCTTTGTCGGAAATTAAAAATAATACTACTTCGGCAACTTCTTCGGGCGTTACCAAATGTTTCATTGGATTTTTTTCAACCAAAAAATCATCCATACGACCTGGAATATCTTTATTAAGCTTTGTTCTCATAAAACCTGGGGCAACCGCATGTACGCGCACGCCATGACCTAGAAGCTCGTGGTTCATTTGTCGCAACACGCCCCGCAAAGCATATTTAGCCGCGACATATCCGCCCATTTTACCAGATGCATAATTTGGCTCAGTTACGGCTGAGGTAACTCCGATAACCGTGCCATGTTTTTGATTTTTCATGACTTGACCAATTTCTTTCAGCACATTAAAGCCGCCAAAAACCAACGTCTCAAAATCTTCCCGGAATTCTTCGGCGGATAAATCCAGCATATGTTGGCGCTTGATTTCCGAAGCGGCAGTGTAAATACAGGCATCAATATTGTTAAACTTTTCAGTAATTTGTCTTACGGCTTCTTGCACTTGCGCCATATCTCTAATATCGCATTTAAAAAATACATACTCTGAATTGGCATCAAAACTTCTGGATATTATCGCTACCGCGTATCCTTGTTCAGCTAATTTTTTTGCCACAGCCTTGCCGACATCGCCATATCCGCAAACTATAGCTACTTTAGGACTTTTCATATGATTATTTTAATAATTTTACCAGAGCCTTTCCTTCAACCATGCGTTCGCCTGTTTCTATATTTTTAATGCTGGTTTCTATTTCTATAGTTTTAAAGGCCTCAACTTTTTGAGTTACCTTGCCCGATACTTCAACCGTAGTGCCTAAAAAAATTGGTTTTTTAAATTGCAATGTTTGCGATAAGTATAGACAATACTCACCCGGCAAATATACGCCAACGAGTTTTGAAAACAAACAGCCGCCAATCATGCCGTGAGCCACGCGCTCCTTAAATTCAGTCTGACTCGCATATTCACTATTTGTATGCAATGGATTTTCATCTCCCGAAAAAGCTGCAAAGTTGTCTACCGCTTCTTCCGTAACCGGAAAAGTGAAGCTGGCTGCATCGCCGATATTAATCTCGTCAAATGTGTACTTATTCATGGCTTTTGCCTCCTTTTGATTCTACTAGTTTAGTAGCATCGCCAAAATTTTTAACTGCCATAGCTTCGTCAAATGTAAATTTAACTCCAAATGCTTTTTCAATTTCCGTAATTAAAATAATTGCATTAAGCGAATCCCAGGTCGGACAATTATCCGGAGACAGATCATCATGTATATTTTCTACGGGCATGCCCAGCACAGCTGCGAAAACAGTCTTTAACTTTTCCATAATTAAAATAGCGTATAAATAAATGGGGCGAGCGGCGATGTCTGCGCAAACACAAGCAGAGTCGCGAACAAGAACAAGATAATTATAATTGGCGCTAACCACCACTTTTTTCTTATTTTAAGAAAACTCCACATTTGTTTAAGCAA
>CAZUFD010000010.1:0-35542 GCA_964619625.1 uncultured Gammaproteobacteria bacterium | reverse complement strand
GCGCTAACCACCACTTTTTTCTTATTTTAAGAAAACTCCACATTTGTTTAAGCAATCCGAGTGTGTCGTTCATATACGAAATGGGTGAGAGAAATAATCAAATGTGTTTGATTATTTCCGAGCGAATGAGTATATATGCGGCTTTAGCCCATATATTATTAATTATTAATTATTAATTCTATTTGAGTTCCGGCTGTTTCATGATTATGTAAGTATTCATGAGCAGATAGCTCATAATCTACCGCATCTTCGTTGCTTTGTGTTATTTTAAAATCCATGTTGGCATAAAAATCTTTAGCTGGAATATTTTTAGCAGTAGGGATATACTTTGCAGTTATACGTTCTATCCCCTGAGCGTGCAGATCGCGAATAATATAATCCAAAAATGTTTTTTCAATTTCCCGGCCCATTACTCTGCAGCTCATTAAAAATGAATCCACTACAGCGATTTTATCTTTTATTTCCACAATCGCCATAATAGTCAATCCGTAATCGCCAAATTTATCTTTGACTGTCCCGCCATAGACCAAACCTTCTTTCATAAAACCTTCAACTGCGGTTTCCGTGTACCTGCGCGTCGTTACATTGAATTGGTTTGTTTTATTAGTAAGTTGAGCTAGACGCTCTAACTGGTCTCTACTATTACACCTAATTTGCATAGATATAGCAAGCTGGGCCATATACTCAGCCGGACTTTTAGCCGTAGAAATGATATTTTTTCGCGTTAACTCAGCCGCATACATTTTGCCTTTGGACTTATCTTCTTCGGTTAATCTAAACTGACTAAAAATATTAAGTGAAAATAAAGTCTGTATATATTCTTCGGGTGAAATCGTAAAATGCGGCACAATCACATCGGGCAAACGACTTTTTACCAGCTCTCTATTTACCGGATCATCATCAAAGAACACTAAACTATCCATGCCAATATTTAATTCATCGGCTATTTCTATTAAATTTTGCGCCTTATCATTCCAATTTATTTTAGTCGCGGCAAAATGTTCTTTTTTTAAAATCATGTACGGATGTTTTTCAAATACCTCATCTACATCCGCCATGTTGTTGCGGCTATTAATCGCCAAAATCATGCCGCGATTATAACATTCTAAGAGCGCTCTTTGAAAATTTTGAAAAGCTACGCCCGGATACTCTGGTCCTAGCGCGATTCCGTTTACACCAACTTCTCCGACAATGCCGCCCCACAGCGTATTATCCAGATCCACTACAATACATTTTTTTGTTTTTCCGGCCAAAGCATATATATACGGCAGCCACTCTTTTGCCACATAAAGCAGGAAGTCGTTAGTAAACGGCATGTCAAAAGCATAGAGCCCGCGATAATCACGAGCGTTGCGCTCTCCAAAAAAATGAAGCAGTCTATTTATATCAAAAATAAATAAATTCTTTTGCTGCTGGGCCAGCTTGTGTAGCTGCGCGTTATATTCTTGTACTTGGCTATAAAAATGACTCTGATTAAATAAGTTGCCAAACGGTCCCATATATGGCCAGGCTAAAGTACTAAACACAACCGGACCATTTTGTGTCTGGCAAAATTCTTGCACGCGCTCTATAATTTCAGAAAAATGAGAACGATCCTCCGAAAAAGCGGAAGTTATATAATGATTGATATCAAAAAAAATAAAGGTAATGTCGGCCGAATTAGAATGCAGCTGGCTATCTTTATTATGTAGAAAAAAATTATACTGCTTATATGGTACGCAGTAGAGTTGCGGATAAATATTACTTTCTAAGCAAACACCTACCAATAATTTTTGCAGCGTAGTATCGGTAAAATTTGTAACAAGATTAATGCGCACATTAGCCGGGAAATCAGCGGCATTTCTCTGTTTTAGAGTGTTGGCTAATTCAATGTATCGTAAAGTTTGCATATTATTCCACTATAGCTACAGCCGCCGCGTAAGTATCGCTGTGGCTTAAACTTACCTGAGCCGTGAATGTATGTAGTTTTTCATTTAAAAACACAACTGTTGGCTTTAGACCGTCTTTTTTAATTTCAAAATCATGCATTGAAACTGGCAAGGGCATGGCTTTAATCACAGCTTCTTTGGCGGCAAATCTTGAAGATATGTAGGCAAATTTATCAGTTTTTTCCTCTAAAACTTTCATTTCTTCCGGCAAAAATACAAACTCTAAAAAACGGCTTAAATTAGCTATTTTTTTAAACCGCTCAACCTCAACAATATCTATACCGATACCTTGCATACTATACTATAAAAATAAAGCTAAAAATAGCGTTTATTTATATAAATATAGCAAAAATCCTCTGATAAAGCAACAATGAATCACTGAGGCTAGAAGTGACAAAAAATGGCCAACCCAAGGTAACAAACCCGAACGTTACAACCACTCCCAGTCCGTATGTAAGCCATCCTGGCAAAAACTTGGGATTAAACGAGAAAACCTTGGTCTGCAAAATGGCCAGGCCCAAACCATGATATAGGCCGAAGAAAAGAAAATTCCAAGACGAACCATGCCATAAACCAATAAGCCCCATCGTAAATATCACGGCTATAGAAGTAATAAATTTGCTATTACGAAACCGAAAAACGAGCGGCATATAGATATAGTCGCGTATCCAGCTCGTGAGCGACATATGCCAGTATTTCCAAAAGCTAGCCAGATCTTTACGCAAATACGGCCAAGAAAAATTTATTGGCACCGTAATGCCAAATAGCAAGGCGCTGCCAATAGCTATATTACTTAATCCCGCAAAATCAAAATAAATACGGAACGAGTAAAAGAATAAACCGCTTAACACCGCCAAACTGCTTGGCGCAATATTTGGCGAAGATAAAAATGCCGTTTGCTCTACCAAATTATCGGCGATAAAATATTTTTGCGCGTAACCCAGCAGGATAAAAAATATACCGGTAATAAATATATTTTTGGAAAATGACTGATCGTGAGTTGATTCAAAAAATTTATTAAACCGTTTGATCGGACCGCTGGCGAGCGTAGGAAAAAATAAAGCAAATGAAAAAAAATCAGCGAGTGTGTGTTTGGGCAACCGTCCATAGTACATTTCAACTAAATAATGGATAAATTCAAATGTAAAAAACGAGATGCCTAGAGGTAAAAAAATCTTGCTTATTTCCCAATTACCTCCGATAAGATCCTTGGCCGTACTGACAAGTAAATTGCTATATTTAAAAAATATTAAAACCAAAACTATCACTGCTATCCCCTGCCATAAGCACTTCTTTTTTTGTGTTTTATTTTCTACTTCTTGCATTTGTTGCCCAATCCAATAAGTAAACGCCGACAGAAGCAAAACTAAAGCTAAAAATTTCAAGCCATTAAACCCATAAAATATGGCTGATGAAAAAAGAAGCGACGATAAACGCCATTTTTTTGGAGTTAGCCAAAATAAAGTTACGGCCCCAACCAAGAAAAACGGATAAATAAACGTGTTAAAAAGCATACTATTCCACAAGCTCCTTATAGCCGCCCGTGGTTTTTATAAAATCAACCAAAGACTCGGCAACTTGTTCATGTCCGGTTTTATTAAAATGTATTTCATCAATAAAATTATTGCTAGCCACTACCTGCGCCGCGTCTAAATCAATTATGTTGGCATTTTTATACAGGCCTAAAATAAATTTTTTGTTATTACTGTACTCTGCCTGGGGTCTTTGCAGCTTGGTAACTTCAGGACTGCGCGGGGTCAGGTAAAAAACCGCTGGAATATTTGTAGCGGCAATATAACCGGCTAAAGCTTGGGAAATGCAGCTATTAATTGACGGTTTGAGCTCTTCTACCGCCTCCTCATGAATAGTAATATTATTAACCGGGAAATCTTCTTTGGCTTTAAACATATCGCGCCACACCACTTGCTTCTGGCCAGACTTAAACAGCTCAAGCGCGCCATTTAAAACATTAGAGAAAAAAAGAGGAAACGGCTTGCCAAATAACGCATAATTTATTTCATCTTTATATTTTAGCAAAGGAATATATGGAGCAATATCTATAAACATCTCATAGGGTTCTCGGAGTTCATACTGGCTCAAACAACCTTCAACCGCGCCACTTTCTTTAAAAACATTGCGATAATTGGCAGACAACAATCTATGTACGCGTAAATATTTTTTCCTATCCTCCTTTGCCCCAGCTACCGCATCCGCCTTTAGATAATCAGAATTTATATCAATCACAAATAAATCGGCTTGATCTTTAAGCAGTGTTGTAATAATTAAAACGTCCAAAGGATGCGCGGATGGAAAAGAAAAGTTATATACCGACACTCCGCCGGCAATATGCTGAGCAAATTGAAAAGGTATCGTATCTTCGGCATCGGTTATCCCCGGAGCGCCCCACATAGAGCTGGCTCCTAAAAATATTATTTTTTTATTTTTATCCTGCTTAACTGCTTCAATTTTATTTTTTATTTCTCCGTATGATGTCGGGCTGTGCAAGCGCTTATAACTAGTCGGGCTATTTTTAAAAATAAAAAAAATAGCTACATTAACTGCTATAAAAAAAATAACAAAACTAACGAGCGAACTCCACTTTAAAAAGGCGAGTATTTTAGGGTAGTTTTTTTGATTCATGCTATGGTAATGAAACAATAAACTTGGCTAATTCCTCTGAAACTACAATATGTCCTTTTTCAGAAAAATGATGAATGCCAGAGTTATACATTTCATTATGATTTAAAACCTGCCGCTCTAATGGTCCGCGCAAATTAAGCACCGCCGCACCTGGACTTAAGCCCTCAATTAATTTATTCTCCATGCCGACTGGATTAAAGACATAGTCCTTTAATTTAGGATGGCTATTTTTAAACGCGTTTAACAAATCTTGATTGGCTGTTTTACCCTCCGGTATAAGCATTACAACTAATTTCACCCCGTCTTTTTCCAATTCATTTCTAAAATTATTTATAAGTTCAGAACTAAACGCCACATGCTTAGCTCTCTCGCTATCCAGCGGATCTAAATAATAATAGTCCCAGTGAGGTAAATTCAAGCCGGCCTCATCTACTGGCACTGGCGGTCGGAAAAGGCCTAATTTAATAGCCAAATTATTTAAAACCGGCAACGTGCGCACGGCTTTATCCATAAATCGAACGATCGCAAGCTTTCGATAAATTTTATCCTTTACCGCTAAAAAGTCTTTACCCTTTACAACCCCATACTGCGGCACCGCATCCCAATCTGCAGTGCTTGAAGAGAGTAATTTTTCTCTATCTTCAAAATAATAGCCATTGTCGCTAATGTCATTGCCGAGATAAAAACTTAATACCACAACATCGGGGTGATACTGGCTTGCATATTTGCTGTAATATTTCATTTCATCAGCCGTACCCATGCCTCCAATACCAAAATTTAACACCTCGGCAGATTTATATGAAGAACTGGGATTAGAAGCAAGCAAACTTTGCAAATTATTTTTTAATAAATAAACATAGGTTTTTTCATAATCAATCTGAATGCCCTGTGTGAAAGAATCGCCAAGCACTGCCACTCTCAAGGCACCCGCGTTTTTTTCCTTTATAAATTCTTCGCCCACAAATCCAATACTGTTAGTTTTTACATGCACTTTTCTTTTTACTTCCCCGTCATAACGACCCCGATCAACATTAATTTTATGAGTTACAAATCCATCTTCATTAATTCGAGTTAACATATCAAAATCAGTTGGATCAAACATTCTCAAAAAAAACTCTATGCCTATAAGCGATAGTATAAGCGTAATTACCAAAGTTAAAATATTTTTTTTAGTCTCTGTCATACTTATTTTTAATCCAATTTAAACTTGCCTAAATATTCGTTCATTTTTTCTTTATCAACTAGCTGCTGATTATCCTGCTTAGATATAATATAATTTCCCAGAACTAAATAATCCATAAATGTATGGAGGAACGTATTAAACGCGTCTTGAGGCGACATAACAATCGGCTCGCCCCTTACATTAAAGGAAGTGTTAATAATTATCGGACAGCCGGTTTTCTTATAGAAAGCCTCTATTAAATCATAATACTTTTTATTTTGCTCAGGACTTACCGTTTGCACGCGCGCCGAATTATCAACATGAGTAATTGCCGGCACATCGGTTCTTTTTACTGGCGCGACAAGGAGCATGTACGGACTAGGCACGGTCAAATCAAAACACTCGGCGCTTTTATCTTCCAAAACGGTGGGGGCAAACGGCCTAAAACTTTCTCTAAATTTGATCTTTAAATTAACTTTCTGCCAATTCTCTTTATTTCTCGCGTCGGCAATGATAGACCGATTTCCCAAAGAGCGAGGGCCATACTCCATTCTACCTTGAAACCAGCCAATCACATTATTGCCATTTATCAAATTTGAAACTTGATCTATAAGATCATTATATTCCAATCGCTTATACACTAGCTTTTTATCTACTCCAATAATAGCCTTAACATCTTCTTCTAAGAATTTCTCAAGCTCACTTTCAGAATATTCCGGTCCCAAATAAACGGTCTCCATGGTACTGCCTTCCGGAAGAGGGTAATTTTTATCTAACCTGTCAAAATAAACATACAAAGCTGCGCCTACAGCCCCGCCGGCATCGCCCGCAGCCGGCTGAATATAAATATTATCAAACCATTTTTTTTCTAAAATTTTTCCATTGGTCACGCAATTTAAAGCCACACCTCCGGCTAAGCAAAGATTTTTGTACGGATATATCGTGCGAGCGTGCGCGATAATTTTTAAAACAATTTCATTGGTAATTTTTTGCAAAGCGGCGGCAATATCTTTTTCTCTTTGAGTTAACGGTGATTCGGGCTGGCGCGCGGGGCCGCCAAACAGCTTATCAAACCTTCTATTTGTCATGCGAAGTCCGTACTCATAAGAAAAATATTTCATGTTAAGCTTGACGCTGCCATCATCTCTAATCTCAACAAGTTCTTTAAACGTATCATAATATTTATTTGGATCTCCGTATGGAGCCAGGCCCATAACTTTATACTCTGCGCTGTTTACCTTGAAGCCTAAATAATACGTAAGCGCGGAATAAAACAGGCCCAGGGAATGAGGGAACTCCAGAGTATGAGAAAGGTTGAGTTTGTTGCCTTTTCCATAACCAAACGTGGTAGTGTCAAATTCCCCAACTCCATCCATAGTTACCACAATAGCTTCGCTAAAACCGGAACAAAAATAAGCGCTGGCCGCGTGCGAATAATGATGCTGGGTAAATAATATGCTGCCCTTGTAGCCGCCTAAAGCTTTTCTAATCCTACTCTCTACCCATAGTTTAGTTTTTAAAAATACAAGCATCGCCTTGAGGAATGATAAAAACCCTAAAGGCCAAGTGCTAATATACGTCTTAAGCAAACGTTCAAATTTTATGAATGGTTTTTCATAAAAAACCACGTAGCTTAACTGATCGCTTGTAATGCCGGCAAAATCTAGACAATATTTAATTGAATGCGCGGGCAGCGAAGAATCTTGCTTGTCGCGGGTAAATCTTTCCTCTTGTACAGCCGCCACTACTTTACCATTTTTTATCAGTGCCGCGGCGGCATCATGATAATCAAATGATAGGCCTAAAATATAAATGTCTTGTTCTGACGACATATGCAATATTAAAACTGATAGGTTAAATCTTCTATACCCTCGCCTGTTTCTTCCTTTGTATGCCAATACGATTCCGGCCTAACTTCCTTTGAAAAAAGTTTAATAACTTTTTGCACAATTGCGTATAAGCCGATAATAATAAAATAAAAGGCAAATAAAATAATAAACCCGTTGATCGTGGCTAAAACATGGGCGAACTTCATCCAATATTTATATACTATGTTAAAAAACTTTTTCATATATTATGAACTAATGAAATATCTTTTTTGCCAACCATGACCAAAAATTAATAAAAGACTTAAAAAAAGGCAGCCCTGTCTGTTGAAAAACCTCCGGCGCGGATTCGTTGATTTTTCTGCCGATTAAAAAATAAGTGCTGATTAGCTTATCCGACCGGCGGCCGCCCGAAGAAAAATCGGTATCTATGGAAGATCGAACCAAATGAGTGGCGTGCCAAAATCTATTTGTTAAAATAACCGTATTGTTTTTATTAAAAAAAATTTCATTACGACTATTATAGACTGCATCTTGATTATAGTCCCCTTGCCAATGCAGGCCCTCTAGCATTTTAAAGAAACGAGGGTAAAAAAAATCTTTTTTACCGAGCATTTCTATGCTGCCGCTTTTATAATGTTTATGAAATATATCGCCAACGAGCAAATAAAATGGCGCCATAACACACTCAACCGTTGCATTTTTTTGCAGTATACCTATAGCCTCTTGCATGCCTCGCTTAGTCCACACCTCGTCTCCATCAAGAACCATAAACCAATCTGTTTTAGTCTTTTCAACCATTTCTTGCCTCAGTTTAGTATGCCCCGCCTTATCACACTCGCCCTTTTCTTCAAAAAATATTTTATGAGGGTATTTCTGAACTAAATTTTTAATTATATCTACGGTTTTATCTGTTGAGCCCGTATCAAAAATTATAACGGCGTCCACAAAATCTACTACCGATGTAATCGCATAGAGGATAAAATTCTCTTCGTTTTTTACCAGGCAATGAGCCGTGACTGACATAAAAAATTAATCCTGAAACGGTAAAACGTTTTTTGGCAACAATGGCAGCTTTTTTTGAATCTTTTTACGATAAATAAAGCGAGCTAACTGGTATAGGCCGACTAAAGAAGTAACATACTTAAACGAACGGAAGATGACCTCTCGCGCGAGGCCTTGAGCATGAAAAAGATCCGTTTTCACGCCGGGGAAATAACGTCTGCAAAACTTCCAGTTCTCCAGCCGGCCCTTAAGCCAATTTTTACTGGAAAAGCCCAGTGTCCCCACTCGAAAAACTATTAAGTCTAAGCGCTCAAATACGCACCCTGCGGCGGCCGAGCGGACCATAAACTCTCCATCGGCAGAAACTCTGTAATCAGTATTAAATTTAAATTTTTTCATTAAAGCTGTCCGGGCAAATACGGCCGTATGACAAACCGGCATGCCTTTCCAAGACCTATCACTCACACTTGGCGGGGCAACACATTCAACCGCCTGGTTATTAAAATTACCTATAAAACTACCGTACAGTAAATCAGCCGCAGGATGGGGTTTTGAAAAAATTTTTTCAAAAACCTGATTATTGAAAAAATAGTCTCCGCTATTTAAATAATTTATCCATTCCCCGGTTGCTTTTTCAACTCCTTTATTGGTCGCATAAAATATGCCTTTGTCCTTCTCGCTAACCCAAAAAGCAAGGCGGTCCTGGTATTTTTTTATAATATCAACCGTGCCATCGGTAGAACCCCCGTCAATTATGATATATTCAATATTCTTATACGTTTGGTTAAGTACGCTCAAGATTGTTTGTTCTAAATGTTTTACGTCATTTAACACAACTGTAACCACCGTTACGAGCGGCTGTAAAACATCTTCTGCGCGTCTCACTGGCGTGTCTGGATTATACGTACTCATATATAAACGGAATTAAATTTCTACAGCAAATTCTTTTCTAGCTAAGAAATAAATGGCCAGCGCCACGTTCCATAAGAAAGTAAAAATAGTAGCCATCGCAAAGGCATACGCTGCGCCCATTATACCATACATAGGAATAAAAACCATATTGGCCGCCAGATTAATGAGAATTTGCGCTACCCCCGAAATAGCCACCCAATGCGTCTTATTAAATACATTAATCACAAGCGAAAATGGCACGGCAAGCACAGTCAAGAGATATCCGTAGGCTAAAATTAAATAGACAGGCATTGAGGCTATATATTTATCGCCAAATAAAAACTGAATCAAATATTGAGAGGGGTAAATAACGATTCCTAAGCCCACTACCACCACCAGCACCCATTTAAAACTTCTCTTTACAAAAATTACCAAATCCTCTTTTTTGGTCAAGCTGCTTATTTTAGGCATAAGCACGGAGGTAATTGAACTATACACTATCGGGAAAAACTGAATTAGTTGCCATGCTACCGTAAATATAGCCACTTCAACCAAACCTAAAAGCCGGCTTACCATAACCTGATCAATGCGGCTCACAAAAATGGACATAAAAGAACTAACTGTCAGCCAAAAACTAAACCGAGCCAATTGGGAATGCAGTTTATTTTTTATATCTGCGTCAACTGTAACTTCCCGAAATTTTTCGGGAAAAACTTTAAAATTAGCTATAAATAATACCCAGGGCACTAAAATATATACCGATAAGTAGGCAAACAGATTTCTTACTCCGAAAAATAATAGGATTAATACTATTGCTAAACGCAGAAAGCCTTTTAATGACTGCAGCGAGGCATGATAAAAAAATCTCTGTTTTGCCTGCAAATAAGTTGCTAAAAAACCGAGCAGAATTATGCCGCCAATTCCCAAGGACGCGAACGCTAAGTACGGTGTTAATTTTACTTGTCCTAACAAATATTTTGCGAGCGGATACGCTAAAACCAAACCTGCCACGGTAAGAATGATACTTAAGGATAATCGCCAGCGCCAAATTGTTTTAAGCAATTGTTTTAGCTTATCTAGCTGATCAGTCGCTATATAATAAGGACCAAACCGCAACAACCCCATATTCAAACCAAAATCAGATAATTCCGCCACGGTCATAAGCACTAACACGGAAAGAGAGAAAATCCCAAAAAGTTCTTGGTTAAAAATTTTAGCCAAGACAATATTTAAAGCAAACAACGACAGCCCGTTTACCATGGAACCCGTATATACAAAAATTGTTTGATGCAGTGCCTTTTTTTGAAGAATTAATTTTAATCGTGACACTATTTCCATAATAGCTTATAAATAACAGGCGCGTATTATTCTTTCATCACCGTATTTGCGGCGCTTATCCCGGTTACGCCCATGTTGTCAATTGCAGTTATATATTTTTTAGGTATAAATCGCGCTAAGGTATTTTCTATGGCATAACCGATTAAAGAAAAGGGCAACCCTCTCATTAAAGCAAACTTCCACTCTTTCAACATTTCTTTTCTAAAACCATATAGCCGAGTAGAAATATAATCGGATTGTAAAAAATATAATATAAATTGGCCTGATTTCCATTTATCAAGATTAAAATCTTCATCTAACCAATAGCGGCCGCTTAACTTAAAATAAAAATCGGCCTCTTGGGTTAATAATTTTCTGGCTGACAAGAGCATAACAGCCTCTCCTAAACTTTTAAATCTGCTATCACAAGCCCACCTCACAAGCGGCTTATCGCCCACATAAATATACTGATCAACTTTACTCGCCAAATCAAGAGGTAAATCACCCTGCAAACCCGCTTCAATTAAAACAATTTTAGCGCCCGGGGCTCGTACATGAACTGATTCAATTGTAGCTAGAGTTTGTTTGGCTCTATCCTCGGGACCAAACACTGAACGGACGCTGCCGTAGGTGATTTTTTTATCCATGACCGGATAAATAACCGAGGTTACCAAAAAACAAAACGAATTAGGCTGATTTGGATTAAGTTTTGTTTCTGGTTTCAAAAAAGAAACTACCCAAATTATAATTTGAAAAGGTAAAATAAATATAACCCTATACAGCTGTCGGATTATAAAAAAAATAGGATTTTCTAAAAAATTTTTAATACCTTTTTTAAACAGTAAAAAAAATTTATTTAACATATAGTTGCCTCGTTTTATTTATATAGATAAAAACAGGCTGCATCGCCATTCTGTTGCGCGTTAAGCGCCTTGGCTTTTTCTCTAAAAGATTCAATTTGCTCTTTACTAAACAACGATTTATCCGGCGCTTCGGCATATGATCTTGGGTCTCGCAGCGGTATATCTTTTATATATTGCTCACTGCCCCAAAACTGCAGATCATTTGAATCAAACACGACATCCATCTTCCTAAAACCAAGCTTATTTTTTAACACTTCCATGCTTTTGGTTGTATGTAAATAAAAATGTCTTGGCGCATCTAGCTGCACCCAATTTACTCCATATGTCTTCCACGCATATGTTCCGGCTATAGGAATGCGCACCAGCAAGCATCCCCCGGGTTTTAATAATTTTTGAGCCTTAGCTAATATTTCTTCCTGGCCTTCCATATGCTCAAAAGAATGGTTGAGGATAATCAAATCGTATTCACCGCCCATTTCCTGCAGAGATTTTTTATAAATAGTAAGTCCGCCTTCGTATGTTATATCATTTTTAATAAAAGGATCTGCGCCGCGTAAATTAGTAAAACCTGATTTTTGTAATTTAATTAAAAGCCGGCCCGAACCGCAACCAACATCTAAAATAGCCGCGTCAAAAGCGGGTCGTATGGTTTCAAGCCAAGGATAAAAATCTTCGGGGTCGCGATATTTAAGCGACAACAACTTGCCGATCAAGGTCTTTTCCTTATAAATCTTGTACTGAATAAGCTTTTTCTTTAAAAAAATTTTAAATGGATGGTGGGTATACGACACATCTCCAAACGAGTAATAATTGCTTGGATAATGCCGGTCCATATCAGTTGGAATTGTAATAATTTGCAAACAACCGCACTCTCCGCATTCCAAATAATCAAACTGCTGACGAAGCCCAAACATCATTTCTTTGACAGCGTATACTTTATTATCTTTTCTATTTCCGCAAATCTTACAAAAATGTTCGGTATAATTTTCCATAAATATATAGGATTCCTTAGCTAAAATTAACGAAAAACGACTCCGTTTTTATAGAGTTAGACACTAAATAATCATACCTGACAAAACCTTGCCGGTCAACTAAATGAAGGCGCTTCAATTTACTATTAATACGAGACAAAAATCTTATTGCCCTTCGGTGCTGACAAAATCATTATAGCGGCCATGCTTAAAGAAATGGCCGATCCAAATCTTATTAAACCAAGGCTGAATAACTTTGTTTTCTAAAAAGTGATACGGGATCCCTAGTTTTATATTTTCATGAGATTGGTTAAATTCATGGATGGCAAGTCGCTCACCGATAAAATCATTATACAGCTCTATCTCCGTGCCTAAAACATCGTCAAAATAACAAAAAATACGGGGCAAATAATACTTTTCATCAGCCTCCAGCATTTTTAGAGCCACAACTGTTGAAGAATAAAAATCAAAATCATACGATACAGCGGCAATCGGCGCGGGATTATACTTTTCAAAAAAATCCTTGGACGTGTCTTTTATATCCCCCAGTATCAATTTAGCTTTTTTCAACTTCGCCTGTAATCCGGGCACATCCATTTTATAAAAACCTTTTTTCCAATGATACGGCAAGTCGCGATAATCAACCGGCTCCGGCAAACCTTCGCCCGTATCAAAACCGTAGATATCAATTTCTACGCCAAATATTTTATAGGCTTCTTCCGCATGATATTCAAGGTTTAACAAACCATTTCCTTTAGCTACCCCAAACTCTAAAACACTTATTCTTTTATGGCCTAATTTTTTCGCTAACGCGGCCGCATTATAGACACAATAACCGTATTCCGGCCGATCCACCGCGCCTAATTTTAGGCGATCCTCATAAGTGCTAAACTTTTTGGCGATTTGCTTGGCAAGAGTGCGCAGCGGATAGGGGTCAAAAATTAAATCTTTGATTTTGTTTAACATATATTTTTAATGAATACGGTGGATTAAATTATTATTCACAATAAAAATCCGGTTCTGCTTTTTGTAAAAGTTTAATTGTATAATCAGATCTAATTAATTGAATCACGGCCGGCAGCCTTTCTTTGTCCGTTGGCTTGTGATAAGCCGAAAGCGCTAACACCGGCTTATCTCTGATAATTACTTTTTTCGCTCCAAGCAAAACATTCTCTTCATATCCTTCAACGTCCAATTTGATAAATCCAACTTTTTCCTCTCCGACAAAATCATCAAGCTTTACCACTTCTACGAGTTGAGAATTAGTCGCGTTTGTTGTGGCGCAAATTGTGGCTGACGAATCTCCAGCTTCAGAAAAGTTAATGCTTACCTGTTCATTTTTATCTCCTAAAGCTTTATTTACGGGGATAACTTTTCCTTCCAGATTATTTAACTGTATTTGTTTTTTTAAAATTTCAAAAGTAGATGTAATGGGCTCAAAGGCATATACCTTCGCCGCTCCAAGCCGGGCACAAAAAATAGCAAATTCTCCCAAATTTGATCCGCCGTCTATAACCACCTTACCCTTTATATTGTCCTGCGAAAGATTATACTGATTTATTAAAACTGCCTTTGCATATTCGTCCAATATTCTAAAAATACTTAAAAAGGAATCCTTTTCTTCAAAATCAGCTTCTAAAATAATATTTTTACCCTTATCTGCCAATCTAAAATGATGGCGCAGGGCTTTTGCATCCAAAAAAGATACAATTATTTTCTGATACACCAAACCTGATACTTCGGACTCTCCTTTGCGCAGCTGCAAGCCCAGTCTGCATTTTATATAAAAAAGCAAAAGTTTTATCAAAATTCCATGTTTTATCGCCACTTTTAATCTTTCTACGGGGGAAAACAAGATTTCTGTAAATCTATCTGCCTGCTTGCCATCTAACCAAAATTCTATCTCTTCGTACGAGCCAAAACTCGCCAATGCTTTATGCGCCATACTGTAACTAAGATAAATAAAATTATAACTAATTTATTAAGAAGAACTGCATTACCCTATAATAATTAGGGCTTATGATACCACACCGACTATACAAGTCAACTAAAATACGTTGACCGAGAAAAATTTTTATACTATGATAGCAGTCAAGATTGATAATTCTTGCTAACATGTTATTCAATTCGTTTAGTTTTTTAATTTTCTTCCCGATCGTTACGATCGTTTACTTTGTACTCCCCCATCGTTTTCGCTGGTTTTGGCTGCTGCTGGCCAGCTCATACTTTTACATGAGCTTTGTGCCGATTTATATTGTAATACTCGCCTTTACCATTGCGGTTGATTATGGCGCCAGTTTAATTATTGAACACACGGAAAACAAAAAAAGAAAAAAGGCTCTTTTGATTATAAGTTTGCTCGCCAACATAGGCATATTATCAATTTTTAAATACGCCAATTTTGGCATCAGCAACATAAACGCGCTCGCCCAGATAATAAACTGGAACTATTCCATAAACCTTTTAACAATTCTCCTGCCCATCGGACTTTCATTTCACACCTTCCAAAGCTTAAGCTACGTCATAGAAGTTTACCGCGGTAATCAAAAAGCGGAAAAAAATTTAGGCATATTTGCCTTATACGTAATGTTCTACCCGCAGCTGGTGGCCGGCCCCATAGAACGTCCGCAACATTTACTGCATCAATTCAGAGAAAAGCACGATCTTGATTATGAAAAAATCGTCTCTGGCCTTAAATTGATGGCCGTTGGTTTTTTTAAAAAAATGGTAGTCGCCGATCGATTGGCAGAGTTTGTAAATCCCGTATACAACAATGCTCACAGCTACTCCGGCTGGCCTCTTATTATAACTACCATATTTTTTGCTTTTCAAATTTATTACGATTTTTCCGGGTATTCCGATATCGCGCGAGGCGCAGCCAAAGTAATGGGGTTTGATTTAATGGTGAATTTTAATAATCCCTATAAATCAAAAACAATCGCGGAATTTTGGAAACGATGGCATATTTCGCTATCTTCGTGGTTTAAAGACTATGTCTATATACCTTTGGGGGGCAGCCGAGTAAACAAATTGCGATCCAGCTTTAATATTATGGCAGTTTTTTTATTAAGCGGCTTATGGCATGGCGCTAATTGGACGTATATTTTATGGGGCGGCCTAAACGGCTTATACCTGGTAACCGCCCGCTTTACAGAAAATATACGAACTAAGCTGGCTCATTTATTATTTAAGGATGGTTGGAAAACCACACAAAATTTCATGCAGATTGGCACGGCTTTTATGTTGATTTGTTTTTCATGGATACTATTTAGAGCTCAAAGCGTAAGCGACGCTTGGTATATTTTTAAAAATCTCTTAGCCGATAAAAATCTTTTAACCGGACTTATAGACCCCGCTTATATTAAACAGCACATTATGCTTGGCCGCGGGTTTTTAAATTTTACCGTTGTTATTGTGTTTATATTTTTAATAGAATGGGCTCATATCTACGCGGAGAAAAAAAATATTCCTATTGAGCAGGCTTTGGAAAATAAAAAGTGGTATTATAGATGGCCGGTATATTATTTTTTAATCATAGCTATTGTGGTATTTGGAATTCTAAGCCCAACAAATTTTATCTATTTTCAATTTTAAGAAAGCGGCCCGCTTATGCGCAAACTACTCTTAAAACTTGCCCTATTTCTACCGCTGTTGCTAAGCCTGCTTATCATCCAACGCCTGGCTTATTCAAGCACTCTATTTAATACTGCCGAAGCCGCGATTTCAAAAGCCTGGCTGAATGAGGAAAATGTCGCTTTTACTTTTGATTACGACGATCGCGTAACTCATAAATATTACATTAAAAATAATAACCGGAAAAAAGATGCCGTTATTTTTGGATCAAGCCGATCGGCAAAAATTAATAATAGTTTTTTTCCAAAAAAATCTTTTTTTAATCATAATGTTACGGGGGCAGAACTTGAAGATTACATGAGCATCTACCAGCTGTATCGCGCTCAAAAAAATACGCCGGCCACGGTAGTGCTTGGCCTTGATCCTTGGATATTAGATAGCAAAAATGGCAAGCCAAAGCGATGGCTAGATTTGCATAAAGAATTTTATGAGTTAGCTGGCGCCTTCCCTTTTCCTCGCGATCCAAAAATAGCTCTATGGTACTTAAGCGAACGATTAAAAGCGCCGTTTTCCATCCCCCATTTACAATATTCTATTAAAAAAATAGCTCAAAATATACTGCTAGGGCGCGATCATTCTAAATACTACGCTACCAGCGACAGCGAAGGATTTCTACCTATTGTTCATGCCGACGGCAGTATTGCCGATAGCCTTAAAATAAGATCTAAAAGTTCAGAGCAGGTGGCCTTAGAAATTCAGGCCCTGCCAAGCAAATGCCCAACTGTTTTAAAAAATACTCTAAGCAAAGAAAAACAGTTCTTATTCATAAATTTTCTAAAAATTCTAAAAGAAGACAATGTTAACATAATTTTTTTACTCCCCCCTTTTCATCCGCTTGCCTATAACGAAATCACTTCTAATCCCCGGTGTCATTTATCTATAGAAGCTGAAGCATACTTTAGAGATATTGCCCAAGAAAATAATATCCAAATACTTGGCTCATATAACCCAAATATATACGGCCTACACGATGCTTATTTTTACGATTCCATTCACCCAAAACAAGCGGCTTGGGAAATTATTTTCAGAAAAGAAATGCTTATAAAATAACCTATTTTAAACATGTTAATTTAATTAGTCATAATTGACAAAAAATTAAAGGATTGTTAAACTAAACCCAAATAAAATATTTAAATCTTATGAAAATTTTGATAACTGGAGGCGCCGGCTATATCGGTTCATGTCTTATTCCCGAGCTACTCAACGCTGGCCATCAAGTGCGCGTTTTGGACAGTTTGCTATTTGGGCAAACTTCCCTGCTCCCCTATTTTATAAATAAAAATTTTGAATTTATTAAAGGAGATATTAGAAATGTTGAGTTAGTGCAAAAAGCTGTAAACGGCATGGATGTAATTATTCATCTTGCGGCTATTGTTGGAGCCCCGGCTTGCAAAAAAGATCCAAAAACAGCTGAAGAAGTTAATTTTGTAGGCACAGTCAATATTAATAACGCGCGAGATATTTCACAAAAATTATTCTACGCTTCAACCGGCAGTGTCTATGGAAAGGTAGAAGATATTTGCAAAGAAGACTTGCCTGCCAAACCGCTATCTAGTTATGGAGAAACCAAACTACGCGCGGAACAAGAAGTGATGCGCAAGGGAAATGCCGTTGCCTATAGATTTGCCACGGCTTTTGGATTATCCCCGCGTCTACGCTTAGATCTCATGCCGAATGATTTTGTATTCAACGCTTTGAAAAATAAATACCTCGTAGTATACGATAAGGGTTTTAAGCGAACATTTATTCATGTGAGAGACATTGTTTCGGCCTACATGTTTGGCATAAATAATTTTGAAAACATGAAAAATGAAGTCTATAATATTGGCTCTGAAAAAATGAATAAAACCAAAGAAGACGTGGCTAATATGATCAAAGAAAAATTGAATTTTGAGATTTTGTTTGTAGATAAGGGCATCCCAGATCCAGATCAAAGAGATTATGCCGTTTCATACGAAAAAATTCGCAGCAAAGGTTTTGACACTAAAATTTCATTTGAAGAAGCAATTGACGAGCTAATCTTAGGTCTACAAACAGTACATATCGCCAACCCTTACTCCAACGTGTCTTCTTACTAAAAGCGCCTATGAAGCTAAAGATTTTAGTTCTGGGCGGCAGCGGGTTTGTCGGTCAACATCTGACCAAAGCTTTACAGAAAACCGAACATGAAATTTTTTCCGCTTCCCGCATAGACGGTCTTGACTTAAGAGATTATACAAATACCGCCGCATATTTTGGCAACATAAAGCCTGATGTTATTTTTAATTGCGCCGCTCATGTTGGCAGCGTGCATTATGTAACTACCTACGCAGCCGATGTTATCACTGACAACTTACAAATGTCTTTAAATATTTATAAGGCGGCCGCAGAAGTTTGTCCGCAAGCGAAGATAGTAAATCTTCTTTCAAATTGCTCATACCCGGGCGCAGCCGACATTCAAATAGAATCAGAATGGTGGAACGGACCGGTTCATGAGTCGGTTTTTTCTTACGGAAATTCCAAAAAAGCGCTCTATATGATCGCCAAATGTTATGCCAAACAATATAATATAAAAAGCGTTAATTTTTTAGTGCCTAACACATTTGGCCCGGGCGACTCTACGGACCCAAATAAAACTCACGCGCTTAACGGAATGCTCATTCGCATGATTGAAGCTCAGAAAAAAGGAGACACCCAGTTCGAAATCTGGGGTACGGGCAGTCCGGTGCGAGAATGGGCTTATATTGATGATGTCGTAGGTGTTTTGGTTAAAAGCATGGATATGACAGAGGATTTATTAGAGCCGGTCAACATCGCCCAAAACAAAGGCTATACGATCAAAGAATCAGCGCAATTTATCGCCGAAGCCTTGGGATTTGAAGGCGAACTTGTGTTTAATACTAAATATGCCGATGGCGCGCCAGTAAAAATTCTAGATGATAAAAAATTCAGATCCATGTTTCCGGATTTTATTTTCGCCAATCATAAAGAAGGCATCAAAAAAACTGCTCTCTACTATCAATCAAAATTACAGGGGTAATATGGCCGCAGCAAATGCTCTTATCGGCTATACTGGATTTGTCGGAGGAAATATTTTAGACCAAAAATCATTTGATTTTTTGTACAACTCTAAAAATATTGAAACGATTGCGGGCAAAAAATTTGACGTGGTAGTCTGCGCCGGCGTACCAGCCGTAAAATGGCTGGCCAACAAAGAGCCGGAAAATGATCGCGCTATTATTAAAAAGTTAACTGACAATCTAGAAAAGATAGAAGCCAAAAAATTCATCCTAATTTCTACAGTTGACGTCTATCCAGCTACTGAAAAAATAAATGAAGATTATGTTATTGACACACAGATCTTGCAGCCTTACGGCAAACATAGACGGCAGCTTGAGGAATTTATTTCGCAGCGTTTTGATTCCCTCATTGTCCGATTACCCGGGCTATTTGGAAAAGGGTTGAAAAAAAATCCTTTATTTGACTTGCTCCAGGGAAATTTTACTTATATTCATCCCGAAAATACTCTCCAGTTTTATAACCTGGCCTATATATGGAAAGATATTAATAAATCACTGGAACATAATCTAAAAGTTGTAAACTTTGTTACGGAACCGGTAGCGCTTAAAGAGCTCGCCGAAAAAACTTTAAATACCCATCTGCCGGATAACCCCGCTCCTCCCACTCAATCATACGATATCTCCACCAAACATGCGGCGCTATGGGGAAATACCAACTCTTACCTATACTCCAAAAAACAAGTCCTAGAAGACATCAAAACATTTATCAGCTCATATAATAAATCACAGACTGGATAAACAGTCTGTGATTTATTATATATTGCTTTTTCTCAAAACTTCCGCTCTTATTGATTTTTATTTTCAATATCTGAATCATAGCCCAGTTTTCGCCATTTAAATAACTGCACTAACGGATACGCCCAAACAGTTAAAACAATCATATATTGGAACCACAGCTCGGAAGGCGCGTCCGTGCCGCGCAAAACATGATTATAGATCCAAGGAATATAAAAGGATAAAAGCGGCACAATACTGAGCCAGATTAAAATCTTTTTAAGGAAAACGGATGGCGACAAATAAAGATAGATTAAACCAAACGGTAAAAGCCAAGATATGTACCATGGCCAAAATGATTTTTGCCAAATTGCTAAATAAATGAGCATGCTGATAAAAATCGCGCCCACATACTGGGCTGGCTGCCAAGGCAATCGTTTAAGCAAAACCGAGATAGCTTTCTTAAATAACGGATAAATAAAATACAGAGCCAAAAGAAATACGGCTGCATGCAAGACTCTCGTTAACAGCCAATGGGCTTTTTCCGCAAATAATTGTACAAATAACGGCTTTAACGAATAATAAGAGGCAGAAAAAATACTACTAACCGCCCATTTAGTTTGTAATAGAATCGGCTTAAGTATCTGCGGACCTTGCCAGAAGGGGTTCCATAGCACATAGGTCATGAGGATACTGGCCATGATGCCCACAGCCGCTTGGATCAAGTTTTGTTTCCAATTAGACATATTTGTATCTTGCCACCACCACAAGGCAAACCAAGGAGCCATAAGCAGGGGGATAAATTTAACCCAGATTCCTACAACCAGCAATATAATCACCAACCACCAATATTTTTTAATTGCCGCGAGAATTGCCAGCAGCACAAATACAACCCATAACACATCAAATTGCCCATTCCCCAGCCACTGCCAGACAATCATTGGCTGAGCGCACCACCAAAGATAAAAATTCAATTTTTCAAATTTAGTATTAGAAAGCAATTGTATAATTTTCCAACTCACCAAAGCTGAAACAAATAAACCTAATAGGAGCAGCAGCTTCCACACTAAGACAAAAGCCAAAAAATTTCCTTGGCTCAAGTTGAACACCAAAGTAAAAAAACCAAGCGTTATAGGACCATACATTATACCGTTTAAATTCGTCCCTTTAAGTTCGCAGGCATACATGTTAGCCATATACCAATCCTCGGCAAATACATTCGTACCTTGGCTCAAGGCCTTACCCGCGCTAAAGTAAAAGCTCACATCATGCGTGTTTAATGATGGCATCAGTATTGCGGAAAACAGAAGCAATCCCCCAGCCGCATACAGCAATTTTTTATGTGTAACAGTTGCTGCAGCCGCTTCAGAACGGATAAGTGTATAAGCAAAAAAAGCGCTTACAGCTAAGGAAGTGATAAATAACGGATAAAATAATAATGACCAGGGTATACCGGCCAAATTTAAGCGGCCCACAACATTACAGTTTGTGCCGAAATTTATATAAGATACGATGGACCAAACTAAAACTACCAGCCATCCGATAATTCCCGCGCTTATGATTACTTTAGGTTTTGTAATCATATACCCAAATTAAAATTAAGATTGATTTTCTTTTTTTGCAACTGCCAGTACAGAAAGTCCAAATGGCAATGTGCCCAGCAGCTTAAATACGTTAAGTTCAACAAAATAAACTAGGGACATTACATAATTTACAAAAACCGAGGACTCTTTTACATCAGAACCGGCATTTTTATTTCCTAAAATATTTTTAAGCAGCCGCAGCATAATGGCAGGCAGAAGTATAAACCCATGTATCCAAGAATTTTGCAATACTGTAAGATCGGCGCTGAGCAAGGCGTTTAAATCACTTTTATTATATCTTTTCTTGTGATGCAGAGACTCGTCATGGTATGACCAGAGCCACTGATGGGCAGGCACAGTTACGATAAATAAACCTCCGGGTTTTAAAACCCGCTTAACTTCCTTTACCGCCAGTTCGGGATTATCTAAATGCTCAAGCACATCTAGAGCAAATACAATATCAAATGTCTCGGCAGAATATGGCATCCTATCGGCAAACCCTTTCTCCACAGAAAAACCTTTTTGGCGACAATATTCCAAAGCCGTATCATTCATATCAATGCCTGAAACCAAAAAATTCTTTGAAGCCATCTGTTCCAGCACCGCCCCTGTACCGCAACCCACATCTAAAATCTTCACGGACTCGCCACTTCTAACGTATTTTTTGATTACGAGGTCTATAAATTTTCTTTTAGCCGCAAAATACCAATGTTTTTTCTCCAATTCACCCATCTTTATATATTCTGCATTTTCCATAAATCCTATTTATAAAGCCCTTTGATTTGATTCATTTTCATCTCAAACAACTCATGCAAGCTACTAACAACTGCTTTTAAGACATTCACTCTTGAGTCCGTATCATGAGCCCAAACAACCGGCATTTGTCGCACGATAATTTTCTTTAACTTGGCAATATAGAGCAATTCCGTATCAAATCCCCAACGGTCAATGCGGGCTACAGAAAAAATTTTCAAAGCGGCATCTTTAGAGAAACATTTAAATCCGCAAGTAAAGTCCGTTATACCTGGCACCAATATATTGGAAAGCTTAGTGAACCCTTGGCCCAAAAATGTTCGTATGCCAGACTCGTATCGTTCAATATGAGAATTTTTTAGTCTGCGGCTGCCCACCACTACCTGATCATCAGGTTTTAAAAACTTTATGAGGTTATTAAATTCTTCTAGCGGCGTAGCTAAATCTATATCAAAAAATATTACCCAATCACCGCTCGCTGCAAAAACTCCTTTCCTGACCGCATAACCTTTGCCCCTATTTTGTTCATAAGACACAACCTTGAAGTCGTAATCTTTTTTATAATTATTTAACATTTCCAAGGTCTTATCACTGGATCCATCATTTACAAAAATAAGCTCGGTTTTTTGACCGTGATTTTTAAAAAAATTAAAAATCGCGGGAGCTGTTTTAAACAAACGCCGCTCCTCGTTAAAGAGAGGTATGATGATTGAAAATACCATAGACACTATTTAGCATCAACTTTAGTAGTGACAGGCGCGGATAGTATTTGGGCTATTACAGCTTGTTCCGGCTGATTAAATACAACCCCATTTTTTTCTGCCAAATCTAAAACCTCTTTGGCTTTATCCATCTTGCCAATTAATTTATAGATATAAGCCAGGCGCCAATAGCTCTCGCCCACTTTCGGATCGTCACTGATTGTTCCTTCAATTGCTTTAACCGCTTCATCTGTTTTACCGATTTGCAGATAAAAATTCGCCAAATTATAAATTACTTGCTGGCGTTTTGGAGAATATGTAAGCGCGATTTCTAAATTATTGCCGTAGTCTCCAATATACTTTGTATCTCCGGTCAAGGTATACCCCACCTGACTCAACTGAGCCAGCGTTAAATAATTTCGTATATCATACGGATGTAAAATAACGTTTTCTTTCATGGCTTCAAAAACTATAGTAAAGGCTTCCAGAGATTTTTCCTTAGACAACTTACTATTTTCCGACCCTAACGCCGAGGAAACCGTGCGAGTCAAATCACTTCTAATATCATCTATATGTGGAGAGTTAAACGCCAAAGCAGCTTTCATCAGTTCTATACCCGCTTCCGGCTGATAACTTAAGTACTTTAGCGCTTCCAGGGTTTTCATGTTAGCCCTGGCTGGTTGGATATTAAAAATAAATATGAGAAGCAATGCCACCACGCTTGCAGTACCAACCCCACCCATTTTCATCCGCTTATCTGGCGCAGCCGCTAGCTTGTTGGCTGCTGGCTCGAGATTGGATTCCATGGCCTTAGCGGACAAACCGCCGATCATTGCAAGCCAAAACATAAAATATAAATAAGAAGTGGGATTTTCAAAAACCGTCACATTTTGCACCAGATGCGCCGCCAAAAATGAAATGCCCATGACCACCACATGCGGATCCATCATCTTTTTTACTCTAGCCATAACAAGCGCCGCCACACCCGCGACAAAGATAAATAGATAACTAACCAACCCGACCATTCCTTGCACAGCCAGAGTGTTAACTAAAATATTGTGAGCATTATCAAACCATGTTTCCCCGTAGCCAAAGCGCAAGGATTTGGATTGATAATACTTGTTAAAGGCGTAAAAGAAATTATTGGGGCCCCAACCAAACACCGGTTTTTCTTTCCAACTGGCCACGGCGGATTCCCACGCAATCCAACGAGGACTGTTTTTAACACTTTCAAAAGAAGTTAAAATTGTACGATTAACAGCCGGGATTTTTTGCACAAAACTACTTTCTCTAAATACATAGAGCAGAGCAATTATAGCCACACCGGCTACCGCTACCCCAACCAAAATTTTTCTCGTTTTAGGAAAATCTTTCAATACTATAATGTAACCAAGTATCGCTATGCCCATACCGGCAACCAACCCAAGCATGGAACCGCGGGTACCGCTGAAAAACATACCAAGTAGCGCCAACACTCCGGCGGCGGGTTCTAGCCATTTCCAAACTTTGCTGGTTTCTTTGATAAAGAGCAAAAATGATACAAAGATTAAAAACAAACCATAACCACCCACATAAATTGCGTTTCCGAGTGTTGCAATAACACGATCACTGCCTTGATTTAACAAAAAATCAGGCTTCATAACTTGAAGTAATGCTACCAGCATTACGAGCGTTCCGCCCGTCAAAAATACTTTAAGCGCCTTTTTCCAGTCATCCCACGTCTTAAATACGGAACTGCAGATAAAATAATAGGCAACATAATGAAATATCGTAAACAGTCCTAACATTCTTTCGTGGTTATCCCAAAAACTATGGTACGGATCAACACCGGAAAAGGTTGAGATTGTAAAACTGGCAAAAAAGGCGGCCAAAGCTACATTTAACAACGTAAATTTTGGCTTAAACTCCTGCCAATTGATAATTAACAGCAAAATGTATCCGGCGATCATTAACTCTACCAAAGAACGGAACATTAAAATTTTGGGAACGATAAAAGGAAATATGAAGGAAGCAGGAAAGACAAGCAGCGGTACAAAAAACGTAGCATAGATTAAAAACTTAATCGCCTTTACTATATTCTGCTTCATAATTTTCAATACTTAAATAATATATAAAAGTACATCCGAGGACTTCCTCGGCTGTACACAGCTTAAAATTACATAGAATATTTTATCTTTTTCTAGGCTACATGTCAAATAGTAATGGAGGCTCAGTACCGCTAAAAAACGACAAAATTTAATAACCGCTTTTAAATAAAAACAATCTTGATGTACTCAAGATTGCTTCCCCCTCTTCCGGGCATATAGTATACCACAAATCTTTAAATACCACCAAACATTGACCGACCTGCTATTATTTGGTATTATACGCCACTATAAATAGCTATGTCTCAAGAAAACGTTATTATTAGCTTTGACGGGGTTTCATTTGCCTATAACCCTAACCGGCCAATTTTAGATGAAGCCAGTTTTTCGGTGCGTAAAAATTCAAAAATCACTATCATGGGTCAAAACGGCGCTGGCAAAAGCACAATTTTTAAGCTTATTACCAAAGAAATAAAACCAGAGAGCGGCCAAGCAAATGTAAGTCTTGGCGCTACAATTGCAATTGCCACCCAAGTAATGAAGCCAGAAAATTTAGAAAAAACTATAGAAGAATTTTTTGCGCAACTGTTTGATAAAAAAATGTATGACCTGCCAAAACGCATTGCCGAAGTTTTGGACGTCGTACACCTAACGGCTCCACTGGATAAAAAAATCAAACAATTTTCCGGAGGCCAGCAAGCCAGACTTCTTTTGGCTTATGCGCTTATCCAAAAACCGGACATTTTACTTCTAGATGAACCAACAAATAATTTGGATACGGCTGGCATAGATCACCTAACCGCATTCCTAATGGCTTACCCAAAAACTTGTTTGGTTATTTCTCATGATGCCAACTTCTTAAATGCATTTACCGATGGCGTGTTGTATTTGGATTCTTTTACTCAAAAAGTAGAGCAATATGTTGGCGACTACTACAGCGTGCTTGGAGAAATAGAAGCCCGCATAGAACGCGAACGCGCCAAAAATGCTCAATTACGCCGCAGTATTCAAGATAGAAAAGACAAAGTCAACTTCTTTGCCAACAAAGGAGGTAAGATGCGCGCTCTGGCCAGCAAACTTCGCGACCAAATAGAAGAAGCCGAAGACAATATGGTAGACGAGCGCCAAGAAGATAAAACTATAAATGATTTTACTATCCCCTCTCAACCAGAAATTATCGGGCCAATGGTAGAAATAAAATCTGTCGGAGTCATGATAAACAACGAGCCTGTACACAAAACAATTGCTCCGGCTATTACGGTACGCAAAAAACAACGCCTGCTAATCAAAGGACCAAATGGCATTGGCAAAAGCACTCTGCTCCAAGCATTGGCTAGCGGCACCGAAGAGGGCGCAATTATTACTCCAGATGTACGCGTTGGTTATTATCGCCAAGATTTTTCCGGTTTGGATTTTGATAAAACCGCTTATCAAGCCTTGGAAGAAATGATGCCTAATCCGTGGAATCAAGAAATCTATGCCACCGGCGCGCAATTTTTACTTTCGTCTCAAATTTTAAAAAATAAAGTTGGGTCGCTGTCCGAAGGACAAAAAGGTTTGCTGTGCTATGCCAGATTTGTCTTGCAAAAACCGGGCCTCCTTATTATGGATGAGCCGACCAACCATATAAACTTCCGCCACTTGCCCATTATCGCCAAGGCCTTGGATGATTTTGAAGGCGCGATAATTCTCGTAAGTCACGTTCCGGAATTTGTGGACCAGATTAAGATTGATCAAGTCTTGGATTTGGAAACTCTCTAAAAACTAAGCGGGGATACCGGGAAACTCCAAAGATTTAATGGCTGCCAGAAGCCTTGTTCGGCGACAAAACAATCGACGCAACGATAGAGAATGGTTTGGGGTTTTGCTTGATGCTTTATTACAGCCCTAAGGTTTGAGAGAAAGTTATTTTTTCCAAAGTGGTTTTCATAGGGTGTAAGTATAGCGGGCCTATTGACAAACGCCAAAATGCTCTTGACGTATTTTTTGGTTTGTGCAATAATTACTATGCCCAGTAAATTTATTTTAGGTTATGAGTTTAACCATAACAGTGTATAGTACAAAATATTAACACTGTAATCACATGCCCCTCTTCCCCCTAATAAGGGATTTGCTGGGCAAAAACAAATTCTCTTTTATCGGCAACACTCTGTTGTGGGTACTTGGGAAGTTGGGCAGGTGAGTACAGTGTTTTTTGTTTAGCACATTAACAATCTATCATCTGATTTCCTACACACGACGTTGGGTGGAAAAAGGAATATCTAACTATGTCTAAAACAACAAAAACTAGTTTACTTACTCACCCCATTACCGGGGAGCCGCAGTTGTGCTTTCCTAGTGGTGACTTCGTCTACTGTAACTTCACCATCAAAGATGGCAAGGTTTATAGATTTAGTAAAACCAAAGACTTCATTAAATTTTTGGGTAAATGGCGGCGGAAGCGAAATTCCGATCCTGAAGAAAATGGCAATTTAATTCATAAAAAAGAAAAAGAGCCGGGCATCAACCGTGGCTCTAATTCTTAAAAACTAACCTTCCACCCAAAATCTTTGTAGGAAATCAGATGATAGATTGTTAAATACAAAATCTGTATTTAGTAGGGAAAATTAACGCCGGAATAACTTTACTTGCTAAATGCAGGTTTTTTTATTGCTTTTTAAGGGGCTTACCACTTTACACCAAAACAAAAAAAATGTCAAGATATGACTCATTGGTTTATATTCTCTCTTTTTTCATAAAATTTAAGAGATTTTTTGATAAATAAATTATACCACGGATAGTGACCCTTCGCTATCCTTTTTAGTTTATACAAAAGTGGATAAATAATGATTATACCTACAGGGCATAGGTTCGATTTTATCTACACCCCCTGCTTAATCTAAAAAGCAGCCGCCGCTGGCGACCGCTTTTTAAGTTTTAAAATTACATCATCGGTTTCATTTCGCAAGCTTTGCAATCTTTTTTGTGGCATAACGCCAATTCTACGGCTGATAAACCAACTAAAACGTATATCACTCTGGAAACCACTGCGCCTTGGCCGCCGAAAAGCGCGCCTACATCCCAACCAAATAATCCTACCAAGAGCCAGTTTACGCCTCCCACTATTACTAGCGCGAAAGCTACCATATGAAGCCATTTGTTTTGTTTCATAATGTCACCTCCTCTCAATACAACGTAAGAGACTATCCTCTACGAACCAAAATCTGACCTGTATATTATATCACACATTTTCTTTATAATACCAACCCCTCCCTATTCTCTTCTTCTTTTCTATTTAAAATATACACGTCGGCATTGTATTCGTCATTTCCCACAAACTCGGCTTTTTTGTCTAGGATAGCCTCCATAGGGGCGCACGTGGAGCAGCCATCGCCCGCGGCGCATTTAAACCGCTCTAATTGCCGCGCCAATTTTACTTGTCTGGCCACATCCAAAATTCTTTTATGAGAAGTTTCCAAATCCGGCAGTTCTTTAGGCGAAAGCTGATCGCTGCTATCCAAATACCAATAGCTGGCGCGGCTGGCTTGGCGCTTTTGGCAATGTTGCACCAGAAGCCTATAAATCGGCAGCTGCAATGATTCGCCGTCTTCTTCGCTCTTGCCGGTTTTAAAATCTATAATATGCACGCTATCGGTATCGGGCAGATACTCCAGCCAATCTATCTTGCCGCATAACATAATATTATCCTCTTCGGATAACCAAAATTGCGGCAGATCCATTTGGATTTTTACCGCTAACCCCGAAATCGGCCCGGGATTATTCATTACCCGCCGTATCATATCCTGGCCGCGGGTTTTGTATTTATACTCTGTTTCCGGGCTGGTAAAACCGCCTTTTTTGCCGGTTACTTTACCCCAGACCTTTTCAAATTTATCCATTAGCGAATCGGAAAACCTGGAATGCTTAGGTAGTACCGATAATGATTCCAATACTTCATGCACGGCCGAACCCAAAGCCAAAGCCGGGCTTACTAATTTTATTTTATGATTGGTTTTTGGGTCGCGGTATACGTTTTTTAAGTAATACGCGCGCGGACAGCGTAAAAAATCGCTTATGGAACTATGCGATACCCAAGTCGCCGTATATTTATCTGGCATAATACCTTACAGAAAAGTTTTATTTAGGAATCCAAAGCTTGCGATACGGCATCTTCTTCATCATACCCTTCATCTTCCAGTTTTTTTACTTTCACGGCCTGATCTTCATCCAAATCAAAATCACTCATCAGTTCGTCAACCGCGGCCGCGACATCTTCTATTGGTTTTTCTTCATCAGTTTGATTTTGCATATATTTATATTATTAAAATTAATTTAAATTATTTTTTCTTTCCCCATCTCCACTCGGGTTTTTCACCTTTTTTGTAACAAACTATGATTAGAATAACAGTTGAAACAACTAGCGGCAAGAAATGATTAATTAGATCACCTCTACCATAATATGACTGGTTATCTACGCCCCAAAAAACGTTAATGTTAAAGACTAAATATAGAGATAACACCAGCCACCCTTGCCAAGAGCTGGGCTGCCAACCCCACCCGTAATCTTTGGCTTTAAACCACAGTTTTTTTGACTCTTGCATATAATAAATTATACCCGAAAAACAAACTCCTTACAATACAAATGTGCGGGGCAACATTTCTCTGAATTTTAATATAATTTAAAAACTAGAGAAATTTTCTAAAAACTATCGCCCTGTTAATTGGGCTAAATCTGCCAAAACTTCTTCGGCATGAGTTTCTGGTTTTACCTTATCGTAGGCTTTATATATCTCTCCCTGCGGATTTATAAGGTAGGAAATACGTTTGGTGCCAAGGCCCCTTGCTTCATATTTCTCTACAACTTCTTTATCGCTATCGGAAAGTAAAGTAAAATTTAAATTATATTTTTGAGCAAATTTTTGGTGACTTTCTACCGAATCCGTGCTAATACCAAAAATTTTTACATTTAGATTTTTAAAATTAGGCAAATTGTCTTGGACGCTACAGGCTTCAGTTGTGCATCCAGGCGTATCGTCTGCAGGATAAAAATACAAAAGCACCCACTGCCCGCGATAATCAGACAATTTATGATTCACAAAATTCTGATCTGGTAAAATAAAATCTGGAGCTAAGGTTTTTTCTTCCAGCATAATATTAATTTACGCTCATTAAACCTAACTTTTCCAAAAGATTTTGCCATTTCTTCATCTGGGCTTCGGTAAGCCAAGAAAAAACCGGGATAAATTCCTCTTCCGGCACACTTGCTTTATTCTGCTCTTCAATCATTTTTTCAATTACTTCATCAGTTAGCACGTCATCATTATTTACAGGATTAATTTCGGAAATAGATTCCAATTCACTTTGCTGTATTTGTTTCTCTACATTTCTAACTTCTACGGCTTTCTGAAACAACACTTTCATTCTCAAACCTTTATCTAAAATATAGTTATCGACCGCTTCGGCATATAATGATTCAAAATCTTTAATAAGTTCCAAATGTCTTTCTGTATATCCTTTTATCGATCTTTCACTAAGAGTTATCGCATCTTCCCCTGAAACTGGAGGTGCATTTAATAACATCGTATCCTTTTCCAGGGATTTTTTGCCATCTCTACAGAATTCTTCAACAAGATCTCTTAGCTGCTTAACTTCTTCAAACTTTTTCTCCATTTTATTTCTTTCGCCTTCCATAAAATATTTACAGTTATACTAGAGCCGAGAATGGGAATCGAACCCACGACCTGCGGTTTACGATACCGCTGCTCTACCAGCTGAGCTATCTCGGCGTAATTCCTTGAGCGGGCGATGGGAATCGAACCCACGACTCAACCTTGGGAAGGTCGCGTATTACCATTATACTACGCCCGCAGTGAGAGAACACTAAGAGTTTACTCTTAGTGTTCCGAACGAGGGTGTAATATACCTTAGTATACTACGCCCGCATGGCCCGCATGCACAGAGGCTCCCCGATTAAAGCGGAGAGCCTCCTTGAGCATTATTAAATTTTATTACTCTGCCTGCGCATCCTGTTCGGCAAACGGATCGTGTACCTTGATATATAATTTAGGCTTGTTATTTCTAACGGTCTCATCAAGATAGCTAATCAGGTCTGGCAGTTTGAAAAATATATGGCTAGCCCGAAGCTGCTCCTCATTTTGAGTTTTTCCATTTTTATCTTTTACACTCTCGGTCTTACGATCATCAAGTTTAATAATATGGAAGCCGTAGATGCTTTCTACTACTGTCGGGTATACTTCTCCTTTCTTGAGAGAGAAAACCGCTGTCTCAAATTCGGGAACCATTCTTCCTTTTCCAAACCAACCGAGATCTCCGCCGGTTCCTTTGGTGCTATCACCATTGTACTGCTTGGCAAGCGCGGCAAAATCAGCGCCTTTTTTAACTTCTTCCAAAATCTCTTGTGCTTTTGTCTTCAAAGATTCCTTGACAGACGGATCTTCTTGCATCTTTTTAGCCAGTTTGCTCTGTAAAATAAACGGGCGAATCACCTTTTGTTCATAATCGGCAAAGCTCCACCCATATCTTTTCATCAGTTCTTCTTCAAGCGCGGCTTCATCTTTAAACTGGGCGCGCATCTGATCTTTAAGATTATTAACGTCTTGTTCTTCAACGCTAACTTCGTATTGTTTGGCCAGATCTTCAACCAACAGATTATTTATCAAACGCCACAACACCTGATCGCTCATCTGATCTTCAGTAAGATCTGCTCCCGGACTTCGTTCCATCGGAACTCCATTCGCTCGCTGGGTCGCATCATAATCTCGCATCACTCGGATAGCTTTTAAATCTTCGTTATATCTAACATAGGAAATTGTATCATCGCCAACTTTTACAGCCGGTAAGCGCAGTGTCTTGGCTACAGCCAACGTGAACTTATCAGAGGCTGCTTTGGCATATACCCGATAGACTCCAAAACCTACCGTACCGACAAGAAGCACAGCCACGGCTCCCAACACAATAAAAAGCTTTGGGGATGCCATTTTGACTGAATTTGTATTTTTCTCTCCAGCTGCATTTATGTCTGACATATGTAATAATTTACTTTTTAATTAGTTGAAAAAATACTTATACCATTTCTTGTAATTGGAAATGTTATCCCATTTTATCACAGCCGTTTTCTCTTGTCTATTCTCTGTGCCTACCTCTTGCGGCACTACCACTACATGTTCGCCAGGCTTTACCAAATTAAGCTCTGTACGCGCCTTTTCTTCGGCAAAACTATCCGATTGTACATATTTAAGTACGCCTAAGAGTTCCATTTTTTTAGCTTCTAATTTTTCTGTCTGCTCTTCTAAATAGGCTATTTCTTGGCGCACCAAATAGTCCTGATAGTAAGCGCGGGCATATTCAAACGTCACCATCACTGCCACGATAGCCACGATCAAGACAAATAGTTTTGACTTGAAGAAATGTTTCCAGCCATCTTCTCTTACGGAAGGCATACTTCTTAAAAATCTAACGATTAGGATTTATATTATATCACTTACTATTTTGAGCATTCAAATTGGGCTCAAGCTGTTCATGTATCAGTCTTTTTACTTCTTGCAAATCGCCATCCGGCAAACTGGGGATTATTCTCACGAAATTATTATAAATTACCCGACTGTTTGCCACTTTGATATCTTGCTTATATTGTTGGCTGACCTCTGAAAGCAGGTTTTGAACCTTGGCCGGATTATGTATATGGAAAATTTCCAAAGCAAAATTTTCGGTTTTGGTAACAATGGACACGCCACCCACATTAAAAATGCTTTGCCATATCCCCTTTTTTCTAATGGCAACATCTTTAATATCCAAATAACTTACCGAAGAAATTATTTCATCAAACCAGCCTAAACGATGAATATCCACGACTCGGGAACTGGTAGCTACCAGCATATTGCCCCGATTTTTAAATAAAGCGCTTAAGATAAAATAAAAACCAAGCAACATGCCCACGGCATAAATGACATCGCCCCACCAGCTGTAAAAAAATAAACGAAACATAAAAAATGAACTGGCAAGCAAAAATGCCCCGCCCATCATATATTTCCAAACATAAGCAAGCACATAGGGCCGGACAATGCTGATGATTTTTTCCTCGTCTTTGAGATTTATTTTTTTAGCAAGCGACATATTATTTTTTAACTTCTAAAAGTATTTCCCGCGCCACTTTACGGTCATCCCAAGGAATTTTCTTACCGCCCGCAATCCCAATAAATGGCTCCGTGCCTTTGGCGGTAATCACAACCACATCGCCCGAACTTGCCAACTCAATCGCTTTGGCAATACCTAATCGCCTATCTACCTCAATAAATAAATTTTCATTATCCTTTTTGCCCGCTTCGCGCGCGCCCTTAGCCAGCATTTCGGCAATTTCGCGCGGGTCTTCATCATAACAATTTACGTCTGTTACCACCACATAATCCGTAAGTCGTCCGGCAATTTCACCCATTTTCTCTCTTTTGCCCTTGTCGCGGCCGCCGCCATCTGATCCGACTATGGAAATAACTTTTTTATCTGGCCCAACCATTTGGCGTAAACTTTTAAATAATTCTGTTAAACTCATGGGTTCATGCGCATAATCTACAATTACTTTAAAATCCTGCCCAGCATCCACCATTTCCATGCGTCCCTCAACTAACTTTACACTGCTAAGCCCTGCCGATATTTTGTCTAAAGAAATATTTTGTGACTTAGCTACAGCTACAGCTGCCAAGGCATTATACACATTAAACTCTCCTAAAATATTCAATCTATACGCAGCGCCTTCAGCTTCAAAATCTACACCGCTATTATCAGACGATACAATACGACCAGCCACATTTGGAATTTGCGGTCTTGTGTTTGTTTCTTTTATACTAAAAGTAAATTTTTTATCAGCTGCAAATTGCAGATAATAATCGGCGTTTGTATCATCAATATTAGCCACAATGACTTTTGGCACTTTCTGCCCGCCCAATACTTTGTTTTTTGTTTTTATGAGCTCGGCAAAAATTTTACCCTTATCTCTTTTTAAATTTTCAAATCCGCCATGGCGTTCATGATGTTCGGTGCCTAAGTTGGTAAATACCGCGATATCATAGAGCAAGCCAAAATGGCGATACTGCAAAATACCTTCGGAAGATGTTTCTACGACCGCATATTTACACCCGGCCTTTACCATTTCACTAAGCATGCTCTGAATTTGCCCGCGGCCAAGCATGGTCATTTTTTTATCGTTCAGCCAGCGTTTTTCTCCAATTTGGAATTCAACGGTACTAAGCAGACCAACTTTAAAACCACCCGCTTCCAGAGCCGAAGCTATAAGGCGGCAGGTCGTGGTCTTGCCTTTTGTGCCCGTGACACCTACGACAATTAATTTGCGAGCCGGACGGCCATAACGCCAATACGCAAGCCAGGCCAAAAACAAATGTATAAATTTTTTAATTTTTTCTTTCATGCTAAAATTTACACAAATTTAATTTTTCTCCTTTTCTTGGCTGGTTTACCATTTGATAAATCCTCTTCTTTCTTTACAGTAACAGAGTCAACCGCAAAGGCCTTTTGAGTCCATTTTACTTTAGTCTGTTCGCTTTCTATATCCGATGCGCCGGTATTTTCTTGTTTAATTCTAATATGTAACTTTCCACTAGATGTTACGGCGCTTAACTTCCCTTCAACAGTCTTGCCGTTAACATCAGTGACAGTAACTACCTTTCCTACAGGAAACGGCTCTCCAAATTTAGTTATAATCTTCTGAAACTCGCCTGCCAAATAAGTTAGATATTCGGTTCCATTTTTTACATGTGTTATATGCTGGCGTCTTAAAAATTCTTCAAAATACGCTTTGGAAGCATTAGGATTTACTTTATTTAAAGAATGAAAAATACCCTCTTGCGCCGTTCCAAATCGCGCGTAAAGATTTGCCGCATCTGTATATGCCACAACAAACCCCGCGGCACTTTCTTTGCTGTCTTTTATTTTACTTAATTTTTCGCGCAACACCTCTGGCAGAGTCGTTGACTTGTGCGCTGCGGATTGAGAATCAAATATTAATTTTACTTCTCTTAAAATTTTTTCGCTTTCTGCTTTATCTAATTCCAAACCAAACTGTTCTTGCGCCAGTTTTACCACAAAATCCGCGTCTATTTGAATAGATTCTTTTTCTATATTAGCACCTGGAAATTCCCCTGACATACCTATAGTAAATTACTGAATTCTTAAACTCACTTCGTATAATACTTGTTCCAACTTGTGCAAAGCTTGTTTGGCTTGGTCAAATTTCTGGCGGTTGTAACCGGTTAAATTCATATCCACGAGTTCGCCAATAATTTCATCGGCGGCGGCGCGGCATCTTTTTACTTCTTCAAACTTTTTTTCTGTGGCGGATTTTATAGCGTAACGCAAAAGTTCTCCGGGCACATCGCACAAACCGCCAACAAAAATATCCGTGT
>CAZUFD010000009.1:13135-42863 GCA_964619625.1 uncultured Gammaproteobacteria bacterium | reverse complement strand
TAAATATTTTTAGCTCGCAAGCGATCAAAAATATTTTCCTGTCTACTTCTCTCGTTTTAATATGAATATTAACTTTTTAGGTGATATTGATATACAATTTTTGTTTAATTAGTTCTATTTCTTGTTTTAATTTACTGTCTCGTTCAATATCGTTGCTAATCTTGTTATCCGCATGCATGGCGGTGGTGTGGTCGCGGCCCCCGAGTTCATTGCCAATTGCCGGATACGACATGTTCAGCTCTTTACGCATGAGATGCATGATGATTTGGCGTGGATAGGAGAATTTCTTTTCTCGGCTTTGGCCAAGCAGATCGGCAATATTTATAGTGAAAAATTCGCTGGCTGCTTCAATAATTTGTTGCGGGGTGATGGATTTGTAGGTGGAGCGAACCTCTGTGTTAGCTAGGAGAGATTTTACCGATTCCACAGTCGGTTCCATGTTCTTGAGTTGATGTAGGGCGATAATTTTGTTGAGTGCCCCCTCTAGTTCGCGGATATTGCGGTGAATAGTGGTAGCAACCAGTTGTAAAATCTCTTGGTTAAGCGGAAAATTTTTCTCTACACATTTTTTTTGCAAAATCGCGATTCTGGTTTCCAGGTCTGGCGGAGCCACATCCACAATCATACCCCATTCAAAACGGGATTTTAGGCGGTCTTCCAGGGCCGGGATAGCTTTTGGTGGGCGGTCAGAGGTCATTACTACCTGCTTGTTTTGCTGGTGGAGTTCGTTGAAGGTGTGGAAAAAAGATTCTTGGGTTTTGTCTTTGCCCGAGATAAATTGGATATCATCAATTAAAAGTACATCAATATTGCGATAGCGGTTTTGAAAGTTTTTAGCATTACCATCTCTAACCGAGGCAATATAGTCGTTGGAAAATTTCTCGGCGCTGGCATACATGATACTAATGTTGGGTCTGGCCTTTAACAGGTGGTTGCCGATAGCCTGGACCAAGTGGGTTTTGCCAAGTCCTACGCCGCCATAGATAAATAGCGGGTTATAGGCTTCACCGGGTTTGTTTACCACAGCCTGGGCTGCGGCAAAAGCCAGCTCTGAACCGCCGCCAACCACAAAGGTTTCAAAATTATACTTTGGATTTAAGCCAAACTCACCGACACGAGGCGGCATTTTAACTTCATTTGAAGAAAAGTCGGGTGTGTTTAAATTTGTTTCGGGAATGGGGTTTTCATTTTTTACCTCCTGAGTTTGAGGAACAATGTTTTTAATATTGAAAATTTTATATTCCAGTTTTTTTACAGGCTTTTCGGTAACCCTCTCTAAGGATTTTACGATGGTTTGGTGGTAGTTTTTTTCTATCCAAGCGCGGTAAAAGTCATTTGGGACGCACAAAACAACGTAATTATCTTGGTAGGACAAGATATCTGTATTTTTAAACCAGGTAACAAAGTTTGGTTTGGATATGGAAAGCTCAAGTTCTGCGAGGACGGCCTGCCATATTTCGTGGTTAGACATAAGGGTAAAGAGCTTATTATGATAAGTGTTTTTAATCTTATCACAAGAAGATAAACTGACCAATAGTTAGCTAAAAATGGGTGGGGGAAGGATTGGGGACAAGTTGTGGACAAAGTGTATAACCCCCGTAGTAAAACTTTTGGTGTCGGGGTATAACTTGACAATTGTTAAAATAAATCCTATAATGAGGGTACTTAATTTAAACTTTTAATGTTAGTTTATGGCAACAAAGAGAACTTACCAGCCTAAAAAGAGAAAGAGAGCGAAATCCCACGGTTTTCGCGCTAGAATGGCAACTAAGGGTGGACGTGCGGTACTAAGCCGCAGACGTGCTAAGGGTAGAAAGAAACTTACGGTTTCAAACGAGAGAAAAGGCAAGAGAACAAGAAAAACATGGTAATTAAATACAAAACCCGCGTTTCTAGCGGGTTTTGTATTTAATTACCTTCAATCCCTTTGGTAAACAGCCTCTCGCCCCGTTCGCGGGGCTCGGGCATTCAGATCTCGTCCCGACGCGAGTCGGGACTCCGATGTGTTACCAAAGAGATCAAAGGTAATTTCCTGGTATAGTTGGTTGATTTATTGGTATAATATTTTTATTATGCTGCAACAAGACAATCGTTTAAGAAAAGTTAGGGATTTTAATTTGATTTTAAAGCACGGTCGTTGGGTAAATGGCCAGTTTTTGGATATAAAGGTGCTAGAATTAGCCAAAAATCAAAACTTTTTTCCAAAAAAAGAGGATCCGGAAAGTTTTAAAAATCAGCTAAAATTAGCCATTTCTACGGGATTAAAAGTGGATAAAAGCGCGGTGAAGCGCAACCGAGTTCGCAGACAGATCCGTGAGGCCGTTCGGCTGTTAATTAAAGAGGGGGCCATAAAAAATGGCTACTATATACTTGTGGTGGCAAAAAAAGATATTCTGAATAAAAATTACGCAGAGATTGGCCAAGAAGTAAAATTATTATTATCTCGTGCAAAACTTTTAAAATAATTTTTTGTTCCTAAACCAGTTTTGGTGTCCTAACTTAACCAGAGATCCTGAAATTTGTTCAGGATAACAAAGTTGCATCTATGAATTTAAAGAAAGTATTAAATTTTCTCTTATTTCTGCCAAGAATACCGATTTTATTTTTAATAAAATTATACCAAAAAACAATCTCTCCGGACCATGGATGGTTTAAGAAGGCATTTCCTTATGGGTATTGCCGGTTTTATCCCACTTGTAGTGAGTACGGGTATCAAACAATTAAAAAAAACGGCCTGATTGTGGGCGGTTTTAAAACTGCGTGGCGGATTCTGAGGTGTAATCCGTGGAGTAAGGGTGGGGTTGACCAGGTAGACTAATAGTTGTTTGTTGCAAACAGCCTCTCGTCCCGCTTGGCGGGACTCGGGCCTCAGACCTCGCCCCGACGCGAGTCGGGGCTGCGGTGTGTTGCTACAAACAACTATTAGTCTACTTTTTATTTAAGTTTTTTGTCTTATTTTTTTGAGGATTTTTAAATCCTCAACTATTTCATCATGTTCGGTTTCGGCAATGAAATTTATATTTTTTAATCTTTTGTCTCCCAAAATAGTTTTAAATCCGGCCAAACCGATATTGCCTTTGCCGATATGTTCATGCCTATCTTTGTGAGAACCCAGCTCAGTCTTGGAATCGTTGCAGTGAAACATTTTTAGTCTGTCCAGCCCGATGTATTTATCAAACTCGTTTAATGTTTTTTTAAAAACCTCCGGAGTGCGGCAATCATAGCCGCTGGCAAAAGCATGTTGAGTGTCGTAGCATACGCCGATATTATATTTTTCTATTTTTTTATGGTGCAATGCTTTCCCAACCTCATCAAATGTGTCGCCAATAACCGTGCCTGCGCCGGCAGAAATTTCAATTAAAAATTGAGTTGAGCCCTTGTATCCCTTCATTACTTGTTCTAATCCTTCGGCCAATTGTTTATATCCTTCCTCTTTTCCCACATCTTTATAACTGCCCAGGTGGGTAATGACATAGGTAGCGCCGAGCATGGAGCCGCGTTCCAATTCTTGTTGTAAGACAGATACAGATCCGTATTTTATTTTGGGATTTATAGAAGCAAAATTGATAAAGTAGGGTGCGTGAATATACCACTCTTTTTGGTTATTGGTTTTGCAATTATCTTTAAATTGCTTGGCAATTTTTTTGTCGAGCGGCGCGACCCAGCCGCCGCGGGGAGAGCGGGAAAACATTTGGAATACTTCGCAGCCAATAGCCTCCGCGTTGATAGGGGCATTGGGGAGTCCGCCGGCAATGGATACGTGCGCGCCAAATAACATATGTTGAGATGTCGCAAGGACAGTTAAAAAATAATATACCAGGTAATGGTATATTATTTTTTTCTACAAGTAAATATGCGTATTATTCTTTCCCCGCAATTTTCTCCTTCAACCAAGCCATCACTTTTCTGTTCTGTATAGTGAGAGCCAAAGTATCAATCACCTCCGGTTTTTTGAGGTTTTCTTCCACGTTGTTATTATCCGGATAAGCGGCTTTAATTTGTTTTATCTCTTCGTCAATATCCGCTTTTTCAGCTTTGATATTATTATCCAAAGCTACTTGGCGAGAAACCAGCGCGGCTTTAACACGACGAGTGGCTTGCTCGGTGAAGTCCTTATAAATATCCTCTTCGGTTTTCTTTAAGTCCTTCAAGTATTTTTCCATTTCAATACCCTGGGTTTCCAGACTGCGTTTGAGTTCTTGGAAGATTTTATTCTTTTCGGTGTTAATAAGCACATCTGGAATTTCGGAAATAGCGCTCGCTTCAATCATTTGATCCAAAATTTCTATTTCAATCTTTTGGTCGTCTTTTTGTTTGGCTTCCTGAACCAAGTTTTCTTTAATGATATTTTTTAGTTTTTCCATGTTTTCTTGACCCAAAGATTTGGCAAACTCGTCATTAAGTTCTGGGTATTGCAATTCAAACACATCATTTACCTTTACTTTAAAATCCGTGTCTTTGCCGGCTAAATGTTTTTGGTAATGATCTTTGGGAAATTTCAAAGAAAATTCTTTAGTATCATCTTTTTGCAGGCCGATCAGTTGTTCGGCGAGTCCGGGAATATAGTGGGGTTCGTTTAAGTATACTTGGTGATTTGGAGCTTGTCCGCCTTCAACCGGAACTTTATCCAAAAACATTTCTAGGTTTACAATCAATTTGTCTTCTTTGGCAGCCGGGCCAGACTTAAGAATTTCTTTGGTCTGCATTTTTTTCAAATCGTTTAAAACCGTATCAACTTCAGTATCGGTAATTTCCTTGGCTTTATGTTTTACTTTTACAGTTGCCAAATCACCTAAGGTAATTTTAGGGAGTAAGGCCACCGTGGCAGTAAAAACCAAGTCATTGCCCGGAGCGATTTTGGTGATGGTAATTTGCGGCATGCCTACAGTGTCTAAGGCCGCTTCTTTGGCAGCCAGGAAGAAGTTTTTTTCTACGATGCTTTGCATGGCTTCTTCAATAATGCGGATTTCACCAACCTGTTGTTTTACTTTGTCATAGGGGGCTTTGCCCGGGCGGAAACCGGCTATAGCGGCACGCTCGGAAATGCGTACGGCCGCGTCTTCCAAATTCTTTTTATAGTCATTTGGTTCCACGGTAATAGTCAGTTCCACTTGGGATTTTTCTAGGGTTTTGAGTTCGTATTTCATAACATTGATTGCGCAGATTAGTATTAAATTATTGGGGGATTTTACTTGAAAGTACGGGAAATGTCAATCAGAAGTAAAGTAACAAAAAACTCCCATTGCAGGAAGTTTTTTGCGAACGAAACCGCCCTTTATTTTATGAGTAATCCAACAATGAGTAAGGCAACGATATTAGCCACCTTAATCATTGGATTAATGGCTGGGCCAGCAGTGTCTTTGTATGGATCGCCAACCGTATCGCCGGTTACCGCGGCCTGGTGGGCAAACGAACCTTTGCCGCCGTAATTTCCTTTTTCAATATATTTTTTGGCATTGTCCCAAGCGCCGCCGCCGGTAGTCATGGAAATTGCCACAAACAAACCAGTGATAATGGTGCCAAGCAATAATCCGCCCAAAGCCTCGACGCCAAGCAGCCAACCAACCAAGATAGGGGCAAGTACCGGAATTACTGCCGGCAAAACCATTTGATTGATTGCGCCTTTGGTAACAATGTCTACAGCTTTGCCGTAATCCGGTTTGTTGGTGCGTTCCATAATTCCCGGGATTTCTCTAAATTGTCGGCGTACTTCCTCTACAACTTTTCCGGCAACTTTACCAACGGATTCCATAAGCAGAGCGCCAAATAAATATGGCAATAATCCGCCGATAAATAGACCAGCAAGCACTTTTGGATCATTGATTAAGAATTGTACGGAATCTGGAAGTTTGTGGGTGAAGTCGGCAAATAGCACAAGTGATGCGAGCGCCGCGCTGGCAATGGCGTAACCCTTGGTTACGGCTTTGGTAGTGTTACCAACCGCGTCTAATTTGTCGGTAATTTCACGAACGTTTTCTGGAAGTTCGCTCATTTCGGCGATGCCGCCCGCATTATCGGTAATTGGGCCGTAGGCATCAATGGTTACGATAATTCCAGCCAGAGATAACATGCTCATGGCAGCCACAGCCACACCGTATAATCCGGCCAGCCAATAAGTAGTAAGGATAGCAGCCACGATAAATAACACTGGCCAAGCAGTGGATTTCATGGAAACTGCCAAACCGGCGATAACATTGGTGCCATGTCCGGTTTCGCTAGCTTTGGCAATTTGTTTTACCGGAGCATATTCGGTAGAAGTGTAATATTCAGTAATCCAAACCATAAGGCCGGATAATACCAAGCCAACCAAGGCGGAGAGGTAAATGTTAGTTACACTATAGCCATTTAATCCGCTCATGAGCCATTTGGTAACCGGATAAAAGGCAATTGCCGATAGAACGCCAGCCGCAACCAAACCTTTGTATAAAGCATGCATGATATTTTGTTTTTTACCTAAGCGGATAAAGAATGTTCCGACAATTGAAGCAATAACAGATACGCCGCCTAAAACTAGTGGATAGATGATAGCTTTTTCGTTGCCCACAAATAGTAATCCGGCAAGTACCATAGCTGCGATCGCGGTTACGGCGTATGTTTCAAATAGGTCAGCAGCCATTCCAGCATCATCACCAACATTATCGCCCACATTATCGGCAATTACGGCCGGGTTGCGAGGATCGTCTTCAGGAATACCTTTTTCCACCTTGCCAACCAAATCTGCGCCTACATCCGCTGCTTTGGTGAAAATTCCGCCGCCAATTCTGGCAAAAACTGAAATCAAACTGCCGCCAAAAGCCAGACCGATTAAAGCGGATAAATCTTTAGTAATAATATAAAAACCGGCGACACCGAGTAATCCTAAACCGACAACCAGTAATCCGGTAGTCGCACCGCCGCGTACGGCAACGTTTAAAGCTTCTTTCATGCCTTTTTTGGCAGCTTCAGCCGTGCGGATATTGGCTCGTACGCATACGTTCATGCCGATGATGCCGGCGAGTCCGGATAGTACGGCTCCGGTTAAGAATCCAAGACCGGTGGTCAGATTTACCTTAACAGCTATTAACACAAATACTGCCGCCGCAACCAAGGCAATAGTTTTATACTGTCTGCCAAGGTAGGCATTGGCTCCTTCCTGAATAGCTTTAGCAATAGCCTTCATGCGGTCATCGCCCGAAGGCTGTTTGTTGATCCAGCCAATTAAAATTACACCATAAACTATTGCCAAAACTGCCGGCAATATTGCGTAGAGAACTACGGACATAGATTCCTAAATTAAAAATGATTAAAACGATAAATTTTGATGAAAACCGGCTGGTATAATGGCTGTAATTAGGCATTAACCGGATCATACCGGTCGGTTGTTTTAAACAGTATGATATGTTAAGATACGTTTTACGTCAAGCTGTATGCGCTATAAAATCCTGTTAAAAACCCTGAAAGGGTTGATATATCTGAAAAGACTGTTTTGGTGGACTGGAGCCAAAATTTTTTTTGTTTTAGCCAAAATATTTGCCCTACCCTTGCGTTTTATAGGGTTATTACACTATAAAATAAACTACTTTATAAAGAGGATCCTGGGCGCAGCCGGGCTAGATGGCCAGCTGGTAAAACGAGACAACCTGCAAGTCATAATATTTGCGGTTTTGTTTGTGGTGGCTTTGCCCCAGACCAAGCTGTATGCCAAAAAAGAACTTGATGTCCCTGGCAGACAGACCGTGGCCTATTCTCTAACGCCTTCCGATGAGGAAGACTATAGCGTAGAGGAAATCACTGCCACGGTAGCTACGAATTTTGATAATACGGTAACTCCGGACTGGAAAACCGGCGCATTAAGCCCCGATCAATTTACTCATAGCGGGTTTGAAACCGTGGAACTTGGCACGGTGGTGGCTGGGGGTACGGCGTTATCTAAACCCACAATTTTATCTGGAGCAACGGTAAGCGGGGGTAGAGATAGAATTATAGAATATATAGTTCAGTCAGGTGATTCGCTTGGAAGTATTGCCGGAAAATTTCAAATTAGCGTAAATACTATTTTATGGGAAAATAATTTAGGCATTAATTCATATTTGCATCCAGGCGATAAATTAAGAATTTTACCAATAAACGGCGTAATTCACGCGGTAAAGAGGGGCGATACGCTTAAAAAGATCGCCGCGACATATTCGGCTACAGTTGAAGACATTGTAAAATACAATAAACTAAAGGCTGATGGCGCGGATTTGGTAATTGGAGAAAAGATTTTAATTCCAAATGGCGTAAAAGTTGCGGTTAGAGTTCCGGTAGCGCCATCTCGGGCCGTAAGTCAAACTGCCAAGCCAGCGGCATCCAGACAAATCCCAACGGTTTCCGGTTATGTATGGCCAACCGCGGTTCGGCTTCTTACCCAGTACTTTACTTGGAAGCATCATGGTCTTGATATCGCGGGAGGAAGCTTGTCTACGCCTAACTACGCGGCTAAAGCCGGTGTGGTAGAGAAATCACAATGTGGTTGGAATTCGGGCTATGGCTGTGTAATCATTATTGATCATGGCGGCGGTATAAAGACGCTCTATGGCCACAATTCCAGGCTGCTAGTAAGCGCTGGCGATAGGGTTGAGACCGGCCAGACTATTGGGCTTATGGGAAATACCGGCAATGTGCGCGGCCGAACCGGCATTCATTTGCACTTTGAAGTATGGGTAAACGGCGTTCGCACTAATCCGTTTAGGTTTGTTAAATAAACGTTGCTACGGCAACGTTTGAAATTGCGTCAAGTTTCGGAAAAGAAAATAAATTTTCTTTTCACTCAACTCTAGCAATTATAAACCATGCCCTGTGCTGTTTGGCATGGGGTTGAAAAAATAGGCGTGAAGTGATATTGTTTTATCACTTCTATGGTCGGGTAGCCAAGCAGTAAGGCAGGAGTCTGCAAAACTCTTATGCGTGGGTGCGATTCCCATCCCGACCTCAATACTCATTTTTGGCCGGCACCTCAAACTATATGCAAAAACTTGTTATTTTTGACGGTAATGCCATTATCCATCGTGCGTACCATGCCATTCCGCCGCTTACGACTAAAGATGGCAAGATGGTAAACGCCGTTTATGGATTTACTTCCATGCTGCTCAAAGTTTGGAAAGATTTAAAACCGGACTGTATTGCCGTTACTTTTGATATGGCCGGGCCGACTTTTCGGCATGAGCAGTACAAAGAATACAAAGCTACACGCGTGAAAGCTGACCAGGATTTGTATGATCAAATACCACTGGTGCATGAGGTGGTGGAATCTTTTGGTTTGCCGATTTATGAAAAAAAAGGCTACGAAGCCGATGATGTAATCGGCACTATTGCCAAACATTTTGAAAAAAATAAAGATGTGGAAGTGTTTATCGTCACCGGCGATATGGATACACTGCAGCTGGTGCGGGACAATGTAAAAGTTTATACATTGCGAAAAGGTATAAGTGATATTGTTATTTATGATGTGGCGGGTGTGAAAGAAAGATTTGGCTTTGGGCCGGAAAAAATGATTGATTACAAAGCTTTGCGCGGCGATACCTCGGATAATATTCCGGGTGTGCCGGGTATTGGCGAGAAAACAGCTTTAGATTTAATTTTAAAGTTTGGCAGCGTTGAAAATATATACAAACAATTAAAACACAAAGAAAAAATAGCCAAAGAAATAAAACCGGGTGTGATAGCCAAGTTGGTAGAAGGAGAAAAGAGCGCTCAGATGAGTAAAGAGCTGTCTACCATAGATTGCGCCGTACCTGATTTGGAATTTGATTTTAAACATTGCGAAATAAAAGAATTTGATAAGGAAAAAATAAATAATCTATTTCAAAAATTTGAGTTTGTTTCTTTGCTTAAACGCGTGCCCGGGTTTTTGGCCGAAGAAGAAACGGCCAAAACCGATAAAAAGAAAAAACCACACATTGAAAATAAAATGATTTTTTCCGAGATAGATTCCAAAGAAAAATTGGAAAATCTTTTATCTTTGATAAATGATAAAAAAATCTTTGCTTGCCGGGCGGCGCTGAGCGGCAAAGAAGCGCTGGACAGCGAGCTGTACGGCCTGGCATTTATAGTCGGCAGCGAAGCTTTTTTTGCGGATAAAAAAATGGCAGAAAAAACTATAAAAGTTTTTGAAGACGAAACCTTGGAGCTGGTAGGCCATGATTTGAAAGAGTTGGTAAAAGTTTTAAAATATAATTTTTCTTTGGAAGTAAAAAATAATTTGTTTGATACAATGGTCGCCTCGTATTTGCTCAACCCGGGCAGCCGCGCCCACGATATTACCAGTGTGCTGCTCAAGGTTTTGGGAAAAGTGTTGCCGCAAAGCAGCGCCCAAGCAAATTTGTTTGGCGTGGATAAAAAAAGTTTGAGCGAAGAATTATTTTTGATTTCTCAAACTAAAAGCAAACTTCAAGCCGAACTAGAAAAAGTGGATAATCTGGGATTGTTTAAAAAAATAGAGATGAGTTTGATACCGGTTTTGGCCGAAATGGAATTAAACGGCGTGGCCGTGGATTTGAAAATGCTGGAAAAATTATCCAAAGAAGCGGATGTAAGCATAAAAAAATTAACTGAAAAAATTTATAGTTTGGCGGGCATGGAATTTAATATTGCTTCGCCTATTCAGTTGCGAGAAGTGTTGTTTGATAAGATGGGCATATCGGTAGAGGGAATCAAAAAAGGAAAAACCGGACTCTCCACTTCGGCCGAAGAGTTGGAAAAATTGCGCGGTCAGCACCCGATAATTGATAAGATTTCCGAATATCGGGAACTCGCAAAACTTAAAAATACCTATATAGATGTTTTGCCCGAGCTGGTAAACAAAAAAACCGGCCGTATTCATACGCATTTTAATCAAACGGTGGCGGCTACCGGCCGTTTGTCTAGTCAGGATCCTAATTTACAAAATATACCTGTTCGCACCGAGCTTGGCAGGGAAGTGCGTAAGGCTTTTGTGGCCGCGCCGGGCAATACGCTGGTCTCCGCCGATTATTCCCAGATTGAACTGCGCATTGTGGCGTCGCTGGCCGAGGATAAACGAATGATTGAAATTTTCAACAAAGACGAAGATATTCACAAAGCTACAGCGGCCGCTATAAATAATGTTCCTTTAGATAAAGTAACTAAGGAAATGCGATACGCGGCCAAAGAAGTTAATTTTGGCGTGCTTTATGGCATGGGGCCGTATGGGCTTAGCTGGCGCACAGGAATTTCCCAATTTGAAGCCAGAGATTTTATTAAAAAATATTTTGAAGCGTTTAAAGGAGTGCGGGAATATATAGACCGAACTTTGGAATTTACCAAAAAAGAAGGGTATTGCGAAACTTTGTTTGGACGCAGGCGATATTTGCCCGAACTAAATGCCTCCAATTTTCAGATGCGCGCTGCGGCCGAACGCATGGCCGTAAACCACCCTATACAGGGTACAGCCGCCGATTTGATGAAAATGGCGATGATTGAGGTCCATAAAAAAATAAAGAGCAATGATAACAAATCTCTTGGCCGGGCCAAGATGCTTTTACAAGTACACGATGAATTGATTTTGGAAGTAAAAAAAGATTTGGCCGAAGAGGTGTCGGGAATAGTAAAAGATATAATGGAAAAGGTAGTAACTTTGCGCGTACCGGTAAAAGTTGGCCTGAGCATAAATCACAGCTGGGGAGAAATGAAATAGGATTAAATTAAATATAATAAAAACAGAGTTATCTTTGGCAAACAACCTCTCGCCCCGCTTGGCGGGGCTCGGGTTTCAGATCTCGTCCCGACGCGAGTCGGGACTCCGATGTGTTGCCTAAGACAACTCTGTTTTTATTTTCTGCGCCTCAACTCTCATTTTTTAGCATTTTAGTTTTTTTTCTATACTTTGGACCAATAAGTGAATAGATATGAGCAACAAAAGAATGCCAAGGACTTTTATTTCCAAACCTTGAAAAGGCAGGGCCATAAGCGCTAGCGGCGCTCCAAACAAAGCAAACAGCGGTGCCCCGCATGTAGGGCAGGCTGCTCCTAAAACACCGGCAACCGTCCCGCCTAATCCAGAAACTACCGCTTTGGCATTTTTATTGTCTTTAATCAGATCGCGTCTAAAAATAAATAATCCTAAGTACACACCAAACAGGATTGAAATAATTAAAGAAAGACCCATGGAAATAGTAGTAAAAACCAATCCGTCCATTTGGAGAAGAACGAAAAAGCTGTGAAAAGCAACATTGACAATACTAAGATAATAAGACAATCCAGCCATGCCAGTAGCTGCGACCAGGGCAATAAGCCCGTATTTTTTTCTTGTAAGTATTGGAAGAATAATGCTCTGAACCATAATTATATGCTTAGCGGGCAGTGCTGCTTGCGGGAGCCGGAATGATAATTTGATTTGTGGCCAGATTTTTATATGTTCCCATAAACGGAACGCCTTTGGTAAAGACATACGCGCCATCACTGGCCACGACTCCTACCTGTCCCCAAACCGGTTTCAGGTTTGGATACTCGTCCATATCGCCGGATAAGACAAAAGCCGGAACCAAATTGATTTTATATTTTCTAATTAACGCCTGGCCGGCAGCAGATTTGGCATCAACGACCGTGCCGGGATTAAGAATACCGAATTGCTGTAAAATGAGTTCGTGTTGGGTAACATCGTAACAAGTGGTGCACGAGCTATCGGTAAGCATGGTGAAATTTATTTTTCCTTTTATCTCTCCCGTATCAGCTAAACTATATGGGGCGCCGACTTGTCTGAAAACAAAGGTGTTGTCGGTAATATCTCCGGTTTTAGAAAAAAATTCGGCTAGGACAGTGTTTTTTTCAAGTTCTCCCTTTAAGATAAACGCGGGTAATTTTTTTATGGCGTGGGCTGCGATTAACTCTTTGCCCTCATCGCTTGTTTTATCAAGAGTTTTTTCGGAAATAAATTTTACATTTTCTTTCGCGATATAATCCATAACCGGACCAAGATTATAGCAATCAGGACAGGATTTGTCGGTAATGGTGATAAGTTCAAGATTAGCCGGACGCTTAGTTTCGGCGTTCGCGGCTATATTTTTATTGGCCATGAAATTTGTTCGTAAAAAAAATACCGTCGTCACCAGGCCGCCCAGAAACATAAACCCTAGTACTGCCATGAGAAACCAAGAATTAACGGTTATATTATTTTGTTGTTCGTTCATATGGTTTAGCATCCGCCTACCATATCCGGCAAGCTTTGCAAGGAATTATTTTGTGGCGCGCCGGAAGTTGCCTGGGCTTCGCCGGTTTTTAATTTATTAAAGATATTTATGGAAGCAGCCATTTGTCCCAAAGAAACAAAGGTAAGCACCGCGAGCACAGCCGTAATCAAAACGCTATTCCAAGATATTGATTTTTTGTTTTGATCGTTTAATTTGGCGCTGATTTCATTTTTTATAGATTCCAGCGGGTTGGAATTTTTTTGATCAGTGTGAACTTGACAATTAGCACAATGATCGTGGTGATTTTGGTCTGTCATATACGAAATGAGTGAGAGAAATAATCAAATGTGTTTGATTATTTCCGAGTGAATGAGTATATATGCGGCTTTAGCCCATATATATTATATTTTGAAGTTAGTAATTTTTGTTTGTCATTCGTTGTATTAACATCCGCCTACCATGTCCGGAGTGTTTTGAATTTCCGAAGGCAGCGGGGCTGCGCCAGTGCTCGCGGCGCCGTCATATTTTGGCAATTTTACATTGAGCAGCAATGATGCGATGTCCGGAGTATAAGTGCCAGTTTTTAACTGGTTAGACATCTTTTGCACCATTTGTTTGGGGAAGTATCGGCTTTTCCAGATGGCTAACTCTTTGAGTATTTGATCGTTTGAATACTGCGCGCCATGAGTTTTTATTAAGTATACTGCCAGTCCTCTCATGGCTTGGGAATGGGCGCAACCGCAGGCTGCTCGGCCATCTTTAAAGATAATGGATTCTGCGCCACAGCAAAATTCACATGATATTTTTAGAACGGTATCTATATATCGTTGTTTTTCTTCGGGTGTTAAATCCAATTTTTTTCGTCCGTAATCCGGATCATACTGTTTTAGGATATCTATAGAGGGCTGCACTTCGTCGTAAGAGATATTTAATTCTTGGCCATATACTTCCGGTACGCCGGTCATAAAGACAAGCTTTACCGCGTCTTCGGCCAGGTTGCCAGTGAGTTTGGTGCCTCCCGTAATTATTTTTTGAAATTTAGCGGTTAAACCATTTAACGCGCTTTTGTCGGCAATACCGACAACATCTTGAGTTTTTGCCAGAAGTATTTGATTGCCAATCGTGGTGGCGGCAAGAATTCCAAGCAGGATTGTATTTAGATGATTTTTTGGCCAATTTGTTTTGAATTGCATAGTTAAATTAGTATTACTACTACATAGTGTAGTATGTACGACAAGTATTGTAAAGTATTTTATCCACCGTCTAATTTTTTAAATGTTATTTAAAATAGCGGTTGGGTGTGGCGCAGTTAATTTTTTGTTCATGATACATTTTGTTTACGCATTTTGTCCAGCTGTTTTGGCATTTTTCAATTTGTATACTGCCTGTGCAGCCGGAAGCGGTATAGAGCTCCTGAGCTTTGGCCTGCTGGGTGCTAATTTTAGCCCCAAAGAAGAATAATAATATTGCAGCCAGCGCAATACTCGCCAAGGCTTTAATAGCCTCGGTTTTAAATGTTGGCTGGTAGGCGCGATCGCTTAACGTTAATATTCTTTCTTCGGTAATTTGGCTAAAGAAAGATAAGGCCAGTTCTTTTTGAATGATATGCTGCTGTTCCATTTCCAGCATGCTGGCCATAGCCGCGGCCAAGTGATTTTTTTCCGTAAAATTATCCGTAGCCAATTCATCGGCGGCGATTTCTGAAAAAGACAAATATTTTTTAGTGAGGTTTTTTATACCCGGAATAAAATTAAAAGCACTGATAAATTTTATCAGCAATAATCGAGCCGGTTCTTTAACCAGCACGTGATGTGTTTCGTGCAGGAGCACGGCGCGTAACTGGGCAAAGCTTAGAGCTTCCACCACAGCCGAAGAAATGTATATGCGTTCATTTCGTATGCCATAACAGAAAATAAGCGGCCGGTCTGTATTTATTTCTAAAATAGCGCGCGAAGCGCCAATAGATCCGGCTATTTGGGATAACTTTTTAGAGTGCGCCACAATATGAGGCTGCTGCGCCCGAATAAATTTTCTGGTTTTTATAATGGAAAAAACTAATTTGAAAAACGCGATAAGCAGAACTATGCCTAGAGCCGCGCCAACTAAAAAAGCAAACCCGATAAACACGGTATTGTTGGTTGTGGCGCCGGCCGGCTGGCATCCGCAAGCGGCTTGGACTTTATGCAAGGCCGCTTCGCCAATAATGCCAAAAGCAAAAGTATATATTTTATAAAATAAACCAATCGTAAGAGCCAGGATTGCCATGGCCGCGAGTGCGATTTGTGCAAACAGCCAGTTGGATTTTTGCCGCATGGTTAACTTCATATTATTTAATTTTTTTGAGCCGTTTCTGCCACTGCGCGGAGTTTTTAAAATTTCCCGCTTCCACAATATCTATAAATCTGGCCACGGCAACCTCGCCGCAATTTTTTATTAAATTTTTTATGACGCGTTCAGAAATAGTCGCTAAAAATTTTTCTTTGCTTTGCGCCGGGACATAAACATAGGCGCCGCCGTCTTTTTGTTTGCGGTTTAGTATGCCTTTGGCATGCAAGCGCGACATAATAGTCATAACGGTGGTATACGCAATCTCGCGCCTTTTTTTTATTTTTTCAAAAACCAAGCGCACCGAAGCTGCAGGCTCTTTCCAAATTATTTGCATGATTTCTTCTTCCAAACTTCCCAAGGAAGAAGTGTTAGTATGTTTCATATACGAAATGAATGAGGGAAATGGCCAGTGAGATATTTATAATCGCTTGCGAGTTATAAATATTGAACCTGGATATTTCCGAGTGAATGAGTATATATGGGTTTTAGCCTATATATTTTTTACATTAGCATATTTACTACAATGTGTAGTATAGCATAAAACAAAAAAAGCCCGCAAGGTATGCGTGAGCTAAACTAGTTTTTAAATTTATATAGACGGTTGGGCGGCGGCACCGTGTCCGGAGACTTGGTGCCGCCGCCCTTCCAGTTGGCTGCTGAGTCAGGTAGGACATCCTGTTGCCAGGGAAGTCCTCCATGTTGCTCCCAGCCCGAGTGGGTGAAGCTGAACGACGCAGAGTCGAGCGATGTCGATCAGCCGCCGGCGCCGGCGAGGTTGTTGTCGCAGAGATCGCGAACGACGATCGTTTCGGTGGAGGGTCGGCCGCGGGAGCGGCACAGGGTTTTGCTCATCACGTTGTTCCTGTTGCCAGAGCGGGGAAATCTCATTGCTGAGACCGCTAGGCAAAAGGAATTCTAGGGTACTTTATTGATTTTGTCAAGAACTTAGTCAAATTATAGGGTTGTAAATAGCCTGTAAACACCATAGTATCTGCGCTCGCTCGAAAATAAATAAATTTATTTCTCTCACTTCACTTGATAATAAAAAATACGCCTTGAGGGCGATAAATTATTAGTATATATACTGGGTAGAGATTGCCCTGAGTACTTCAGAGCAATCTCTCTTTTCTCCTTCTCATCAACGAGTGGTGAGTATCCTATGGAAGCCGGTCGGCCCCCGTACCGCCGCCGATGGAAGCGTCCACGCTACGGGTGCCCCACTGGTGGAGCCTGGCGTCATGGGCCGGACTGGACTTGGCAGTGCCGATCTGACCACTGACGGTGACGGGCTGATCACGACCAAACTTCAGATCGTCGTCAATCACCTCGTCAGTGGCATCGGCGATCTCGCCGAGCTCAACGACCACGCCCTCGTCCGCAAGCGGGAAGCCGTCGGACTGGGGTCGGTTCCGGTCCATGGTATCGGCCGTGGACTCGTCGTCTTCGCCAGCCTCGTCACTGGTCGTAGTTGCCGGCGGCATCTCGTCGCCGTGCAGCGTCTTGTCCAGTTCGTCGGGCAGATTGAAAGGGTCGGGGTTGCTCATGATGCTCCGTTTCGGAAAGGAAAAGCCCTGTTAGGTGCTGGCGGATGTTTGTTCCGCCAAAGGGTTCACCATATATGGGTGTGACCCACACTACTATATTTTTTTGATTTTGTCAATGTAAAACATTGCTAAAAAAGAAGATAAGCATTAAAATTGTAATACTTATGATTATATATATTTACGGCGAAGATACATTTTCCAGCCGCAACTATCTCAAATTACAGATAGAAAGATTTAAAAAAGAAAGAGACCCGCAAGGCATGAATGTGGTGATTTTGGATGGGCAAAAGGAAGATAGTAGTCGGCTTTGGAATGAAATAACAGCCATGCCATTTTTGGCTGAAAAAAGATTGATTGTAATTCAAAATATTTTATCTACTAAAGATACGGATACACTGGAGTCCTTTATCCAAGGAATGAAAGAAAATAAGCAAAGCTTGAAATTACGTCAGGGTTCAGAAGAAGAAAATAAATTTTCTTCTTCACTCACCCCTAGTAATTATAAAATCCCGGAAAAAAATGTGGTAATTTTTTACCAATCCGAACCAATGGGAAAATCCAAGGTCGTTCAGGAGCTGCATAAAATATTAGCTAAAGAAAAATGGGCTAAAGAATTTGCACCTCTGTCTGGCGCAGCAATGACAAGCTGGATAAAAAACGAAGTAATTAATCGGGGAGGCGCGATTGCCGTGCCAGCCGTAAATTATTTGTCCCAAAATGCGGGCAGTGATATGTGGTATGCCAGTTCGCTTATAGATCAATTGGTTGCCTATGCCGCTCCCACCACCCCTACACCCCTCCTCGGGCAGGAGGGGAAGCGCGAAATTACTTTGTCCGACGTGCAGTTGTTTTTGGAAGAAAAATCCGATGATAATATCTTTAATATGGTAGATGCGATCGTCGCGGGCAATCAAAAGTTGGCGTTCAAATTGATTGAAGATCAGAGGCGCTTGGGACAAGACGACGGATATTTATTTAGTATGATTTTACGCCAGTTTAGAATTCTTATTTCTTTGCGGGATTTATTTAATCGCGAAGAAAATATATCTAGCGACCAGATGGCAAAAATGCTCGGGCTTCATCCGTTTGTGGTAAAAAAATCGTTGCCGCTTGTAAAAAGATATTCGCTAGATAAATTAAAAGATATTTATAAACAGCTTTTGGAAATAGATATAAAAACAAAGACCGGTCTTGCGGACCAGTCTTGGCTTATTGATTTGTTTGTGGGGAAATTAGTTTAAGCTTTTGCTTTGTTTAATTTCTTCATCAAGCGGGACAATTTGCGGGCAGCGGTATTCTTTTTAATAACACCGGTTTTGGCAGCTTTGTCCAAAGCCTGTTGTGCGGCTTTAACCGCATCAGCGGATTTGGAAACCACGGCGGTTTTTAGCAAATTTTTATATGTATCGCGGCGCAATTTATTTAAGGCGGCGCGTTTTTTGGCTTTGCGAAGTTCTTTTCTCGCACTTTGAATATTAGGCATAGTGTTTAAAAGTTTTGATTTAAGAAGAATTAAGAAAAACGAGAGCTGAATTTATTAATTCCAACTTGCATACAGTACTACTTTTTACAGTAAAAGTCAAGGATTGGTGATCAAATATCTTATTCTTCCGAGTCTGGCCTGTCTAGTAAGACAGTTTCAAAGCCACCTGAACCACCGGTAATACGAACGACATCTTTATCTATCTTTTTGAATTCTTTGCTTGAACTATTGAAATGGTTGACTACCGTGCCGAGAGAGTTGCCTAACTTATTATGGTACTCTTCATATTTTTTTAAGTGGGTGCCAATTTCCCCTACGCGTTTTATAATGTCTTTGGTCGTTTCTTCTATCTGCATGGCCTTTAGGCCTTGTAATACGGTTTGCAAGTATGCCAGAAACGAGGTGGGTGAAACAATAATTACTTTGTATTTACCGGCCGCCCGTTGGATAAGATTCTCCGTATCTTCGGTAATAGCGCCAATTTTATTTATAAGTAAATCGTAATAAATAGCTTCGTGAGGGATGAACATAAACGCAAATTCCATTGTCCCCTCTTCGGGACGGATATATTTTGCAGTTTCAGTAATGCGAAGTTTGAGATCATTTACAAAAAGTTTTTCCAGCCGGGATTTTTCGGTTGGGTCGGTAGTTTCTACCATACGGTTATAATTTTCCAAAGAAAATTTGGAATCAACCGGAATAATTTTATCTTTAACAAAAACCACCGCGTCTACAATTTCGCCATTTTTAAATCCGTATTGCATTTGGTACTGGCTAGGGGCCAAGACATTTTTTAGAAGGGTTTCCAAATAATATTCACCCAGGATACCTCGTTGTTTTGGGTTTTTCAAAATGTCCTGCAGGTTTTGCAGTTGGTCGGTGAAGCTGATTACTTGGCGGTTAGTTTCGTCCAGCTTGGCCAATCGTTCGGTGACATCGGTAATTATTTTCATGCTTTGGCCGAATTGAGATTGGATAGTTTTGTTTAAATTTGTTTGGGTGTCACTCATTACTTTGTGGGTGTCAGTAATTTTTTGTTCCACGAGTGTATTTAAAGCTTGGATTTGGTTTTGCAGCATTAAGAAAAGATTTTGGTCGCCTTCACCGGATTTGTTATTTGATTTTTTGGTGATAATAAAAATAACGACGGCCAGGCCAAGAGCTATTAATCCAAGCAGTAATAGTAAAGCAGTTTGCATAATATACCAATTGTAATCTGTAATAAGCAAAATATCAACCCTGGGGTTTTAGGATTGCCAAAAGAAAAATTTTACTATATAGTTTCAGCTATAAATATGATTTGGCTCCCATAGTTTCCGCCCAAGGCGGATCAGCCTCGGGCTGACAACGGATTCAAAATTAGCTCCCATAGTTCAACGGATAGAACAGGCCCGTCCTAAGGGCAAGATGTGTGTTCAATTCATGCTGGGAGCACCAAAAAATAAGGGCCTGTATTACAGTGGTAGTATAGGGCATTCGCATTGCTCAGACGCGAGTTCGATTCTCGCCAGGTCCACCAAATTTGATTTCGCAAAGAAGGTGGCTAAATGCTATAATAGCAATATTCGTATTTTTAATTTTTTAAACATTTTTAGTATGGGGTTGATTTTTTCATTAACTGCTGCAGTAATTGATTTTATTTTTTTAATTATATTATTTAAGTATTTTTTTAAGGTGCAATTTAGTTGGCTTACATTAGCTGGAATTCTTTTAATAGGTTCTCTGGTCGCTGGATTTTTTGATGGACCATATTGGTGGATTGGTGAATTGGTCTATGTTGGTTTGGTTAGTTTTGCTTTTTATAAAAAATTTCATTTGCGTCCTTTGCAAATAGTTATAGCGATGATTATCTTGTTGGGAGTTCCGTTATTATTGCGAGTATAAAAGTTGGTTTTAACTTTAATTTTTCTTAGCCCACTAATAAAAAGGTGGGTTTATTATTGACATCTATATATTATTTGTGTTAGTAATCATCATCAACAATACTGCCCAGGATGGGTAGATAGCGAGGGCAGCGTGGAAAAGAGCAGAGTTCGAAGATGGTGGTTTATCATATTAGGACATCTTGGGGCATTCTTAGCCTTGATCGGGCTTGTTCACCCGTTTGTGCCAGCAATTCCATGTGCGGTGTTTGCAGCAGGTTGCTACGCAAAAGGGTCTAAAAGATGTTACAACTGGCTTTTGAATAGCCCTTGGCTCGGTAGGAGAATTCGAGATTGGCAGGAAAAAAGAAAAATATCTTTAGGAACTTGGTGTGTGATTCTCTTGTCTACCGTAGCACCAGCTGTAGGATTTATCGTATGGCGGTTTTGGTGAGGAGTGCCGCCAAAGTGTTATATACATCTTTGGCGGCTTTTGTTTTAATGAAAATTTATGTATCCTACTACACTGTGTAGTAGGCACAGGCCATCCCATTTGTTTATTTTAAAATTTTCTTCTTATATGGGCTAAAGCCCATATATTGTCATTCGCTCGGAAATAGCTAGGATAATATTTTTGATCGCTTGCGAGTTAAAAATATTATCTTGTCTATTTCTCTCACTCATTTCCATTATAAAAAAACAAACACCGCGTGGATACGCGGTGGACGACAGGGACTTTGCGGGTCCCTACTTGCTACTTGATCTCGTCAGCGTGCCAGTACTGGCTCGACTGAAGAGAATTCTTGTGAGCAAGGTGGTGCTCATGTTGTACGAGCTCGTTAGGGGTGTACTCTTCCCAGAGTTCAGATTCGCCACGAGCAGCCATTTCTGGCGGCAACATGCTGCGGATTTCTAGCCCCAGTTGCCCAATGTAGCTTTCCAAGGACTCTCTGGTTTGGGTATCCAGCGGAAGATCCAGTTTAGCCACAGTTTGCTCCAAGGGGCCAGGAATCAAAGAGTTCCGATGCATGATGCACCTTACCTCGTATTCACCCGGCGGCGCGCAGGAAGTGTGGTCAGCAATATTGCTGTCGCAATAGTGATGGCCAAAACCCATGCAAAAGCCGTTTTGATCGTATGGTTGGGGGCAGAGATGTAGCGCCTCGTGACCAACGATTGTCGGGTAGATGAGGTACAGATACTTCTCGGTGGCAAAAGATGCTGGCCCAGTATAACCGACTACCAGAACCAAACTAGCTTCTTCCTCCGAAATTCTTTCCGAACCCGGAGAGTTGAAGCTCAGGTAGAAGTTGTAGCCAGAAAAGATTTCTTCCATATATCTCTCCAGGAGATCACGGAAGTGGTTTTCTTTTTCTTGGCTCCACCCACCCCGAAAGAAGAGTTCCCTTTTGGATCTTCCCCCGAAATAGGTAACGAGTACCTTGGGTTGGGCCTCTGAGTTGCGGCATCGCGCATGAATGTACGGGTTTGCGTACCACTCCTTATGCTGAGGGGTGGTAACCCACTCCGTCCATTGCAGGGGCAAGCCCCAGTCTGTCTGAGCTTGAAGCATGTCTGCTTCGTAGTTCCTGAGCAGTTCGTCCCGGAAGGACTGGTCTGCGCAGGGGTCTGACAGAACAGGTGTATCGGTAGTAGGCTGGGTACAGCCGCTGGTGAAGACCACCAGACAGGCAATGAGAAGCCAGAGAACTCTGGTCATTGTTCACCTCGGTGGTTGTCTATCTTATCTATACACTAAAATAGGTCATTTGTCAATGATCTTAAGGTAAAAAATGAGTGGATAAGTCTGTGTATAAGTAGGTGAATATGTGGATATTTGTATACAATAGTCTATACAAATTTATACACTTTAATTATAAATAATGGCTAAGATTAGGTTTTTATTTTTCTATTTTACCCACCGCCTAGCAACTCTAAAAATGTTTCCCGTGAAACATTTTGTATTTATCTATAGTGTTTATAAACAAAGTTAAGTTTCTCTTGATAATACTTATTTTTCCAGTTTTCAAATTGAATTGCTTTATTTCCAAACAGTCTCCCGTCAAAAGTTGGGATTATGATGTTTTCTATAGTTGATCGTTTTCGGGCTAATAAAAGAAGATAATTTGTATTCTTGTACTTATATTCATATATTTTTTCCTTAAGACCGAGTTTTAATTTTATTGTTTCAAGCAAGTCTCGGTCCGAAATCTGCATTTTTATTTGGAATACGGGAACCTTTACGTTTTTTTGCTTTACCCACATAAAGGTAGCGCCCGTGCTAAAGAAACCGGCTATAAAGTCTAAAGAAGGGAATATTAAAGAATTCATAATTTATGTATGTTTCACATGTAACATTATGTTGTTAAAAGGAACATAGTAAGTATAAATAATTTAATAATCAAATGTCAAATTCTAATCTAGTAACTACGAGCTTTAAAATCAATATTTTATTGAATTGTTATTATTTCTTTATTTATATATTATAGGAAAAGAAAGGTGGAGAAAAAAAGAGGAAATTGTCTTTCGCAAACAGCATAATGATGGCACGGCAGAGGAGCCGGTGCTCGGCCACATCTTTTTTGCCCGTTTTACTAACTGTGATATAATGAATACGTTATAATTAATAAATTTCAAACTTCGTTTATATTAAATTTTTTATGTATGCTTAGTCAGAATGAAAAAGCGATTAAATTTTTTGACTGGTTTTCGTATGGTTTGGTTCTGTTAAATATTATTGTCGTGCCGTTGTTTGTGGATAGAAATTTGCTTAACGCGTACGCGCTTCCTAAACAATATATTTTTTCAGGGTTTTTGCTGGTTAATCTTTTGCTATTTGCCCTAAAGACAATTCTTTCCAAGAAAGTGCACTATCGCAAGTCAATTTTAGATGTGCCACTTCTCATATTTTTATCTGTTGCGCTCGTATCATCTCTCTTTTCAGCTAGTATTTACGACAGCTTTTTGGGCCGCACGGAATATTTTGTTTTTAACTTTAGCTTTTTTGTTTTTTTAGTTTTATTTTATTTCATTCTCGTCAATTTATTACATACGCCCGATAGGTGGCGCGGAGTTTTGGATGCGATACTCGGAGTAGGGGGATTTGCTTCAATTTTATTTATTTTAAAAACCGCTTTTGGTTTAGACCTGCCATTTATAAATCAATTCTGGAATACGGTAGACGGAATTAATAGCTCGTTTGGTTTGTGGATTATGCCGGTATTTATAATCGCGGCCGGATCGCTTATAAAAAAGAATGTGGAAGTTGGCCGCGCCTTGTTTTATTTTTTTGTAATGATTTTGTGCTTGGGAGTATTGCTTATTATGGGCTTTGGATTTTTCTGGTGGGTAATGCTCATCGGCTTAATTTTATTATTGTTGCTTGGTGTAAGTTTTTTGCAAGATGCCAGACTTGGATGGCTTTCGGCATTATTCGCGTTACTGATTCTGTCCTGCATTTTTATAATTTTTGGCAGTCCAAAATCTTTGCAGTCCAATGTGCCGGCGGAAATTTCTCTTGATACAGCTCCTTCTTGGGCAATAACTAAAAATGTATTATTTTCCGGCGCCAAGAATTTTTTGGTTGGCAGCGGGCTTGGCACATTCGCGTCTGATTTTTCTAAATTTAGAACAACGGATTTTAATTATCATCCTACGGCCTGGTCTTTGCGATTCACGCAGCCGCTTAATTCATTCTTCGCGATGTTGGCTGAAGGCGGGGTGCTTGTAACATTGGGGTTTGTATTTATACTGCTTTTTGTTTTAGGACATGTGTTTAGCACTTGGTTTAAAGCCAGGGGTTCGGCCTTCGGTATTTCACATAGTTTGCACCTAACCAAGACCAATATTCGATTAGATGTATTTTTAGTTGTAGTTGCCTGGGTAGTTTTATGTGTAGGACTTATGACTAATTTTTACAGCGTTTCGTTGTGGGTTTTCTGGTGGCTATTGCTTGGAATTGTAATCTCCGGCTTGTCACTCCTTGGTCATAATACGGTGAAAGAAAAACACTGGACCTTGGAAGATACGCCGCAGTACAATTTGGTATTTTCTTTTAGCGCGATCGTGGTAATGGCGATGGTAGTAATGGTGGGAATTCTTGGTGCAAGATTTTATGTGGCCGATCGCGTGTTTGCTCGCGGTTTGCAGCAAAGCGGTTATGAGCAAACAGAAATGAGTTTACAAAAAGCGCTGTCCTTGCGTCGCAGTTCGGACATTTATCATACCGCGATTGCTAGCGCCCATTTAGTGCAAGCAAGCCAGCTTTCAAAAGAAAACAATCCCAATGTGCAGGCTGTTACGGATTTATTATCTAAGGCTGTAAATGAAGCCAGGGTGGCAACTGAACTTTCTCCAAACAGTGTGGCTATTTGGGAAAATTTGGCTACGATGTATGAAAATACATCAGCCTTAATTCCTGAAGCCACCGATTGGGCAATAAAATCTTTGGATAAAGCAAGTGAGTTAGAACCCACCAACCCAATTCTTATGTGGCGCTTGGGAAATAATTACATGTTACAAAAAAATATTCCCAAAGCCATTGAATATTATGAAAAAGCGGTCTCTTTAAAAAGAGATTATCTGGGCGCGTATGTCAGCTTAAGCAGCGCGTATGAGTTAAACAAGGAAACAGATAAGGCGATAGAGGTATATAAAAATTTAGTGCAAGCGGGTGCGGGAAATAATCCGGAAATTTTGTTTAATTTTGGAAGACTGCTGTACAACCGCGGCACCAGAGCCGACAAAAACGACGCGGAAAAATTATGGTTGGAAGCAGTAAGACTGCAGCCAAGTTACTCCAATGCGTTATTCAGCCTTGGTTTGTTATATGAAAATAGAGGCGATAAGGCCAAAGCTTTGGAATATTATTATAAAGTGAAAGATTTAAATCCAAATAACAAAGATATAATTGATAAGATAAAATCATTGTTGGTTGGGGTGAATTAGTAAAATTCCAAATAAATTATGCGTCGTACACTGAGTCTGCTTGTGATAGTGTTGCTCGTGGGGATTTTTGCTTTTCCTTCCGTATCTTTTGGTGTAATGTCTTCTACCAATTACACGATTTTTTCCGATAGCATAGATGCGGGAGGAATTTTAAGTACCAGCGGTACATACAGTTTGGAAGATACATTAGGCGAGTCTCCGGTCGGAACTTCTACCGGTGGTGTATATGAAGTACTTGGAGGATATCAGGCAATGGATTGGAGTGTGCTAGTCGTGGAAGTAACCAGTACGACTCTAGACTTGGGTACATTAAGTGTTTCAACTGTGGGGAGCGCTTCAACCATATTTTCCGTTACTGCGGATGCGAGTACCGGTTATGTGTTGTCCGTTGGCAGTGTAAGCGGTACTAGTTTAACCGCAGTTACGGATGGAGCGGTAACTGCCGGAGCGCAAGAGTATGGCGTGGCGGTGAGCGGAGTTGATAGGGCCTTTAGTGATGATAGGGGGATAGCTGCAGGTTTGAATCTGTCTTCATCCAGTACGGCGGTTGTAAGCGCAGAAACAACCTTAACATTTAAGGCGGCGATTAGTTCGGCAACTTCCGCAGGTTCTCGTAGTCAAACGGTGACTATTTCAGCTTCAACAAATATTTAATTTTATATGCAATTTTTCGCTAAAACATTTTTTTTATCAATAATTTTTGTTCTTTTTATCGCAATTTCTCCGGTGCATGCCTTTAGTATTACACCGGTAAAAATGCTCGTAACTGCCGACCCGGCCACAAGTCAAACCGTAGTGGTAAGAATAAACAATTCAGACAAAACAAATTTGACGTTTAAATTAAGCGTTTTAGGGACAAAGCAAGACGAAATGGGGCTGCCTGTTTTTGAACGAGGGGTTGATGAAGCCGAGGCTTGGGTTTTTCCAGAAGAGAGTTCAGTAATAGTAAAGCCCGGAGAGACGAAGGTGGCTAATTTTATCATTAGAGTTCCGGAAAATGCTTCCGCCGGATCGCATTATGTAGGGCTTGCGGTTGAGCCGGCATTAAAAAATACAAATCAAAATGCGGTAACTTCACGGTTGGTTTCCTTGCTTACTTTGCAGGTAAAGGGTTTGGTGCAAGAATCCGTGATAATAGAAAAGTGGGATGTTATAAAAGAGTCTATTGGAAATAAAAGTTGGAAATTTGCCTTAGGTTTGCAAAATAACGGCACTGTGGAAGTGCCGCTTAAAGGTACGGTAGCTATTAAAAATTGGCGAGGGGAAGAAATATTTATAGAACCAGTAGTTTTGGGTAACACGCTACTTGCCGGTTCTCGGCGCGTACTTTCACCGGAAATTAATTTAAAAAATAATATTAGCCTGCCGGGTATTTATCAGGCACAGCTTACTGTAAATTATGGCCGAACTGGCCAAACTGTCTCGGCAATTGACTATATTTGGTATTTTCCAACCTGGAGCAAGACCGTGTTAGTAATTGGAGGTTTATTGTTGCTTTTGCTTGTGTTTTTGCTCATAAAAAGACCAAGAAAAACGTAAAATTCTTGATTTTATCGGGGCGGGCAAAATTATTTGGAAATTTATCAAAATTTCCGTGTTTTTATTTTGTAAAATTACGATTTTTTCGTATTTTTTACGAGAGAGATCAATAAATTTTTTAAATAATTTTTATCGCGTAGTTATCCACAGTTTTTTTGTCTAATTTTCATAGAAGAAATAATGAAAAAGCTGTATAATGTATTATATATAAAGAAGACGCAATGATTATGGAGGAAACGCAACGTAGAAGCGGCAGAAATGCGAAAAACCTTCCCATTTTTTTGATATTTGGGCTGATTTTGTTTTTTGGTTTCGCGGGTTTGCTTTCCAGAAAAGCAAACGCAGCCGTCGCGCCATCAATTATCACCTACCAGGGTAAATTGCTTATTAGCAGCCGCTTAGCCACCACCACCCAAAACATGACTTTTGTGTTGTATGATGCAGCCAGCGGCGGCAATGTTTTGTATACCGCCAGCGGCACGATTGGCTCTCCCCAAGCTATTAGCACAACTCCATCCCAAGGTTTGTTTAGTGTAAATTTAGGCGATACCGGCACAAATTCGTTAGAACCGGCAATTTTTCAAAATAACAGTTCGGTTTACTTAGAAGTCAGAATTGGTTCCGATACCTTGACTCCAAGAAAAAGAATTACCGCTACACCGTATGCATTTAATTCAAAATACTTGGATGGTTACGGTGTAAATACTCTCTCTACTACCCCCTATATTCCCAGATCGGATAGTAATGGCAATTTTACGTTTAACAGCACTACGGTTTCTACTTCTACCATCCTCGGCAGTTTGAATGTTTTTGGCGGATCTAGTTTTGCCACTATTACCGCCGGAATTTGGAATGGAACGGTAATCTCATCTACATATGGCGGTACCGGACAAAACTCACAAGCCTGGACTGGTTTGGTTCGGGTCACAGCCGGAAATTGGGCTACATCAACAGTTAATTTGGCTTCCGCCTCAGATGTTACGGGTGTGCTCTCAATTGCCAACGGCGGTACTAATTCGTCTACACTTGCCGCCAATGGTTCGGTGATATATTCCGATGGTACCAGATATAACGCCACCGAAGTTGGAACACTTGGTTATTTGCTCATGTCAGCTGGCGCAGGCAGACCGGTTTGGATAAATAGCACCACCTTTGGCACCGGCACAGTAAATAGCGGCACCGCTGGGCAATTTTCTTATTACGCTTCCAACGGCACAACCTTGGTGGGCACCTCCACCTTGTTTATTTTACCCACCAGTTTAATTGGTATTGGCACTACCACTCCACAAGCAAAATTGACTATCCAAGGAACTGGTTCGGCAAATCCATTTTCAATTGTATCTTCAACCGCGGCCGCCAGTTCTATGTTTACAGTTTTAACAAATGGCCGAGTGGGTATAAATTCATCCTCGCCAATTGCTAGTCTTGCTTTGCAAGGTACGGCCGGAGTTAATCCTTTTGAAATTGCATCATCTACCGGCGCCAGCCTATTCCGTATTTTAACAAATGGTAACACAGGTATTGGCACTTCTACTCCAGCCCAAAAATTATCCGTAGTCGGGAATATTTCCAATCTTATTGATCCTACAACCGCAATTTCAATAATGGCATCTACCACCACCAAGCTTGGCGCTTACGCACCTTTTGTTTCAGGGCGCTATGTCTATATGACAAATTTTGATGATGGAACTTTGTCTGTAATTGATGTTTCCAACCCCGCAGTTCCGGTTCATATTTCCAGTACATCCATAGATAACTCAGGGTCTAATCCAGCTTTTGTATATGTTTCCGGTCGGTATGCTTATACCGCAAATCAAGGCGGAAATAGCATCTCAGTTGTAGATATTTCTAACCCGTCTGCACCGCGGCAAGTTGCTACTACTTCGGTCGGCGCAGGCCCTAGAGGAATTTACATTTCTGGCCAGTATGCCTATGTGGCAAACTTTGACGGTGACAGCGTTTCAGTTGTGGACATTTCCAATCCCTTGCGTCCAACTAAAGTAGCTACTACTACAATGGAAAACCTAGGCCCTTATTCTATATATGTTTCCGGTCGTTATGCTTATACTGCCAATTATGCCGGCGGTAGTATTTCCGTAATTGATATATCTGACCCACACAATCCGGTACGAATCGCGACCACCAGTCTTGGTATTAACCCATCTTCCATTTCCGTATCTGGTCGCTATGCCTATGTGGTAAATAGCGGAAGCGAAAACATATCAATTGTTGATCTTAAAAATCCGGCCGCTCCGGTTCCGGTGGGAACAAGCTCTATAACCGGAGTGTTTTCTATATCTGTATCTGGCCGCTATGGATATACAGTTAATAGCACTGACAACAGTATCTCTATTTTAGATTTTGCTAGTTCCACTGCCCCGGCTGTGATTACCACTTTTGCCGGTACCGGTTTTAATAATCCTTTTTTTGCTTTTGTATCCGGACGTTATCTGTACTTGGCAAACTATCAAAGTAACGGCCTGATAGTTCTTGATATTTCCGGTACCGAAGTAAGCAGTCTTATCGCCCACAGCGCCGAAGTAGGAAATATACAATCCAGAAATGATGTTTTTGCCCAGGGAAATATTATGGCTGGAACATCGCTTTTTGTTGGCGCTGGCGGTATTCAATCACAAGGATCATTATCTGTCTTTGCCTCCTCTACCGGTGCCACTTCATCTATATTTAACATTGGCTCTGTTCAGACGCCATATATATTTAAAGCCCTTGCCAATGGAAGAGTGGGAGTAGGAACATCTACCTTGTCTGCCAAATTTACAATTCAAGGAAGCGGAACAGAAGATCCGTTTTCAATTGTATCTTCAACCGCGGCCGCCAGTTCTATGTTTACAGTTTTAACAA
>CAZUFD010000009.1:0-13035 GCA_964619625.1 uncultured Gammaproteobacteria bacterium | reverse complement strand
GTATAAATTCATCCTCGCCAATTGCTAGTCTTGCTTTGCAAGGTACGGCCGGAGTAAATCCTTTTAGTATAAACTCTTCTACAGGAGCTTCTCTGTTGTCTATTCTGACAAATGGCCGAGTGGGAATAAATTCTTCCTCTCCGATAGCCACTCTTTCAGTTCAGGGAGACATAGCATTAACGGGAGGAATTTATGACAGCACAGCTAGTCTTGGAGTAAATGGTTATATTCTTCAAAGTAATGGTACTGTAGTAACTTGGGTTTCTACGTCTTCTTTGGCTATAAGCGGCAGTGGCACAGTAAACAGCGGCACAGCCGGACAATTTTCTTATTATGCCACTAACGGCACTGCTTTAACCGGCACTTCCACCTTGTTTATTTTACCCACCAGCTTAGTTGGTATTGGCACTACCACTCCACAAGCAAAATTAACAATCCAAGGAACTGGTTCGGCAAATCCCTTCTCGGTTGTAAGTTCAACCGCGGCCGCTACTTCTATGTTTACCATTTTAACAAATGGCAATGTTGGTATTAGTACATCAACTCCAGCGCAAAAATTATCGGTAGTTGGAAATATTTCTAATATTACAGATCCAAGCACAGCTGTTTCGGTGGTTGGTACAGGTATAACTGGGCCAAACCCACTTGGAATTTTTGTTTCAGGCAAATACGCGTATACGGCCAATCAAGTTGGAAACAGTATTTCTGTAGTTGATGTTTCAAATCCAACAGCTCCGCTAACTGTTGCCAGTACGAGCGTTGGTACTAACCCAAATGATTTATATGTCTCTGGCCGCTATGCGTATGTAACAAATGGTAATGGCGCCTCTGTTTCTATCGTTGATATTTCCAATCCGTCTGCCCCAAGACAAGTTTCTTCCATAGCTGTAGGCACAGGCCCTAAATCGCCATATGTTTCCGGCCGCTATCTGTATGTAGTTAATGGCAGCGCCACCACCATGACCATAATTGATATTTCCAATCCTTTATCTCCGGTGAGAGTTTCTACTACTACCGTGGGTTCTCAGCCTAACGGTGTTTTTGTCTCAGGGCGCTTTGCGTATACGGCAAATTATAACGAAGCCAGTATGTCGGTTATTGATGTTTCCGATCCTCAAGCTCCAGTATTTGTAGCTTCTACTTCTGTTGGCGCAGGTCCAGCATCAATTTACGTTTCCGGCCGCTATGCGTATACGGCAAATGATAGTGCAAATACTGTTTCTATCGTTGACATATCCAGTTCATCGGCCCCTGTGACAGTTGGCAGTGTTGCCGCGGGTGATCCTACAGACATTTATGTTTCCGGCCGCTATGCGTATGTAGCAAATTCTGCCTCAAGTAACATGTCCATAATTGACGTTGCCAGCTCAACCGCTCCTGCTCTTTTAACCAACATATCGGTGGGTTCAGGCGCTAAATCCGTTTATGTTTCCGGCCGGTATGCGTATGTAGTCAACTATAGTTCAGGAAATTTTTCTATCATTGACATTTCCGGTACCGAAGTTACCAGTCTTATCGCTCACAGCGCCGAAGTAGGAAACATCCAATCTAGAAACGATGTGTTTGCTCAAGGCAATATTATGGCGGGTACTTCGCTCGTAGTTGGCGCTGGCGGCATTATGTCCCATGGAGCGTTGTCTATTTTTGCATCTTCTACCGGCTCCACCTCGTCTATATTTAGTATTGATACCGCGCAAACATCAAATATATTAAAAGTGTTCGCAAATGGCCGAGTTGGTATAAACACATCTTCTCCAAACGCTACGTTTGCGCTTACTGGTAGTGGAGGGACTCCTCTTATAAATATAGTTACATCATCGGTTTCTATTATAAGCACAGATTCAATGGGCGATTTAACTCTAAAAAGCTCTGGCGGAAGTCATAGCTTCCAGTTCTCAGAAAGCGCTGGACTTATATTTACTTCCAGCTTTGGTAAGTATTTCTTTGCAGGTACAAACCCATATATTCGTGCGTATACTAATACCGGTATGGGTGTGGCGGGAAACCTTGCGACTAATTTATCCGGTGTTTCAGTATTCCTTACTGATGACAACCAGCGTCAAGCAACTTCGGGAACTTCTACCATGGTTCAAGTTAGAGGCACGTTCAATCCCGGTTCTGGCACAGGTAATTTTATTGGTTTGGATGTTGCGCCAACTGTTTCAACTTCACCATCATATAACGGACAATATATTTCTGCTCTTCGTGTTTCCCCTTTAGTAACAGCCGCCTCCGCTACAAATGCGTATTTGTTAGATGTTGGCACAAATGCTCTTGCAAGCGGAGCCGGCAATCATACATCTAAATTTATTATAGATACTAATGGCAGGGTGGGTATAAACACAACCTCTCCCGTTGCTAGTTTGTCTTTGCAAGGCACAGCCGGAACAAATCCTTTTGCAGTCGTATCTTCTAGTGGGGCGGACTTATTTAGAATTTTAACCAATGGAGATATATTACACAGCACCGCCAGTGATAGCGCCATCTTTAACTTAGTTAATAGCGCCGGTGGAGTTGAAATTTATGGACAAGGAGACAATGGATTCAATGTCAATTCTGATAATTCAATCTTTATGAGAATTGATGCAAATGGCAATGGCGTAAATGAATTTCAAGTTTTAAACGGTTCTAATAACACTGTCTTTAATATTGGCGAAGCTCCATATTTTGGATTTAACACTACTTCTGCCAATGCATTTATTACCATGCAAGCTGCAGCCAGCAGCAATCCTATTTTAAACATCGTATCTTCTTCTCCTTCAACAAATATTTTTAGAATAAATGCGAACGGCAATGTGGGTATTAATACCAGCACGCCCACTGAAAAATTAGCGGTGGTTGGAAATATTTCTAATATTAATGATGCAAATACATCTATTTCTCAAGTCGGCACTGCCGCGGTAGGAGATAGCCCTAACTCAATTTTTGTATCCGGCCGCTATGCTTATACAGCCAACATTTTGGATAATACTTTATCTGTTATTGATGTGTCTAACCCATCACTTCCAGTAAGAATTTCTACAACAAGCGTAGAAAATGATCCATATGCAGTGTTTGTCTCCGGCCGCTATGCCTATGTGGCAAATTATGCTTCAAGCACCATTTCGGTTGTAGATGTTTCTAATGCTAAAGCTCCTGTTCAAATCGCCACTACTTCTGTTGGCACAAACCCATATTCAATTTATGTCTCCGGCCGCTATGCCTATGTGGCAAATTATGGTTCCAATAATATTTCTGTAGTAGATGTTTCTAACCCTTTATCTCCCGTTAAAGTTGCCACTACTTCTGTTGGCACAAATCCAACTTCAATTTTTGTCTCCGGCCGCTATGCCTATGTGGCAAATTATACTTCAAATACCATCTCTGTATTAGATGTATCCAACCCAGCATCTCCGGTTCAACTTTCTACTACATCTGTTGGCATAGGTCCAGGTTCTATCTATGTCTCCGGCCGCTATGCTTACACGGCCAATAGCGGATCGGACACTATTTCCGTTGTTGATATTTCCAATCCATCTGCTCCGGTGCAGATTTCTACCGCGGCTGTTGGTTCAGTTCCTTGGTCTATATTTGTTTCCGGACGGTATGCTTATGTGGGTCATCTTACAGCCGCCACTATTTCAGTTGTGGATATATCTAATTCTTCTACTCCAGCTCAAGTTACTGTAAGCGGTGGTGTAGCTGCGGAAATTAGATCGCTATTTGTCTCCGGCCGCTATCTTTATACCGCCAATAATGTTGCAGATACTATCTCCGTCGTAGATATCTCCGGCACTGAAGTTACCAGCCTTATCGCTCACTCGGCCGAAGTAGGAAATATACAATCCAGAAATGATATCTTTGCTCAAGGAAATATTATGGCCGGGACTTCGCTCATAGTTGGGGCTGGGGGAATAATGTCTCAAGGCGCCCTATCTGTATTTGCCTCATCAACAGGAGGTGGCTCTACTTCCTCTATATTTAGTATTGATTCGGCGCAAACATCTAGTATTATAAAAGTTTTAGCCAATGGAAATGTTGGTATTGGCACCAGCACTCCAACCAACGCTTTAAGCATTGGCGGCAGCGGCGCGCTAAGCATTGGAAATGTTCCCGCCACCGCTGGCGCTATTCGTTTGGAAAATAATACCGGTATTTACGGAAGAAGAGCGGATAATGCAGCCGACATTCTTATGCTTGGTCTTAATACGTCAAATCAAATAACAATCGGCACAAATGCGAGCGCTATACTTTTAAGCACGGATCTAGGTTTTAGCCCGGACAATACACTTGATATTGGCGGGGGCACAAGAAGTCCGCGCACTATTTTTGCCAAAACTTCAGCGGCGGTTGGCACATCTTCTCCTCCCATAGCAGCTCTTACGGTCCAAGGAAGTGGTACGCTAAATCCATTTTCTGTTGTAACCAATACTGCCGCCGCCAGTTCTATGTTTACGATTCTGACAAATGGAAATGTAGGTATAAACACGAGTACTCCAAATTCTTCTCTAAGTTTAGTTAGTTCTGTTGGAGCAACACCTTTAACAATTGCTTCTTCAACCACAAGCACTATTCCTTTTATTTTAGATCCAACCGGCACAATGACCCTCCTAGGAGGAGGAACATCAAACGGAAAAGTAGTTATCGGCACAGCCGGACTCGGCAATACGTATCCCGGTATTTGGTTTGGTAATGTAACACCTTCTTTGACTAATTTTGCTTTCTTGAATGATCCGACGGCTTCAACTGGCGGAACTATTTTAAATACCCCCTCCGGTCAAAATATATTCTTACAGGTTGCTAATACGACAAAAATGATGATTGCTTCCAATGGAAGAGTTGGTATAAACACCACCACTCCAATAGCCAGTCTTGCTTTGCAAGGTACAGGTGGCACTAATCCTTTGGAGATTGCTTCATCTACCGGGGCCAGTATGTTTAGAATTTTGCAAAATGGTAATGTTGGTATTGGCACAGGTGCCCCACTTGGAGATTTACAAATAGGCAACACTACCGAATCTCAGGGGCTGCTGGCTATAACTGCAAGTGCGGCCGGGACAAGTGATATATTCTTTGATACCACTTCGCAAAATAGAGGTGTGATTAGGTATACACATGCTGGCGCAGCCGCTTTAGATGCCAACAGTATGGCTTTTTGGACAGCTGGTACTGAAAGAATAAGAATTGATGCCTTTGGTAGAGTAGGAATAAATACCACGACTCAAAGAGCTATATTTAATATATTTAGCACCGGTACTAGCACTCCGTCGTTTGATGTTGCCTCATCTACTGGAGCCAGTATGTTTAGAATTTTGGCAGATGGAAATATCGGGATAAATTCCTCTTCACCAGTTTCTATATTTTCTGTGGTTGGCACATCCACCTTTGATGGTAATGTCTTGCCAAATGCCTCGCCGACCGCTGGCGCATCTACTCAAGTGACTACCACCCTTGACAGCGCCGGAAGTCAGGGCACATACTCCTCCATCGCCATTGGCACAGATGGCTTCCCGGTAATTAGTTATTACAACGTCTCAGATCTTGATCTGAGAGTGGTCAAATGCGGCAATGCCTCCTGTTCGTCAGGTAATGTTACCACCACCATTGACAGCGCCGGCGATCAGGGTTCCAACTCCTCCATCGCCATTGGCACAGATGGCTTCCCGGTAATTAGTTATTACAATGCCACAAATGGCGATCTTAGAGTAGCAAAATGCGGCAATGCCTCCTGTTCGTCAGGTAATGTTACCACCACCATTGACAGCACCGGAGATCAAGGCCAAGAAACTTCCATCGCCATTGGCACAGATGGTTTCCCAGTAATTAGTTATTACAATGTTACAGATCTTGATCTGAGAGTGGTCAAATGCGGCAATGCATCTTGTTCGTCAGGTAATGTTACCACCACTATTGACAGCACTGGAAGTCAGGGCACGGACACATCCATCGCCATTGGCACAGATGGCTTACCGGTAATTAGTTATTACAATGCCTCAGATCTTAATCTTAGGGTAGCAAAATGCGGCAATATTTCCTGCTCATCGGGTAATGTTACCACCACCATTGACAGCACCGGAGATCAGGGCCAGGACACCTCCATCGCCATTGGCACAGATGGCTTGCCGGTAATTAGTTATTACAACGGCACAGATGGCGATCTTAGAGTAGCAAAATGCGGCAATGCATATTGTTCGTCAGGTAATGTTACCACCACCATTGATAGCGCCGGAGATCAGGGCCAGCTATCCTCCCTCGCCATTGGCACAGATGGTTTGCCGGTAATTAGTTATTACAATGCCACTGCCGCAGATCTTGATCTGAGGGTAGCCAAATGCGGCAATGCCTCCTGTTCGTCAGGCAATGTTACTACCACTATTGACAGCACCGGAAATCAAGGCCAGTTCACCTCTATCGCCATTGGCACAGATGGCTTGCCGGTAATTAGTTATTACAATGCCACAGATCTTGATTTGAGGGCGGCCAAATGCGCGACCTCTGGCTGTAAAAACACCACTGGCGGCTCTTTTACCGGCGGTTCAAATATCGGTTCTCTTGGTGCTTACTTTATGAACGTCTATGCCAATAGCTTCTGGGGAAAACAGTTCCAGATTGAAGGCTTTGACTTGGCTGAGTCATACCGCGTGGATGACCTTTCAATCACGGCCGGCGACCTCGTACGGATTGCCACTTCTTCTTCCGGCGTTCGACCGACCGTGGAAAAAACAACTAGCGCCTATGATGGGGTAATTGGTGTAATCTCCACGAACCCTGGTATCCGACTCTCCGATTGGACGAGCAGCGTTGATGGGCGTCTTGTCACTCTGTCGGGTCGCGTGCCGACCAAAGTCTCCGATGAAAATGGCCCCATCTTGGCTGGCGACCCCATTGCCGCTTCCTCGTTGCCCGGCGTTGGTATGAAGGCAACAAAAGACGGCGTAGTTGTCGGCCGGGCGCTGGAATCGTTTGCTGGCAGCGGCATTGGCGTCATTGAAGTCTTTATTTCGCCTTCTTGGGCGCCGGGACAGTCGCCTTTAACGATAGATACTACCAGCAGCACCATTACCATTGGCGATTCTACCAATCCTTTTGATCTTAAAGTCAGCGGAAATATTTCACTAATTAACAATAGTATAATCAACAAACTTTCTTTTGCTACCTCTACATTGTTTGAATCAAGTGTTGGAAGTTTTGCTGGCTCACGGGCCTTTACCTTTAATGCCGGCAACTTTACTTCTTCTTTGGCCGACAATTATATTATTTCTCTGCGAGCTAATAATAATTCAGTATTCTCTGTGGCTGCCAATGGCGATGTTCATACTTCCGGCAATTACTTTGGCGCGAGCGCGGTCTTGGGCACTTCCACTAATCCGGGAGATTTAGCCGAACGAGTAGATATTGCCATTGATGATACGGCCGAAGCCGGGGATGTAATGATGGTAGATCCACATTCACCAGATACGTACCGTCGCAGCAATTCTGCTTACGAACAATCGGTGGCCGGTGTAATTTCTACCAACCCAACTATCGTAGTTGGAAATGGCAAGACAGATTACACGGCCGTACTAGCCATGGTGGGCCGCGTGCCGGTAAAAGTTTCCAGTGAAAATGGCGCCATTGCCAGAGGTGACTTGCTTGTGAGTGCTTCTACACCTGGTTATGCTATGAAGTATGATCCGACCAAGGACAAGAATAATAAAGTTGTAGGTATAATCGGCGTGGCGCTTGAGCCATTGCCGACTTCTTCAACCGGTAGAATTTTAGCATTAATTAGAACCGGTTGGGTGTATAATCGGGATAAGGATATAGATGATTTGCACGAAAATATTGAACAGCTTGCCGTAGCTCAAGGCATAAATCTTTCTCCAGGAGCTAACCCGGGTACATTAAGCGTGGAAAGTAATAATAACCAATTAGTATATTCCGGCGGCAATCTTGATTTGCAAAATAACTCCATTATTAACGTGGCCGGTATTATTGGTAAAGATAATAAATGGAGAATTGATGAATTTGGCAACTTAATACAAAAAATCACAACCGCGGTTGGCGATAAAGAAATTTATGGCTTGCAAAGCGCCGCAGGCCAGCAAGAAATTGTAATTTCCGGCACCAGTACTTTGGAGAATGGGACAAGACGGGTAGTTTTAACCGATCTTGATCAGGCAATTATAGATAGATCCGTACCGCTTAATATCCAAATTACCATGTCTGGTGAAACCAAAGGCGTTTATGTTTCGGAAAGAAACTATGACAGTTTTGTGGTAAAAGAAAATGAAAATGGCCAAAGCAATGCCGCGTTTGATTGGACGGTAATTGCTAAAGTATTAGTGCCTGAAGAAAATATTCCTGAAGTCGTTAATGAATCGTCGGGCGGCTCAAGCAGTTCGGGAAACACAGAAGTTACGCAAGAAACATCTGTTTCAGAAAGTTCTACTTCTACCCCCGCCTCTGCTCCCACCTCTACTCCTTCGGTAGTAGTTGAGCCGGTTGCTAGCAGCACAGAACCGGTTAGTTCGGAGCAGCCTCCTGCCGAAACCGTTACTAACACCAGTACAGCTACAGAATAATATTAAAATAATTTTTCAGCATTAGGCGGTTTTGTATATGGGAAATGGATTAAAAAATATTATTTTATTTGTAGCCGTTATTTTTAGCAGCTTTTTTTGGTTTCATGCGCAAGCCGCTACTGAAAATCAGGCAGTAAACGTAAATCTGACTGTACCCAGTGGTGGTAGTGTCGGCGGCGGCGGGACGGGAGGCGGCCCAGGCGGATCGGATGTACCGGCTGTAATTTCTAACGTAGTTTCATCTACTTCCTTTACTACGGCCAGTATTAGTTGGAGTGCTAGTGATGACTTGGGAATTTCCAGTGTAACTTTTGTGTATGGTCTAAATACTAGTTACGGAAGCTCTGGCACAGTTACGGGAAATTATCAGACCAGTTTAACCGGTTTGGCTACCGGCACTTTATATTATTTTAAAATTTCGGTTGTTGATACTAAGCCGCAAACCACCGAATTTACCGGTACTTTTTCTACCGCGCCCGAACCGCCCGATACCACCCCGCCGGTTATCAGTAATATTCAAATTTCAACCGGAGTAACTACAAGCAGCATACGGTGGGATACAAATGAGTCGGCTGACACGCAAATAATTTACGGGCCAACCGCAGTCTACGGCAGTAATTATTTTGATTCCGCCGGAGTTTTATCGCACACCGCGTTGCTTTTTAATTTAAGCCCTAATACCACTTATCATTTTAGAATTATTTCCACAGACAGTAGCGGCAATAGCGCCAGCACAACCGACGCGACATTTACTACAGGCGCGGACACAACTCCGCCGCCAGATGTTTCTAATTTTGTTTTGGCTTCGTCCAGTAATTCCATTGTATTGTCATGGACAAATCCAAGCATAGCCGGAACTCCGGATTTTTCTCAGGTGAGGGTGGTGCGAAAAATTGGTTCGGCTTCAAATAATCCCAGCGATGGTACAGTTGTATATGCCGGAACCGAAGGGACATTTACGGATACGAATATAATTGTAAATGTTACTTATTTTTATACAATTTTTTCCTTTGATACGTCGGGTAACAACAGCCCGGGCATTTTTAGAAGCGGCGCAGTCGTGCCAGCCGCCCCTCCGACAGAAATATGCGGAAATAATATAGATGATAATAACAACGGACAAGTAGATTGCGCCGATACTGTTTGCTCCTCTTTACCCGAATGCGGTCAAACCCCGCCTACATCCACACCCCCTAGTCCAGAAATATGCGACAACGGTTTGGATGATAATAACAACGGACAAGTAGATTGTGTCGATACCGCTTGCGCGGGTTTTGGCAGTTGCGCGCCAAGTCAGTTGGTTGCTTGTAATAACGGAGCAGATGATGATGGCGATAGTTTGGTTGATTTTCCCACTGATCCGGGGTGTGAAAGTGGCACTGATACGGACGAGTATAATCCACCCGAACCTACCGTGCCGGAATTTGTGCAAATAAATTTAAACGGCTTAGTATTTTTGGCAGGCAATCGTAATATACGGCTTCTTCCGGTTGGCGAAGTTGTAACTGGTTTATCGGGAGCAAATCTTACCGTAGCGATTCCTGAAGAAATTTTATATAGTCGGCCGGAACGTATGGTGCTTCGTGTCGGGGATACGGACGCGCATCAGTTTGTCTATAATGCTACCGACCGGATGTACTATGCCAGCTTATTTTTCAATCAACTCGGACTGACCCAAGCATTTGTGGAAATTGATTATGGATCAAATCAGCGTGATTCGGTCGGATTTAGATTGAACAGTTTGCCATGGGGCCAGGTGGTAAATGATGACCGTCAAAGTTTGGTTGGAGTTTTAGTTTTGTTGTATGGAGCAAATGGCGAACCCATAAACATGGGGAATTATGGTGAGTTAAACCCAATTGTAACTGATGCCAACGGCAGCTTTGGCTGGATGGTGCCAAACGGAAATTTTAGGATAAGCCTGGAGAAAGATGGGTATTATAGCCGTACACTCAGTATAAATAACATAGATAATAATGTAATCAACCCAGAACTCACACTCATTGCGCAGCCACCGGAACTTATTTTAGAGATAGATCCGGATGCTCCGCTCGTGGAAAATATTCAAAATATTGTTGGAGCGCTAGCCGGGCAAACAAAGATTTTAACAACCGTAGCCGTACAAAAAATTCAAGATGTAGTTTCGGATCCCGAGGTAAAGAAAATAAATGAACAAGTGGTAGCGCCCACGGTAATTACCGTGGTTGTGGCCGGTGCTGTGCCGCTTATTTCGTGGCTGGACTTTTTGCCTTTCCTGCGACTGTTGTTCTTGCAGCCGCTCATGCTTCTTGGTTGGAGAAAAAGAGAAAAATGGGGTTTGGTATATAATTCATTAAATAAATTACCGGTTGATTTGGCAATGGTGCGGCTCATCAACGCGGAAAATGGACGGGTTATGCAATCCAAAGTGACAGATTCAAAAGGCCGCTTTATTTTTATGGTTGGTCCGGGAAAGTATAGGTTGCAGGCGCAGAAGAGCAGTTTTGTTTTCCCATCCAAGTTTTTAGAGGGTTTCCAGAGCGATGGTCAGAAAGTAGATATTTACCATGGAGAGGTAGTTGAGGTTACAGGTACAGCCGGTATTACAGCCACCATACCTTTGGATCCAATAGGCGCGCAGAAAAAACCAAGCCGTTTGGCCTGGGAAAAATTTGGACGCAAGTTGCAGAGTATTTTGTCTGTAGTCGGCATTTTGGTTACAATCGCTTCCTTATATATATCTCCTAAATGGTATATCGCAGTTTTGTTATTTGCCCATATTTTATTATTCTTTGTCTTCCGCAAATTAGCTATGCCTGCCAAGGCCAGAAACTGGGGTATTGTTTATGATGATGCCAGCAAAAGCCCTGTTTCCAGAGTGGTGGCTAGACTATTTAATTCACAGTTCAATAAACTGGTAGATACGCAAATTACCGATAGTAGCGGTAAGTATTATTTCTTGGCTGGAGATGCAAAATATTATGTTACATACGAACATAAGGAGTATCATCCGCAAAAAACGGACATTATTGATTTGGAAGGTAAGGATGCCGAAACCATTAATCTTGATGTGAAATTAAAGAAGAATTAGGCCTACTACCATGGTTGACATGACGGTAGTTTTGTTTTACAATGCAACAAGTTTAAAAAATTTGGGCCTGTAGCGTAACGGCTATCGCGCTTCCATGGCATGGAAGAGATTATGGGTTCGATTCCCATCAGGTCCACAAAAATAATATGTCATTATCTGTTGGTATAGTTGGTTTGCCAAATGTTGGAAAATCTACGCTGTTTAATGCCCTTACCCGTAGCAAACAGGCAAACGCGCAGAATTATCCTTTTTGTACCATTGATCCAAACGTTGGCGTAGTTGAGGTACCCGATAATAGGCTGCAAAAATTAAGCGAATCTTCTTCCTCTTTAAAAATTATCCCCACAGTGATAGAGTTTGTTGATATTGCTGGTTTGGTAAAGGGCGCTTCCGAAGGCGAAGGATTGGGAAATAAATTTTTGTCTCACATCCGCGAAGTGGACGCAATTGTTCAGGTAGTACGTTCGTTTACCGATCATGATGTTATTCATGTTCATAATAAAGTTGATCCAAAAAACGATGCGGATGTGATAAATTTGGAATTGGCGCTCGCTGATTTGCAAACGGTTTCCAAAAAATTAGATAACACCAAACGATCTGCCAAAGGCGCGTCAGCTAAAGAATTTGAAAAACAAATCGCAGTTTTGGAAAGAGTGGAGCAGCAATTGCAAGCCGGTAAGCCGGCTCGTGAGTTGGAATATAATGAAGATGAGAATATTCTGATAAAAGAATTGCAACTACTGACCATGAAGCCAATGCTTTATGTGGTAAATATGGATGAAAATATTGCTAATGCCGAGGTTCCAAAGGTGAGTGAGTCAACTCCGCAGATAGAAATATCGGCAAAACTAGAAGCAGAACTGGCAGATCTAAGCGAAGCCGAAGCCAAGGACTATTTAAAAGAATTGGGAATGAGTGAAACCGGATTAGATAAATTAATTACCGCCAGCTATAAATTATTAAATTTACTTACATTTTTTACTTCCGGAGAACAAGAAACCAGGGCTTGGACTGTAAGAAATGGCGCTAAAGCGCCCGAAGCCGCCGGGGTAATACATACGGATTTTATTAAAGGTTTTGTCAAAGCGGATGTAGTGAATTGGCAAGATTTTGTGGAAGCGGGCGGATGGAATAAAATTAGAAGTACAGGAAAGATGAGACTGGAAGGAAAAGACTATGTGGTGCAGGATGGGGATGTCTGCTACTTCCATATAGCTAATTAATTTTTCTTTTCGTCTCTGTCTGCCATCTTCGCAACTCCAAAGCGAGCACGGACACTATTGTCCAACGGTCGATAACCGAGCATATGGACTTTGGCCGAACTGGCCACAGTGATGGCGAGCGGTTGCTTTTTGCTTTAGCAAAAAGAATTTGTCCTGCTGTTTGAGAACACCTGTTATAGACAGGTGTTTGAGTTCAGGA
>CAZUFD010000008.1:0-46022 GCA_964619625.1 uncultured Gammaproteobacteria bacterium | reverse complement strand
ACGTTACGGATTTGGACGTGCAGTTTCTTTGCCGCACGCATGCCGAGTTGGATTGTCCGATTGATGAAGGTAGCTCATACGAAACTATGCTTGACACAATTTCGTGTCCAAAGTTCTGGGAACCGCCGCAAAAAGTAAAGTGCAGTTAGAGTTTCTGTTTCTGCCCGCAATCTTCGGAAAGCGGGTTTAGTGTTTTTATAATTGCTAGAGATGAGTGAAATAAAAATAATTTTTTATTTCAGAATCTCGACGCAATTTCAAGCTTTGCTTATTCTTATTTTTTAATATAAAAAAGTAAATTATGATATAATAAATATATTATGCCCAGTAATACAACTTCCAAATATTTTATTCTTTTAGAAGAATAAAATAAAAGGGCTTAATTGTATAACTGTGCAAATCATTAATTGTTTAATAAAATAGTAGTAAAGGTTCAAATTTTTACTATTGGAAGTTGATATACTGGGTATGCTCAATATATATAATCCCAACAATCACGATGGTGATAAAACCGCAGGGCTGGTAAAAAATGGCGTTCCAAACGGAAAGGGAGCGGTTCCGGTTAAAACTAACCTCGCCAAATACGAAGACCCCACCAAAGAGTTTTCTTCCCAGGAGTTACAGTGGAGTTTTTGGTATGTTCAGCATAAAGCCCTGCTTTACAAAATTTTGATAATTATTTTGATTGTTATAAATGCGGGGTTTGCGCTTTTTGGTATTTGGCGCTGGGGCGAGTATTTGTTGGGCTGGTCGGATTACGGGAAATTGGAAAATAGTTTAACAGCCTCCGTAAATTATACCGGTATTCATCCTCGTTTTGCCGCACAGCCGATACAAGTGGTAAACACCCAGGTATTTGCCGGTCAGGGGAATAAATATGATATTGCGGCCGAACTGGTAAACCCGAACAGCAGATTTTTGGTTTGGTTTGATTATTATTTTGTAGTTAATGGTATAAAAACCTCCGCGAAAAAAACTTTTTTGCTTCCGGGCGAAAGCCGTTTTGCCGCGGCCTTAGGACTGGAGGATACGGGCGGCTCACCCGCAGTTGTGCTGGAAAATATAAAATATGAACGAATATCCAATCATCAGGTAGTAGATGTAGCCGCATATCAGACAGAACGGTTAAATTTCCAAGCGAGTGACTTTGTATTCTCAAAATCATTGGATCAGGAAGGGACAAATGCCGATGCCATACGGTTTAAATTAACTAACGCCAGCCCGTATAGTTATGTGGCCGCGGATTTTTATGTGGCTCTGTTGCAAAACAGCCAAATGGTTGGTATTGTGCCTTTACATCTAGACTCAATTAATTCGCTCCAAACAAAAGAGGTGGATATTCGCAGTTTTGTTCCCAATCTGAATATCACCGAAATTGCCGTGTATCCGATTATAAATATTTACGATCGCGCGGCTTACGCTCAGTAAATTAGGATTATGTTGAATTTACAAAAATTATCGCCGCGTAGTTTTGATTGGCAACTTTTTATTGCCGTAGTTTTTTTGGTAATGATGGGGCTGGCTTCGGTTTATAGCGTAGATTTGTCGCGCGGCGCGGAACTGTTTTATTTTAAAAAACAATTATTATCTTTTGGAATCGGGCTCGGATTGTTGTTGCTCGCTACCATGAGCCAGCACACGTTGTGGCGTTATTTGGCAAAATGGTGGTATTTGTTTTCGTTACTCTTACTAATCGGTGTTTTGATTTTTGGACAAACGATTCGCGGCACCAGGGGCTGGTTTTCAGTTTTTGGATTTTCTTTTCAGCCGGTAGAGATGGCAAAAATCGGCCTAATTTTAATGATTGGTTATATTGTATCTCGGTTTGGCCGCAGATTTGACCGGCCGCTGTTTTTTTTCGGCACCGGTATCGTGGCCGCGTTATTTATCGGCCTCACCATGTTGCAGCCGGATCTGGGTTCGGCGCTACTACTAGCCGCAATCTGGTTTGGGATGGTGTGGGCCGTGGGCGCGCGCCGATTGTACTTAGCTGGTTTTGTAGGCGCGGTGGCAGTGCTGGCAGTGGCGGCTTGGTTTTTATTTCTACAGCCGTATCAAAAAGATCGTGTTGCCAACTTTATTAATCCGGGACGAGATCCGCTTGGCAGCGGCTATAACATCGCCCAATCCAATATCGCGATTGGCGCCGGACAGTTGTTTGGACGAGGTTTAGGTTTTGGTTCCCAAAGTCAATTGCGGTTTTTACCTGAAGCGCAAACCGACTTCGTGTTTTCCGTAATTGGTGAAGAATTGGGGCTGGCCGGAGTGGCCACGATGCTGGCGCTGTTTGCGGTGCTGTTTTGGCGGCTACTTGTTATTATTCAAAAATCCAATGATGATTTTGTGGCCACGACCGCCACCGGCATTTTAATTTTATTTTTTGTTCAACTTATTACCAATGTGGGGGCGAATCTTGGGTTGCTTCCAATTACCGGCGTTACCTTGCCATTTGTCAGTTACGGAGGTTCATCACTGGTGATAAATTTATTGCTTATAGGTATTTTGGAAAGCATGATGGTAAAGAAATATTAGTTTGTTGCCAGGAATAAACGTAAATGATAGGATTGCTTCCAGGAGGGAACATGTCGTTTTTCATTCAGCTGTCTGCTTTTGAGCTTGCTTTGACTATAGTGTTTGTGTGTGGCTGCATACTCTGTGGGTACAAGACCCAGAGAGCGTGGTTCCAAGGTGAGGGTGGGGTAACGGTAGTACCACGAGTAATTGTAGGATTAATTTGGCCGCTGGCGCTGATCGCGCTCGGCGTGGTATCTACCGTTGACATTGCTTCCATTGAATCGGAAGCAAAAAAGCCAGAAAAAGAAACTGGTGGCCAAGCCGAAACACCTCCAAGAGCCGACGCTCCGTAAGCGGTAGTTCTAACGATCAGGTAATCTTCAACCAAGGAGAAATCCCATGCTTTCGTTCATTGCCAATCTGTCGGATACGGAAATCGCCCTCATCGTCGTTTCCACTTGTCTCTACCTGCTCATCGGTCACGTCTTTAACCTGCGAGAGGGGCGTTGTTGTGGCAATCCCAAGCACGATCGTTGGGCGAGGATGGCGGCGTTGGTTATATATCCGTTCATCCTTCTGTGGCACCTTTGGTATGATGTGATCTATGACAAGCTCTCTAGCGCCTGGCAGGACTGGAGAGCAGGTCAGCGTCACCCGCTACCAGAAGCCAAGACAAGGTCTTGATAGTCAGTGCTTTGACAGATGGAGGATTGACCCCCTATTTCATTTTGACTCGGGTAGTTGTAATGAAGTGGGGGCATTGTTATTTTAAGTGAAAATTGGTTGGCCGATCCGCTTGACATTTTCTTCAAAATCCTTTAGTATTAGTCCATATTTAGTTTATGCTGCCAAATAACAGCAAGCCAGATTCCTGGCGAAAATCCTTAAAACTCATCAGCCAGTGTCCGGTTTGCAATCGCGACTACCAGTCCGAAGCGATCAAATTATTCGCTAGCGGAAGCGAAGCTAAATTTGTGCACTTTACTTGTGGCAGCTGCCAGACGTATTTTGTGGCAATGGTTATGACGCTTGCCAAGGGCATCAGTACTGTTGGCATGATTACAGACCTTAGTTTTCAAGACGTACAAAAATTATATACAATGCCGCCGCTTACGATAGATGAAATGATAGAAGGACGGCAATTTATAAACAGTGTAGATTTTATCACCGCCATTGGGCGGGTTTAATAAGCAGAAGGAGCGCAGATGAGCAACCGCAAAATCTGAAGTCCGAAAGCACATGTAATAAATATATGACCCTAAAATTATCAGCCAAAGTTCGTGAAGCTAAAGGAGAAAAAGTCCGCACTAAAATCGTATTGCCAGCGGTTGTTTATGGTATGGGCGATAAAGCAAATTCGTTAACTGTAAATTATGACGAATTTGTAAAATTATATAACGAAGCCGGTGAAGCCAGTTTGATTGATTTGTTTGTGGAGGATAAGGCTGACGGTAAAGTGCTTGTCCAAGATATTCAATATGATCCGGTAACCGATCGCATGGTGCACGTGGATTTGCGCCGCATTGATATGAATAAAGAAATGACCGCGACCGTGGAACTTCGTTTTGTAAGTGAAGCTCCGGTAATTAAGGAACAAGGCGGAACTTTGATGCAGGCCATTGGTTCGGTAGAAATAAAATGTTTGCCAAAAGATTTGGTATCCCATATTGATGTGGATGTATCCGTGCTTAAGACTTTTGATGATGTGATAAAAGTAAAAGATTTGCCAGTTCCTGCCGGTATGACTATCACCAGTCCAAAAGAAGAAGATTTGGTTGCTAAAGCTACTCCGGCCATGACGGAAGAAGAAATCAAGGCTATGGAAGCCGCTTCGGCCCCAGTTGATTTGAGCAAGATTGAAAGTGCCGGCAAGAAGAAAGAAGAAGGCGAAGCTGCCGCCGAAGGCGAAGCTGCCGCACCAGATGCAGGCGCAAAGAAAGAAGAAGGTAAAAAAGAAAAAGAATAAGATTAATCTTCCCAAAACTCAAGAAACAGACTATACTATGTATAGTCTGTTTTCGTAATATATGTCTAAATCTAAACTAAAAAAACCATCTCATCTGCACTATTTTTTTAGCGCCGCCGCCCTTTCTTTATTAGGAGTAGCCGGTGTTTTATGCGTTGGTTTTTATTCATTAAATTTTTCTCAAGCCACCACGAGCGATGTTACAATCAGTGCCGTGCGATATATGCACGGGCTTGATGGAACCGCAGTAAAGAAAAAATCCGATACCGCGCTTCAGGTAGTGGGGGTAATGATAGACAACCACCCGGATGCATATCCGCAAGCAGGGATTTCTAAAGCAAAAATAGTCTATGAAACGATGGTAGAGGGGGGTATTACCCGATATTTTGCGATCTTTGACAGCAAGCAAAATATAGCTGAAGTTGGTCCGGTACGCAGCGCGCGGCTGTACTTTTTAGACTGGATCGCAGAATATGGCGACGGCCTCTATGTCCATTCTGGCGGTTCGCCGCAAGCGCTCTCGGCCATGAAACCCCGCAAGGTTTTTGATGCCAATGAATTTTTTTTAGGCCAGTATTTTTGGCGCAGTTCCAGTTATTTTGCTCCGCATAATTTGTTTATAAGCAGTGATAATTGGAATAAAATTATCGCAAAAAACGGAAGCAAAAATAAGTTATTTACCGCGGATAAGGCGTGGAAATATTCAAACATTGTTGGCAAAACAATCGGTAAGAGCGGCAACATTATCATCCCGTTTAGTATCGGGTATGATGTTATGTGGAGCTATGACGCAAAAAGTTTAAATTATTTGCGCAGCATCAATGGCAGAGTGCATATAGATAAAGATAAATCTGAAGTCCGCGCCAGAAATATTGTGGTACAGTTTGCCGCTGTAAGCGCTATCAGTAATGATGACGCTGGCCGTCAGGAAATAGAAACAGTCGGCAGCGGTGATGCTATAATCCTCAAAAAAGGCTCAGTTACTTATGGCACCTGGAAGAAAAAATCCACTACAGACAGGACCAGGTTTTATGATAAAGCGGGTAAAGAGATAGTATTTACGCCGGGCAATACCTGGGTAGAGGTGGTGCCAAAAGAAACCAAGGCGCAAGTTGGAGCGTAACAATTAAACCTGCGCTATAACCAGACGATCAAGACCAGCCAGGTCTTTTTTAATTTTTACATTTGCTTTAGGCAAGAGTTTGTTTAGTATTTTTGTTATTGCCTCAGATTGAGACGGGTCAATTTCAAGAAATAGAAACATCTGGCAGGAATCGGGGAGCTTTCTTATTTGGTTTAGAAGTTTTATGTAAAGATCCAAGCCGTTATGTTGTGCGACCAGCGCGTTTTTCGGTTCGCGTTGAATTGACGGTTCTGATTTAAATTGAGCTTCGGTTAAATATGGCAGGTTGGCAGTGATTGTTACAAAACACGGAGTGCCAAGTGAAGATTTATTTTTTAAAATCGGCGCTAGTAAATTTCCATGTAAAAAATTAATTTTTACTTTATGTATTTTTGCATTTTTTTTGGCAACTTTTAAGGCTCGGTTTGAATTATCTATAGCGTACATTGGGTGTGGCTTCGGCAAGTTTTTGGCAATAGAAATTGGTATGCAGCCGCTACCGGTACCCACATCTATATATATGATATTGGTATTTTTAGTCTCCAGCTCATGGTTAAGAACTTTTATCGCCTCATCCACCATTAGTTCGGTGTCCGGACGGGGGATAAGTACATGTTTATTTACCAAAAAATCCAACCCATAAAATTCTTTGCGGCCGATAATGGCGGCAACTGAATACCCTTTTTTATATAAAAAAATAGCATATCGCAAACGGATATGTTCAACTAAAGATAATGTATACTCTGGATGAGAATAGAGAAACTCCTTTGGTTTTTTGATTGTGTCTGCTAAAAGCAGGTCAAAATCTAGAGTTGGGAAAGTCTGGTATTTTTTACGCAAGTCGGAAATAGACATATTAATCGTCATCTTCGTCTTCGTTTCCAGCACTGTCAAATCCAGCAAATTCAGCCGCGCGCACGGCGGTGATTATCGGTTCCAAAGCGCCATCTAAAATTTTGGGAATATTGTTCCAGTTTTGGTGAATGCGGTGGTCGGTAATGCGGTCTTGAGGAAAATTATAAGTGCGGATTTTTTCACTGCGGTCGCCGCTGCCGATTTGGGATCTGCGTTTTTCGGTAATAACTTTCATTTGTTCTTCGCGCTGGGCGGCGTAAATACGGGCGCGGAGTACAGTCATAGCCTTATCTTTGTTTGCAGTTTGCGAACGTTCGTCTTGGCACTGCACCATAATGCCGGTCGGAATATGGATAATACGCACCGCCGAATAGGTCGTGTTTACACTCTGTCCGCCCGCCCCGCCCGAACAGAATGTGTCTATGCGCAAATCTTTTGGCTCAATTTTAATTTCTGTTTCTTCAATTTCTGGAAGTACAGCTACAGTTACCGTAGAAGTATGAATACGGCCGGCCTTTTCGGTGTCCGGCACTCTTTGTACACGGTGTACGCCCATTTCGTATTTTAAATCTTTGTATACATTTCTGCCTTTAATGGAAAAAATAACTTCTTTAAAGCCGCCAATACCAATGCGGTTAGCATCAAGCATATTTGTTTTCCATCCATGGCTATCGGCGTAGCGGGTATACATGCGATATAGTTCGGCGGTAAATAAGGCAGACTCATCTCCACCCACGCCGGCTCGGATTTCCATAATAACATCTTTTTTATCAAACGGATCCTGAGGTCTCGTCATTTCGTCTAGTTCTTTTTCCAAATTTAATTTCTTAATTTCTAAATCATTAATTTCGATTTTGGCCATTTCTTTGAGTTGCGGGTCGGTTTCGTTGTTTATAATATTTTGTGTTTCAGTTAGGCCCTTTTCAATCACAGCCAGTTCGTTTATTTTTTCCATGACCGGTTTTAATTCCGTATATTCCTGAGATGTTGCCTTTATTTTTTTGGGGTCATTAAGCACAGCCGGATTTTGTAAGTCGGCTTCTAGTTGTTTAAATTTTTGTTCTATCTCAAGATATTTTTTTTGCATAAGTTTTGTTGTCTTGTCGTTGTTTCGTATTTCATTAAAAAAACAGACTAAAAAGTATTGTAGTCTGTTTTTTAAATTTAATACAGCTAAGCCTTGGTCTTTTCGGCAGCTTTCTTGGCAGTCTTTTTGGCAACAGCAACCGCTTTCTTTACTTTCTTGCCTTTGCGGGCGGCAGCGGCGGCAGTTTGCTTACTGAATTTTTCTTGGAATTTCTCTACGCGGCGCGCGGTGTCAACGAATTTCTGTTTGCCGGTATAAAAAGGATGGCAGTTACTGCAAAGTTCCACGCGGATGGATTTCATAGTGCTGCCAGTGGTAAATTTGTTACCGCAAGCGCACACTACTTCTGTATCATTGTGATATTCTGGATGAATGTCTTTCTTCATATGAAATTAAAATTTAGCAAAAATATTATTTAGTGCTAATATACTAGCACTAAATTAAATAAATGTCAACCCCGCTAAGCGAGGTCAACCGAGCGCGTTATTCATATACAAAAGCTATTTTTTAAGCGAAATTCCACAGGTTGACAAACATGCCATTTTGTGGTATTATTTCTCGTTATTTAAGATAAATAATCTATAACCTATGTCAGAGATTACCAGCGCTAGAGGTCAGATAGATGCACGACCAAAACGATCTAGCTTACCCAGCGCAGATCAGTTGCCAACCATAATGATTGAGAAGGGTCTAGAAGCAGAAGAAAACGCTTTAAAACCAGCTCAAAGTGAAGTTGTGGGTGCAGAATCTGAAAGTGAAGATGAAGTTATAAATAAAGTGGCCAGGTTAGACGATGAGATAAAAGATGTAATGGCCACCATTAAAACACATCAAAGTTTTGCTAAAACATATGCTTCAAACCCAGATATTATGGCTAAGCTAAACGAAGAAAGCAGGATTTTTGCGGAAAAATATGACAGTCTTTTGGCGCAACGGGAGGCTTTGGGATTGGAGCTGAGCAAATTGCGCGTCGCCAAAAACTAAAGCCATTACAGCTTGACTAATTTTAGTTCTTCCTATATACTCCACGCATATTAATTTAATCTCTCGCTAGCCAACTTTTTCCTCCCTTGGACCACTCCGGGGCAAGGCTAGGAGGCAATAATAAGGAAAATATGTCAAAGAAAATGCCAACATTGTTGGAAATGCTTAAGGCCGGCGTTCATTTCGGCCATCAAAAGTCACGCTGGCACCCGAAGATGGAGCAATTCATCTTTGGTGTTAGAAACGGCGTGCATATTATCGATCTAGAGAAAACTCAAGCTCAAATTGAGAAAGCTCTAGAGTATGTAAGAAACTTGGCCGCTCATGGTCATGTTATTTTATTTGTGGGCACCAAACGCCAGGCCAGAGAAGCTATTCGCGCCGCGGCTATGTCTTGCGAGATGCCGTATTTGGTAGAACGCTGGATCGGCGGGCTACTCACCAACTTTGAAGAAGTAAAACGCCGTTTGAAAAAGTATAAAAACTTGAAAGAAATGTTTGCCAGCGGTGAAATTGAAAAGTATACCAAAAAAGAACAGGTAGTAATGAAAAAACAATTAGATAAATTGGATAAATACTTAATCGGTTTGACTGCTTTGGAAAAATTACCGGATGCAGTATATATTGCCGACATGAGAACTGAAAAAACAGCGCTCGCCGAAACCGAACGCACCGAAGTGCCAACCGTAGCCGTTTGCGATACAAACACCAATCCAAATAAAGTTAACTATCCGATTCCAGCTAATGATGACGCGGTAAACTCAATTACCATGATCGCTGATTTAATTGCCGCAGCTGTAAATGAAGGCAAGAAAGAATTTGAAAAGAAGAAACTTGAAAAAGCTAAGGAAGAGCCAGCGGTGAAGCATCATGTAGAAAAGACAGAAAAAAGAGCTTTGAGAAAAGAAGAGTCCGTCTAGCGCTTCTTCGTTGTTACCCCAAACTTGTTTTGGGGACTCTCTCGTAGTAAAATATAGATGCTGAAAATTTGTTCAGCATGATAGATTATTTTTAAACAAAAATTATATGTCAATCACAGCCGCAGACGTAGCCAAGCTTCGATCTCTTACCGGTGCTGGTATGATGGATTGTAAAAAAGCCTTGGATGAAGCCGGTGGAGATATGGAAAAAGCCGCGGAAATTTTGCGTAAAAAAGGTATTGTTAAGGCCGCTAAAAGAACAGATAAAATCGCCGCCGAAGGCACCACCCAAGTAAAGGTAAATGGTGACACAGCCGTAGTTTTGGAAGTAAACTCCGAAACTGATTTTGTGGCGCAAAATGAAGACTTCAAAAAGATGGTAGAAAATTTTGCCGACGCGCTGCTTGAACAAAAACCGCAAACGTTGGAAACGGCCATGGCAGTTACCGCTGGAGGTAAAACTTTGCAGGATCACCTAAATGATCTAACCGCTAAAATCGGTGAAAAAATCTCTTTGCGCCGTTTTGCGGTCGTAGAGAAAACCGCAAACGATGTGTTTGGCGCCTATTCGCATTTGGGCGGCAGAATTTCGGTACTGGTAGTGCTAAAAAACAGCACTCACGCCGGTTTGGCCGCAGATATCGCCATGCACGCGGCTGCTTCTAATCCAAAATATGTAAGCCGCGATCAAGTTCCGGCAGAGATCGTAGAAAAAGAAAAGGAAATTTATACCGAACAGCTTAAGCAACAAGGTAAGCCTGAAGCTGCAATTCCTAATATTTTAAAAGGAAAGTTAGATAAATTTTATAGTGAAATTTGTCTGATGGAACAAGCTTTTATTAAAGATGAGGAAAAAACCGTGCAGAAGCTACTAGGCGAAAATATGTCGGTAGCCACAATGGTTCGGTTTGAATTAGGTGAAGGGGTAGAAAAAGAAAAGACAGATTTTGCAGCTGAAGTAGAAGCTCAATTAGCGTAATATAAATCTAAATTACATAATAAAATGCCCGCAGTTGATGGGCATTTTATTATTTTTTTATAATTAGTTATCCCCAAGGCGTTATAATAAACATCTTTTTAAAAAAGATGTGGTATAATATTGTTAACTTAAAATTTCTCCCAGCCAAAATGGCGCTTGTCACGTTTTATGGTCCAAAAAGGAGGGAAGGATTTAGCAGATCCTGTTTTTTGTTTTTTAAAAATTTTTATTTAAACCCATAATTCATTTTGTATATACTAAGGTATATACTCATTCGCTCGGAAATAATCAAACACATTTGATTATTTCTCTCACTCACTTCGTAGTATGGCCAAAAAAATTATCCAACATGTTTGGAAGAAAAAGATTGCCTACATGTTGTCTGTTATGGCGGTGGCAGTAGGCGTAGGTTTTTATGCTTCCTTTTTTATGGGGAGAAGTGCAAGTGCCTTGTCTGGCGTAACTTTAGCCGATAATGACACTACCGGATTCGGGCTTGATGGCAGGGATTTTTCTATAACTTGGACTCCTGGTGATCAGCCTGCGGGATTTTTATATACCAAAATTTTTATTACCACTAATACGGTTAATTTAACCACAAGCACAGCCGAAACTACCGCGTGCGGTGGATCTGCTTGTATGCCAATTGGCTATTTTAGCCAGTGGACTAATGCTGCCCATGTAGCACCTCAGTTTATGGGTACAGATAGTTCGGGTGTTGCCTGGAGAACAAGCACATCATATGTAGCCTGGGTGTATGCTTCCACCACAGATCCAAATAATGCTTTACTAGTTTCCTCTACAGTTGTTTCTTATGCTAATACTTTTGATATTGTAGCTGATACAAATAAACCGCAAATAGATCATAGCCCAGCGCATGTGGCGACAGCAAATAAAACCGCCTATTTTAATGCCTTTGTATTTGACGATCAGACTTCCGGCGCTAGTTTTGCTAGTACTTCTGTAGGCACAGAATATTTTAGACTGTTTTATACTTCCAGCACCAATCCTTGGGTAGCCGTAAATTCTTCCACAGCTATTGCTTATTCAGGCGAGTCAGATTTTTATAGTTTTCAAGTTCCTACCACTTCAATGGGCGCGGCTGGCGCAACATTCAAGTATTATTTAGTTGCCGCTGATGCCAGTGGTAATACCCGTTATTTTTGCGCCAATCCATCTCCGGCTACATCCACAGATTGTCAGAATAGTCCATTTACTCTTACTACGGTAGCTGCCGGGTCTAGAACTGTTGGTGGCACTGTAACTAGCGGGGGCAGCGCGTTGTCTGGAGCTTTTGTTTTTGCTGGCGGCTTTGCAAGCCCTTTACCGGCTGTAACTACAAACGGCAGCGGTGTTTTTTCCTTAACAGGAATACCTAATAATGATGCGTTTGATATCACAGCCCATAAAGCAACTTATTGTAGGTCAATGCGTTTTGAAACGATTGGTACAGTAGATAAAACCGGTGTTGATATGAGTCTCGGTAACGCGAGCTGTGGTTTCTTTGATTCAGGTATGAGTGGCGGGGCCGGTGGCGGCGCACCAATGGTTATGTTTTCTGGCCCTCCAGAAGGCATGCAGGGGGTTTCAGTTTCTGAAAGTATAAGAGTTGGTTTTAATCAGCCAATGGATGGAGCTACTATAAATGATACCAATGCCGCTGATACTGGAAGCAATGTTTATCTAACTACCGATGATGGCACAACCAAAGTGGCCGGAACCGTAACTTACTGCGCCAGCAATGCTTCCGCGGGATGTTCATCTTTATTCTCAATGGATACTAATACTATTTTATTTACACCAAGCAGCACACTTGCTTCCAGCACTTTTTATACACTGGTTATTACCAGTGCGGTAAAAGGTCAGGGCGGTCAGTCAGTGCAAGGAAATGTTTCCGGTGGCGGCCATAAAATATCCTTTGGTACAAGCGGTGGCGCATTAAACATCGGTTCTTTTGGCACCAGCGGACAATTCATGCCTCCGTATGTAAAATCCATGACTCCGGCTCCAGGTATGACTGTGGGTGGTAATGTAAGTCTGACTGTAGAATTTAGCGAAGCCATGAGTTCAGCTTCAATTGATCAGACTAACGTCAGATTGTTTAATATAACAAATGGAGCTAATACTGAAGTTACTTTGCTTGGAAGTAATATTACGTTAGATTCTAACGAACGTCGTTTTGTAACCATTACTCACAGCGCGTTAAGCGCTGGGACTTACGAAGTCAGAGTTTTAGGAGCTGTGGCTAATGCCAGCGGTATAAGTATGCGTCCGCCCGCGAACGGTTCTGATATTGCTTTTAAGTCTTCCTTTATTGTGTCCGGTACTGATAACACTGCTCCAACTATCTATCCTTCGTTTGCTTCAGGGACAACTGGCATGGCCGTAAATAATGTGTTTACCTTTGGTTTTAATGAGCAGTTATTATTTAGTACGGTTAATACTACGAATGTAACTTTATCTAGAGGAGCAACATCTGTGGGTGTTACCGTAAAATATGATTCCGGTTTAAATAATGTATTTGTTGTGCCAAACACCGCTTTGGTACCAAATACAGTGTATACGTTGGTATTTAGTTCTTCCGTAACCGATGCGGCTAGCAATCGTTTGCCTACCAGTACCTATACCTATACAACCGGCGGCGGTGATACGGTAATTCCTACTCTTAAAGAAGCGCAATGTGATGATTATACCTGTAAATTTTTCTTTACAGAACCAATGAATCACGCTTCACAAGTTGATGGCGCGACATCTTGGGTAAGCAGCACCTTGAATCATTTAAGAATTTCTCTTACTCAGGGCGGCGCAGATAAAATAGTTACTTCTACCGCCATGGCCTACGATTCGGTTAATTTTGTTGTTACGGCTACCGGAGTTAGTTTGACACCATTTAATGCCGGCGGTGCCGATTTTAGTGTAACTATTAGTGGGGTAGGAGATCTTTCTGGCAATGTAATGGCCTCTACAGTTTTGTCTGGCCCGGTGAAAGACAGTAAAGAAACTTTTGGTAATTTTGGCGGCGGTGGCATGTTTGCTCCTCCTACGACCGGATTCACTGGCGGCACAATTGGCGGGGGAGAATTCACGCCTATGGGCTTTGGTTCTTTCACCGTTGATCAGTTTGCTTTTGGTCAAGCCGATATGGCGTTCCCTTTTAATTCCATGGCTAGCCAAGATGCAAATGTATTTCAAATAAAGTTTAATCCGGGAGTAGCGGTGGCTGCAGGGGATAAAGTAGTAATAACTTTCCCGGTTGGTACTGATATTACTAGTGCCGCACTTGATACGTTCTCTCCTTTCTATGATGATTTTAATCAGTTTGCGGCTGGAGTAGTAACTAGTACGGCTGTGGCAACAGATACCGTATCTCGTAAAGTTACCGTTACCTTGGGTGTTTCTGGTTCTCCCGCGCCCAATGACAGTTTAACAATTGATTTGCGTAAAATTATAAATCCATCTATTCCTAAAGATCCTTCAACTGGTGGTTATACAGTAACGATCCAACTTACAAATAATGCCGGGACTACTGTTAAGGCCAGTAAAACAAGCATGCCATACTTTATTATGGCCGGTGGTACCAATACTTTAAATGTGCAAGTAGTTGCTGGCGTAAATACCAGCACCCCGACTGCTGGTGCCAATGGTACGGTATTCATGCACGGTGGCGGTCCGGCAGGCCCTATGGATAAAAGCATTACTCTTACTAACGGTGTGATATCAGCCATTGACGGAACAACTGCTACCGGTATTAATTTTACCAATCTACCCAATGGTTGTTACTTCCTGGGTACAGATCCGTTTGTTACTTTAGGCACGTTAGATTACTTTGGTCAGATGTCACCGGAACCAATCTGTCTAAACGGCAGTGTCTCCACCACTAGGTATATTTTGCTTTCTCCAGCCACGAGCGGCGGCGGTTCGGTAACGGCTACAATTAAATTTTCTGGCATTACCAACTTTAATGGCGCAGATATTGATATTTTTGCTGGTGGTCCGGGAAGATTTGTGGTTAAAACTTTAACAGGAGTCACAACTACTTTAGCTGCCGGCTATGATATAAAATTACCTGCCAATGGCCAGTGGTTTATTGGTGTGGGGCCAGCTATGCCAAAGGGAGCTTCAGGAGGTAAACCCGTATCCCTTCCTGGCGTGGCACCAGCTCCTATAACGTTAGAAGTAAGCGGCTTAGGCGGCGGTACTCCGACCTTAAGTCGTCCGTCTTCAATGCCACTCGCTTCAGGTGTGGCGTTTAATGATACTACGGATATAATTACTTTTAGTTTTGCCACGGCGGATAAAGTAGTTACCGGAACAGTTAAAGATGGTGCCGGAAATGTATTATCAAGCATTGAAGTCTTTATGCATAGACAAGGTTTTGGCGCGCCTATATTTGGCACAACCAATGCTTCCGGTACATTTAATTTATCCCTATCCGATTATGGATTATATGAAATAGGCGTGTTCAAAGATGGTATGCCGCCTTCCTTCAAGCAATTGGAAGTTAAGACAGATGGATCTGATTCCGACAGCAATCCGGATATATTCTTGCAAGGTAAACAAATAACCGGCTCCAATCCTTTGGTTTTGACTCTGAAAAAATCTAGTTATACAATCTCAGGTAAAGTTTTGGATTCCAGTAATAGTGCGATAAGCTATGCTCCGGTTTTTGCTTCGGATGGTTCCGGCAATACCGTGTTTGGACAAACAGGATCAGATGGCAGTTATTCAGTATTTGTGGATGCTGGTACATGGACAATTAGAGCAGAACTTCCTCCAAGCAAGACAGGTGATACTTGTGGAACATTCTCAAAGACCGTAACAGTAACTACTGCAAGTCAGTCCAGCCAAAATATTACTCCATCAACTGCCACCTGCTACACATTAAGCGGAAGCGTGACAGTTGGTTCTGTTAATTTAAGTAACACGCCTATCTTTATTGAGGAGTGGGATGACGGGAGTAACAGGCCGGTACAAGGGGGTATAAAAAGAGGAACAGTTACAGATTCAAATGGCGCTTATTCAGTAAAAGTTATAGGCAGTAAAACCTACCGTATTGGCACGTTTGATCCTACCTATGGAGAATTGAGCGCAACTAAAGGAGTGGTGGCATCCGACGCAACTCAAAATGTTACCCTTGCTTCTACTAGCACTGTAAGTTTTGTCTTTACTGGCGGAACAGCCACTATGAACGGATTTATTGAATTAAAGAATGCAAGCGATAAAACAAAACGCGTGACCAAGCAAGTGACTGGTTTAAATACTACCACCGCACTAACAGTAGAAGCCTCTGTTACGTACAATTATTTTGTGGATGTATTCGGTGTCGGGAGGTTTACCGGAGAAGTGGTAGCTGGTAATACAGCCACCATAAATCTTGGTGTTTCAACCAATGCATTTATTACGGTTACCGGAACTATTTATAGTAACGAAACCGTATCTTCTACAGTCTTAGCAGGAACACTGGTTACATTCTTTAGTTCCAGTACTGGCATAACGCAAACTGCCGCAGCTAACGCTAGTGGTACGTATAGTATAAATATCAAAGCTGGTACATATGAAGTTTCCGCGGATATTGCCAACTATCTTCCTGGCCAAGCAGCTCAAATAGCATCCTTTACCACAACTACCCCGGCCTACGACTTTGGTGGCGCAAGTCCAGATCAAGGATCCTTGATTGCTTCCAACCGTACTATAGAAGGATATGTTAGTAGTTCCGCCGGTGCCACGATTACTGATGGTTATGCCTGGGCGACAAACGCTTCCGGCACAGTCGTAACTGCAGCCATAGACTCAACCGGGCGCTATTCATTGCCGGTAACGGATGGTAGTTGGACGGTAGAAGCTGTAGCGGCTGGTGCATCCGAAACGACTAAGTCTGGCGCAGTAACTATCTCTGGTTCAGATTCAACAAGTAATAATTTTGCTTTAACAAACGATAGTAGTCGTGTAGCTACGTCTACAAGCGGCATAGTATCGGCCAGTTCCGGAGGCTCGGTTAATGATACAACCGGTACCGGAATTAAGATTTCAGCTGGGCAGGGAGTTTTGGAAACCGGCTCAGGAGATGTTTCAATAAGTTTAGAAAAAACCTTTACCGCGCCAGATACTAGTGGTTTTGATGCTTTGGGCAATGCCACTTTTAAAATATCTGCTACTGGCGATTCTTCCATTAAAGACCTCAACGGCAACGCGGAAATTCAATTGGATTATTCAGCCATGCTAAGCCAAATACCGAGCGGTGTTTCCGAGGGTGATCTAAAATTAATGTATTATTCATCCGAAAAAGGAGATTATGTGCCGGTAGAAGGCGGCTTTACCATAGATGCTACAAATAATACTATTACCGGTCAGGTAAACCACCTCACTGACTTCGTAATTGCCTACGATCCTCCGGCTGCAACTGCTGCTGCCGCAAGTACAGGCAGCTCTGGCGCTGCTGCTAGTGGCGGGATGGCTTCGCCAGTGTCTGCGACACAAACCGCTGCAACCAGTTCTATAGTTGTAAATACTGTCACTACTACTGCTTCCACATTGCCAGTCACAAATAAAATGGGTAGCTCCAAAGCTTACGGTTCGGCTCCATCCGTTTCGGTTAAAGTGTTATTTATTCATAACTTGGGAATGGGATCTAAAGGCGAAGAAGTCAGGCAGCTGCAAGCCAAACTTAGAGAATTAGGATTTTTCAAGCATCCAACCAACACTGGATTATTCGGGCCAGCTACCAAAGCGGCAGTGGTAGCATTCCAAAAGGCGCAAGGATTAAAACCTTACCCGGGCACGCTCGGACCTGCTACCAGAGCAGCACTAAATAGTTTGACAGAATCAAGTGAATCTCCAATAGTTCCGCCAGTATCAACAGACTCAAGTTTGTTGCCGGCAGGATCTACGGCAGGAGTATTTGTCAGCGCTTTGAAGCTCGGCTCTAAAGGCGAAGAAGTAAAACAATTGCAAGCTAAACTTAGAGAATTAGGCTTCTTTAAATATTCTACAAACACAGGTGTGTTTGGCCCAGCTACCAAAGCGGCAGTGGTAGCATTCCAAAAAGCCAAAGGACTTAAACCGTACCCGGGATGGGTTGGTCCGGGCACGCGCGCCGCGCTTAACAGTCTCTAAAATTCTACACTAAACAAACTAACACCCAGCCATTGTGCTGGGTGTTTTTGTCTGTTATACTCTTAAAGCATGACAAAATTAACTGTTCACAAACAAAGAATTGGCCCGATACTCGGCCGTCATCCGTGGGTATTTTCGGGTGCTTTAAAATCTATCCCCGAAGGTCTAAAAAGCGGCGATCCGGTAATGCTGGTAAATGAAGATGGCGGTTTTTTAGCTCAAGGTTATTTTAATTCTTATTCACAAATCGCGGTACGACTGTGGAGTTGGGATGAGAGCGAAGTTGTAGATGATAAGTTTTTTGAGAAAAGAATTAGCCAGGCATACCAGATAAGAAAAAATTTTGTTGAAAGTAAACAAACTGATTCTTATCGGTTGGTTCACAGCGAAAATGATTTATTGCCGGGACTAATTGTAGATAAGTATGCCGATTATTTGGTTTTGCAGTTTCATACGCCGGGAATAGAGGCTTGGAAAGATGCGATTGTGAAAGCTTTGAAAAAAGCTCTTAAACCAGTTGGTATTTATGAAAGATCGGATGTGCGCACTCGCGGCATAGAAGGTGCTGAAAAACAGGTTGGTTTGCTACATGGCAAAGTACCAGAACGCATAAAAATATCCGAAAATGGATTTAAATTTTGGGTAGATGTGCTCGGCGGGCAAAAAACCGGTTTCTTTTTGGATCAAAGAGATAAGCGTCAGGCTTTAACAAAGTATGTAGACGGTAAAACTGTTTTGAATTGTTTTTCTTATTCAGGTGGTTTTAGTATTTATGCCTTGGGTGCAGGTGCCAAACATGTGGTGAGTGTAGATGCTTCCGAGAGCGCTATGGAGTTGGCAGTAGAAAATGTAAAATTAAATAAAATGGATGTAAAAAAATGCGAGTTTGTCTGCGGCGATGTAAAGCAGTATCTTTTTGAAGCCAAAGAGCAAGAAAAGAATTTTGATGCTATAGTTCTTGACCCGCCCGCTTTTGTAAAAGACAGGCATAAAGTAAAAGAGGGATTGATGGGTTATAAGAAAATAAATGAAATGGCGCTGCGAATTTTAGATTCTGATGGTATTTTGGTGTCCGCTTCATGCTCAGCCCACGTTAGCCTGTCAGATTTTAGGTATATGTTATCCGAATCCGCCGGCCGCACCCGCCGTAGTTTGCAAATTTTGGAAACATATACCCATGGTATAGACCACCCGGAACTAGTATCGTTTACCGAGGGAGAATACCTAAAATGCGTGTTTGCTAGAGTGGTTTAAAAAGGATATAATAATTATACTTTTTGTCTTAGTTATTTAAATATTTAGTATGCTTAATTTAGCAATCAATGGGTTTGGTAGAATTGGCCGACAAGCTTTCAAAGTAGCTTTTGGCAGAAAAGGCATAAAAATTGTTGGTATCAACGATTTAACCGACACCAAAACCTTAGCGCATTTGCTTAAATATGATACGGCCTATGGCAAATACGGCCTTGAAGTTAGTTTTGATGAAAAACATATTATTGTAGATGGTGAAAAAATTCCGGTGTTTGCTGAAAAAGATCCGAGCCTGTTGCCGTGGGCAACATTAAAAGTAGATGTAGTTTTGGAATGTACGGGACGATTCACAAATAAAGAAGGGGCCGAAATGCACCTCAAAGCCGGCGCCAAAAAAGTAGTTATTAGCGCTCCGGCCAAAGGCGGCGATGTGCCTACTTATGTGCGTGCAGTCAATTGTGCCAAATGCAGTAAAGAAACAAGCCCCATAATAAATAACGCTTCTTGCACCACCAACAGCATTGGTCCGGTAATGGCTGTACTCAACGAAACATTTGGCATAGACAAAGCGATGATGACCACCGCCCACGGCTATACTGCCGACCAAAATTTGCAAGATGGCCCGCACAAAGATTTGCGCCGAGCCAGAGCTGCTGCCGAAAACATTGTGCCGACCACCACCGGTGCCGCCATTGCCGTTACCGAAGTTATTCCCGGATTAGTGCAATTATTTGATGGTTTAGCTTTACGTGTGCCGGTGCCAACAGTTTCTGTATCCGACATGACGGTACTGCTCAAGAAAAATGTGACCAAAGAAGAAATAAATCAAGCAATGATAGCCGCTAGTAAGACAGATAGATTTGACGGTGTGCTTGCCACTACCAGCGAACCGTTAGTTTCCTCGGATTTTGTCGGTAATACTCATTCCGCCATTGTAGATTTAAGTTTAACAAATGTGGTGGGCGGTAATTTAGTAAAAGTAGTAGCTTGGTATGATAATGAGGTTGGCTACGCGCATAGATTGGTGGAAATTGCGGAATTGTATCTTTCATAAATAATTTGTATGTCTAGAATTTTAACAACTGAAACTGTAAATAAGGTGGGGGAGGAAGTAGTATTAAAAGGCTGGGTAAACGCCCGCCGCAACATGGGCAAAATAGTCTTTTTGGATTTGCGAGATCGCGGCGGAATTGTGCAAGTAGTAGGTGTTCCAAGCGAACTAGACGAGGCATCTAACGAAAGTCTAAAAGAAGTCCGTCCGGAATGGGTTTTGCAAATTAAAGGTATAGTAAAAGAACGTGGTGAGAAACAAAAAAACCCAGATATGCCAACCGGGACAATTGAAATTTTAATGAAAGAATTGGTAGTGCTCAACACTGCCGAAACACCTCCTTTTGAAATAGATAAAGATACCAAAGGTATAAACGAAGAATTGCGTCTTAAGTATCGTTATTTAGATTTGCGTTCAGAGCGAATGCTAAAGAATTTAATCTTGCGTGATAAGGTAGAAACATTTTTCCGAGAATATTTACATGCCAAAAATTTTATTGAAGTAGAAACTCCAAATTTAACAAAAGGCACCCCAGAAGGTTCGCGTGAATTTTTGGTTCCATCTCGTGTGCACTCTGGCAAGATGTATGTGCTTCCACAGTCACCTCAGCAATTCAAGCAGCTGCTTATGGTGGGTGGTATAGAAAAGTATTTTCAAGTTGCGCGTTGTTTCCGAGATGAAGATCAGCGCGGAGACAGACAACCGGAATTTACCCAACTTGATTTGGAAATGAGTTTTGTAGAACAAGAAGACGTGTTGAATTTGGTAGAAGGTATGATGGTAGAACTTGTTGCCAAAGTAGCGCCAGAAAAAAAGATTCAATCTGTGCCGTTTCCACGCATTAGCTACAAAGAAGCGATGGACAAATATAATTCAGACAAACCGGATTTGCGAGAAGACAAAAACGACCCAAATTTATTTGCTTTTGAATGGGTAGTAGATTTTCCCATGTTTGAAAAAGCCGACGATGGTTCGGTGCAAGCTGTGCACCACCCGTTTACTTCTCCGCGCGCCGAAGATATGGACAAATTGGAATCCGATCCGTTTAGTGTTCGCGCCAATGCCTACGATTTGGTCTTAAACGGCAACGAAATTTTTGGCGGCAGTATTCGTATTCATAAACGAGAATTACAAAATAAAGTATTTGAATTGTTAGGTTTAGATGAAAAAACAATCCAAGAACGTTTTGGCCATATGCTGGAAGCATTTACATTTGGCGCGCCTCCACACGGCGGTATCGCTTCGGGCATAGACCGAATCCTTATGATTTTGGCCAATGAAGAAAATATTCGCGAGGTGATTCCGTTTCCTAAAACCGGAGATGCCAGAGATTTGATGATGAATGCGCCATCAGAAATGCCCGAACAAGCACTAAAAGATGTACACATCAAACTAGCTAAATAATGTATTGTCATGGCCACTGAATTAAAACTGGAAAAATTTGAAGGCCCACTGGACTTGCTTCTACAACTTATTGATCAAGAAAAGTTAAGTATCACCGAAATCGCGATCTCAAAAGTTACGGAGCAATTTTTTTCCTACCTGGATAAATTAGAAAAAAATCGTCCCGAAGAACTGGCAGATTTTTTGGTTGTGGCCGCCAGACTTATCTATTTAAAATCTCACCATTTACTCCAGTATGCCAGCCCCCAGGAAGAAGAAAGCGGTCCTGCCCTGGCTGACCAATTAAAGCTCTATAAGCAATATGTTGAAGCAAGCAAAACCATAAATATTTTATGGCAAGCCGGTAAATTAGCTTATGGCCGCGTGGAGCCGCCAATACCAATAAAAGAGTTTATTTTGCCCGCCAATGCGGACAAGGGTAGTTTATACAAAGCCATGGTATTTTTGGTAAATCGCCTTAAGCCCCTTGAGCCGCTGCCAAAAGTTACCATAGATCATTCGGTCTCGGTGAAGCAAAAAATTGACGTTATTAGAAATCTGTTAAAAGGCGCAAAACAATTTAGTTTTACGCATTTACTTTCCTCGGCAAAAAATAAAACCGAAGTCATTGTAAATTTTTTAGCCATTTTGGAACTGGTAAAAGAAAAATCAGTGCTGGTAAAACAAACCCTGGCTTTTGAAGATATGTTAATTGTAAGGAGATAATTATATGACTACGCAAGCAAAAATTGAGAGCATTTTATTTGTCGCTTCCAAGCCGCTGACCGCTAAAAAAATAGCGGGCGTCTTAAAGGCGCAAGAAAAAGACGTGTTAGAATCATTGCAGGCATTACAAGCAAAATATAATCATGAAAATTCCGGTATTGTGGTGCTTAAAAATAATAATGAATGGCAAATGATGGCCAGTCCGGAAAACAGAGAAGAATCGGAGAATTTCATGAAAGCTGAAGTTTCGGAAGAGTTGACCCGCCCGCAGCTGGAAACCCTAACCGTAATTTCATATTGCGGCCCGATTACCAAGCCGGAACTAGAACAAATCAGAGGCGTAAATTGCGGTTTAATTTTACGCAACTTAATGTTGCGCGGATTAGTAAAAGAAAACGAAGACGTTACCAATTTATTGCCTACATACGAAACCACTATGGAATACCTACGGCATATGGGGATAAATAGTTTGGAAGAATTGCCTAATTATGCCGAGCTCCACAATCATCCGTATATAACCGGTGTTAATCAGCAGTAGCTGTATTTATATGCTATCTAAATTTTCCGATTTTTTATCATCAATTGGCGTAATGTTGGCGGGGATTTTTCTATTATTTTTTTCTTCAGTTTATTTTGCCTCGGCAGACACCCCTTCTTTTTTGCAATTTCCAACCAGTGGAAAAAGAGCGCAAGTCGCGCAGGGTGCGGCTTTGGAAAACTTGCCAACCAGTAAACCGGCCGTGCCGCTGTTAAAAAATCCCGATTTAAAAATTGACAATTTGGCCACAGTAGCGGCAGCTTCAGCCGTGGCAGTTGATGCCAAAACGAAAACTATTTTATTTAATAAAAATGCCGGTGAAATAAGGTCCTTGGCCAGTATCACTAAACTTATGACCGCGATGGTGCTGTTGGATTTACCGATGCAATGGAATTCAAGCGCCACCATAACCGAAGAAGATATGGCCGGCGATCATCACGTGGAGGTGGGGGAACGATTTACATTGGAAGATCTGTGGCATGTAGCGTTAATCGGTTCTTCCAACACAGCCATTAAGGCGCTCGTTAGAAGCAGCGGTCTTAGCCAAGAACAGTTTGTGGCGCTGATGAATCAAAAAGCAAAAGAATTACGATTGTCCTCCGCTCGTTTTAACGAACCAACAGGTCTGTCGGAAAAGAATATGGCGAGCGGTGTAGATACTGCCCGGCTGCTTATTGACGCGTTAACATTTGATAAAATTTATTCAACCGTTCAAATTGGTGAATATTATGCACACCCGCTGGGCGGCAAAAAAGCCCGAAGGGTATGGACAACCAACTGGCTGCTCACCGACTGGATTCCTAATCATTTTAAAGTAGAAAACATTGCCGGCAAAACAGGATATATAGATAGTTCCGGTTATAATTTCGTCGTCAGTTTAAGCAATGAAAAAAATCATGTAATCACCGTGGCGATTTTAGGCGCGGCCAGCAACGAAGCCAGATTCAGTGAAGCGCGCGATTTGGCCGAATGGGTTTTTGCTTCTTACACCTGGCCCGATGAAGAAGGATATGACAAGCTCGTGAAGTAGTGTTGTTCAGTTTAAGCATAATAAACGGCCACTATGGAAAAGAATATTGTAATAAAAGAAGATCCTATAGAAATTGCAGTTGCTGTCAACGCGACGATAACGGAATTTGAACCCAGGTATAATAAGGAGTATTTTCAGGAACGGCTTGAAGGCAAGGACAGTTTGGTATTAGTTGCTTATGTTGAGAATCAGCCCGCTGGATATATGGTGTCATACAAAAAATATGACGATAATTCGTTTTATTGCTGGATGGCGGGTGTTAATCCTGCTTTTCGTCGGCTTGGTATATTACATAAATTAATGCAAGGATTATTTGATTGGGCAGAAAAGCATGATTATAAAAAAATAACTATTAAAACTAGAAATAACCGCAGAGAAATGTTGTCGTATCTCGTTAGAGCAGGATTTAATTTTACCGAGGTGCAGCCGCGAACTCCGATTGAAGATAATAGAATCCTTCTGGAAAAGGTGATTACCTAACTTTGGTGTATTAGTTGTCTTCTCAGGATGTAACAAAAAGAGTATAATATGTATTATCAAATATATAGGCATTGTGTTACTCAAGCAACATATCAACATGTCGTTCAAAAACCTGGATCAAGCCGGTAAGTTATTTGGTAAAACCGTATTATTACGGACAGATTTTAACGTGCCCCTAAAAGGCAAAATAGTTCAGGATAATTTTAAAATTAAAAAAGGTTTGGTTACCATAAAAGATTTGATGGAAAAAGGCGCGAAAGTAGTAGTTATCAGCCACTTGGGACGGCCAAAAGGCGTGGATAAAAAACTAAGCCTGCGCCCAGTAGCGGCGGAACTTGGCAAATTTTTGCAAAAGAGCGTTCCTGTGCTGGATGTGCGGAGTTTAGAAAAAACCAAGATAAAAATTGATAAATTATTGCCAGGTTCGGTGGTTATGCTGGAAAATATTCGATTTGCCAAAGGTGAGGTAGAAAATTCCGATGCTTTTGCCAAAGAATTGGCGGATTTGGGGGACGCCTTTGTGCTAGACGGTTTCGCGGTGGCGCACCGAGAAGCGCCGTCAGTATCCGGAGTTGCCAAGTATTTATTCGCCTATGCCGGATTTTTACTTGAAGAAGAAATAGAAGGATTAAATCAAATAATTAAAAAACCGAAAAAACCTCTCGTAGCAATACTCGGCGGTATTAAAATGGAAACCAAGATTCCGGTATTAAAAAATTTATTAAAAAAAGCTGATTATATTTTGGTAGGCGGAGGGATTGTAAACACGTATCTGTGGGCCAGAGGCTATAAGGTCGGCAGTTCAGTAGTTGATAAAAATTTTAAAAAAGAAATAGTGCGCTACTGTTCAAATAAAAAAGTTATTTTACCGGTAGACGTGATTGTGGGGCAGAAAAACGGAAAAAAGGCGAAAGCGGCGAGTGTTAAAAATTTAAATGTAAAAAAAGAGCTCGGAATTTTTGATATTGGCCCGCAAAGCATAAAATTATTCGCGCGTTATATAAAGAAAGCGAAAACCTTGGTTTGGAATGGGGCTATGGGAAATTTTGAGCAGCATCCGTACCAGTACGGTACCCATTCAATGGCGAGGCTAGTCGCGTCTCGATCAAAAGGCAAAGCGTTCGGCGTAGCTGGCGGCGGAGAAACAATTGAAGTTATGGAAAAATTGCATGTGCTAAACGATCTAGATTTAGCTTCAACCGGTGGCGGATCTATGTTAGAATACTTAAGCGGAAAAAGTTTGCCCGGTATAGAAGCATTAAAAAATTAATTAATTATTAATTTTAATTGGACCCTTCGCTTTACGCGGAGTAGTCCGGAGGACAACTATATGGCCTTACCAACAGGTGGAAATAAAATGGATCAAACAACATCAGGTGGCATGTGTGGAAGATGGGGATGTTATAACAGCCATCACTTTGGACATAAAATTCTTATGACTGTGGTGGGGATTCTCTTGGTGTATGGAGTTTTTTATGTTGGCACGCTCATCCGCAACAACATGAAGGAGTATGATTTCATTGGCAAAGCCGACCGCATGGAAAGAACTGTGGTTATCAATGGATTTGGAAAAGTCACGGGTAAAAATGATATTGCGGTTACCACTATCGGTTTTTCCAATACCGATAAAGACGTGGCTAAAGCTCAAGCTGATAATAAAAAGATAATGGATCAGGTGTACTTGGATCTAAAGGCCATGGGAATTGAAGAAAAAGATTTACAGAGCAGCTATACAATTAGTCCAGATTATAATTATACTGAACAGCGAGGTCAGGAGCTGCGCGGGTACAGAGTATCAAACAGTTTGACTGTAAAAATTAGAGATTTAAGCAAGGTAAGTAATGTTTTGGCGCTGGCCGGCAAACATGGCGCTACAGATGTGGGTGGTTTAAGCTTTACCATAGATGATCCGGAAAATTTAAAAACCGAAGCCAGGGAAAAGGCTTTAGTTGACGCGAAAACTAAAGCTGAACGTTTAGGACAAAAATTAGGTTTACGTTTAGGCGGTATTATTTCTTATAGTGAATACGAAGGTCCTGACTACGGCCCATACGCAGCTAATAAAATGTATGATGTAGGCGGTATGGGTGGGTCTGCGCCAGTAGCCGTGCCGGGTGGAAGCATGGATGTAACAATGAACGTGAGCGTAGTGTACGAGGTTTTATAGTAAAAACCACAGAAGGAGGCCCTATAATTAGCAAAAAGGGGCCTCTTTTTTGTTAAATTAAAGTATGATATAATTATCTTTATAACTTCTTTATCTTATATGAAAATACTAAGGTATTTATCATAATACACTCAGATATTAAAATAAATTTTAACCTCTCTCGCTTTATTATGAAAATAAAACAAATCAGCGCTCGTGAAATCCTAGATTCGCGCGGTAATCCTACGGTAGAGGCAAAAGTGGTGTTGGAAAATGGCCTAAACGCGGTTGCTAAAGTCCCTTCCGGCGCTTCAACTGGAACGCATGAAGCCCTAGAGCTTCGTGATGGCGGTAAAAGATATGGAGGAAAAGGGGTGTTGCAGGCTGTAAAGAACGTAAATATCACAATTGCTAAAGCGCTAGTTGGCATGGAAATAACTGAAATGGAAAAAATAGACGCAGCTATGATCGCGCTTGATGGCACCAAAAATAAATCAAAATTAGGCGCGAACGCGATTTTATCCGTATCGCTCGCCGCGGCCCGAGTCGGCGCCTTGTCTGTAAATTTGCCGTTATATAAATATATTAGACAAATATATAAAATTCCAGGAACAGATTTTCGGATGCCGGTACTGGGAATGAATATAATAAACGGCGGCCGGCACGCGGATAACGGATTGTCCATTCAAGAATTTATGATCATGCCGCGTCATAAACTACTCCGAGAACGGGTGCGCATGGGTTCGCAAATTTTTCACGCTTTGGCGGGTTTACTCAGCCAGAAAGGGTATTCAACCGGCGTGGGTGATGAAGGCGGTTTCGCGCCAGAATTATCCAATAACGAACGAGGCATACAGCTAATTTTGGAAGCAATAAAATTGGCCGGTTGGGAACCGGGCAAACAGGTATTTTTGGGCCTGGATGTCGCCGCATCCGAGTTTTATCGTCATGGAAATTATTATTTTTTGGGCAACAAACAACCATGGCGCGCGGCAAAAATGATAGATACCTTAAAACAATGGGTGAAAAAGTATCCGATTATTGCGATTGAGGATGGGCTTGCCGAAGATGATTGGCAAAATTGGGCAATGTTAACAAAAGAACTGGGGAAGAAAATAGTTTTAGTCGGCGATGATTTATTTGTAACTAATCCCGAGCGTATTGCCAAAGGCATAAAAGAGCAAGTGGCCAATGCCGTACTTATCAAAGTAAATCAAATCGGCACTTTATCCGAAACTGTTGCGGCTATAAAGCTGGCTCGCGCTCATAAGTATCAAATATTTGTGTCGCACCGCAGCGGCGAAACCGCCGATACATTCATTGCCGATTTGGCGGTGGCGGTAAATTCTGAATTTATTAAAACCGGTTCCATGTCGCGTTCCGAACGAGTAGAAAAGTATAATCGTTTAATGGAAATTGAAATGGAATTAGAGGGTTAGATACGCATGATTTTATGGCTATAAAAAAACTTAAAACAACTCTTTTAGTAATTGTAGACGGTTGGGGCGTAGGCAGCAGTGAAGAACCAGGAAACCCAATTACTCCAAAAAGCGCCCCCAATTATTTTTCGTTTTTAAAAAAATATCCTAATTGCGAATTGGAAGCGAGTGGTTTAAATGTGGGCTTGTTCAAAGGCCAGGAAGGCAACAGCGAAGCCGGCCACCTGAATTTGGGGGCGGGAAGAGTGGTAAAACAAGACGCGCTGTATATATCCGACTCAATCGCCGATGGCACATTTTTTAAAAACAGCGTTTTTCAGCAGGCGATCAGTCAGGTAAAAAAATATAAATCGTCAGTTCATTTAATGGGACTGCTTTCCAATCACAATAGCGCGCACTCTTGTCCGGAACATGTATACGCTTTGTTGGATTTATTACATAGAGAAAATATAGAAAAAGTTTATTTGCATCTTTTTACGGACGGCAGAGACTCTGGACAATTTGAAGCGCATAAACACTTAAGACTGTTGAAGAAATTTTTTCATGGAAACGAGAAAGTAGCCACCGTTATGGGGCGATTCTATGCCATGGATAGAAATAAAAATTGGGAACGAACAGAAGCCGCCTATAAAGCTATGGTGTTAGGACAGGGGCAAAAATTTGCCAGCGCTGAAGAAGCGCTCAGAAATTCCTATAACAGCGAAGAAACCGACGAGTTTTTACAGCCCAGCGTTATTACTGAGAACGGGCATCCGGTAGCGACCATAAAAGAAAATGACGCGCTTATTTTTTTTAATTTACGCAGCGATCGCGCCCGCCAGCTTACCAAAGCGTTTGTGCAGCCAAATTTTAAAGAAGTTAATCCCGGAGCGTTTAATAGAACTAAGCAAATAAAAAATCTTAACTTTGTCGCCTTAACCGATTTTGGCCCCGATTTGCCGGGAGTAGTGTCCGCGTTTCCCAGTCGTGACGTAAAAAAGAGTTTGGTGCAAGTTTTATGTCCCCGCAAACAACTATACTTAGCCGAATCAGAGAAGTTCGCTCATGTTACCTATTTTTTGAATGGAGGTTATGCGCAGCATTTTTGCGATGAAAACTGGGTAAAAATAGATTCGGATGACGTGAAAAATTATGCGAGTAAACCGGAAATGAACGCGAAACGGTTAACCGACTATGTCATAAAGGCGATTGAATCCGGAAATTATGAATTTATTGCTATGAATTTTGCCAACATGGATATGGTGGGTCATACAGGCAATTTTGCCGCTGCCCAAAAGGCCGTGAAGGCCGTGGATGCCGCTCTGGGCCGGATTGTAAAAGCTTTGCTTAAAAATCAGGGGCAGGGTATCATAACGGCCGATCATGGTAATATTGAAGTAATGATAAATCCAGAAAGCGGCGAGCCGGACACTGAGCATTCAACCAATCCGGTGCCGTTTATTTTGATAAATAGCCGGATTAAAACCCCGGACAAATTACCTAATGGAAAATTGGCAAATGTCGCGCCGACTATTTTAAAAATGATGGGAGCTGATAAGCCGGCTGAGATGACTGCCAAGAGCCTTATTTAGAAATTAGAAGCAGAGAAAATATGAGTTATAAACCCGTAGTACTAATAATTATGGATGGTTGGGGGATTGCTCCTCATGTTGATGGCAATGCGATTACAAAAGCTGATACACCCAACCTGAATAAATTTTTGAAGAATTACCCGACCATGACTGTTCACGCTTCTGGAAATGAAGTGGGACTTATGTTTGGAGAAATGGGAAATTCCGAAGTGGGCCACTTAAATATTGGCGCCGGCCGTGTGTACTATCAAAGTTGTCCAAGGATAAACCGGGCCATAGATGATGGCAGCTTTTTTGAAACGCCGGCATTTTTACAGGCCCTGGAAAGAGTAAAACAAAATAATTCAAGTTTGCATTTGGTGGGACTTGTTAGTTCCGGTAATGTTCATTCCAGCAACCAGCATCTGTACGCGCTTTTGGAGTTATGCAAAAAGCAAAAATTAACAAAAAATGTTTTTATTCATGCGGTTCTAGACGGCCGTGATGCTTTGTATAATTCCGGAAAGGAATTTATTTCCGAATTACAGCAAAAAATTTCCGAAATAAAAGTAGGAAAAATTGCAACACTCTCTGGTCGCTACTTTGCCATGGACAGAGATAATCGCTGGGACAGATGCGAGAAAGCGTATCGCGCCATTGCCGAAGGCAAAGCCGATCGTTATAGCGATGATCCGCTAAAAGCAATTGATGAGTCGTATGCCCAGAAAAATTATGATGAAGAGTTTATCCCCACAGTTTTAACTTCCAAAAATAAACCTGTAGCTACAGTTGGCAAAGATGATGCCGTAATATTTTTTAATTTCAGACCGGACCGCGCCAGAGAGTTGGCCGAAGCCTTTGCTGTGCCGTCTTTTAATAAATTTTCCAAAGAGTATTTGAAAGATTTGCTCGTTGTAACGATGACCGAGTATGAAAAAGATTTACCGGTAGCGGTAGCTTTTGCGCCGGTGGTGGTTCATAATTCTCTTGCCGAAGTTATCAGTAAAGCCGGGCTCAAACAAATACATGTGGCGGAAACGGAAAAATACGCGCATGTTACTTTCTTTTTAAACGGTACCGTAGAGACGCCATTCCCCGGCGAAGACCGGTTGCTCATTCCATCAGCGCGGGTTGCCAGTTATGACCAAAAACCGGAAATGTCAGCTCCGGAAATTACCAAAGAAGTAAACAAAATAATAGACGGCGGCAAATATGATTTTATAGTTTTAAATCTTGCCAATGCCGATATGGTAGGGCATACGGGCGATTTGCAGGCTGGAATCAAAGCCTGTGAGATAATCGATAAATGCTTGGGAGAAATAATTGATCATGCCTTGGCGCAAAACGGAGCCGTAGCGATAACTGCCGATCATGGCAATGCCGAAGAGATGAAAAATTTACAGACTGGCGAAATAGATAAAGAACATTCTACCAATCCAGTGCCGTTTATTATTATTAGTAAAGACTTTTTGGGCCAAGCTGGCCCGTCCGGAGATCCGCCCGAAGGCGATCTTAGTTTAATGCAGCCAGTGGGAATTTTGGCCGATGTTGCGCCCACGGTTTTAAAATTAATGGGCATTTCTCAGCCCGAAGACATGACCGGGCAGGCTTTGATCTAAATTTGAGCAAGAGTTTTTTTGATTTTTTCCACTACTTCCAGTTCAACTTCTTTTATAGTTTTATTATGTATCGCAAATGTCGCGGTTTTTTTGTTCCCTTCCGGCTGCAGTCCTTGTAAAAGTATTTTGGCATCATGGTGACGATCGGCATACAAAAAGCCGTGAATTTTGTTTTCTGCGCCCATGTCTTCGTATAGGAATAAAATAATTTTTGCTTCCGGAGAATTATGCACGAGTTCTTCGGTTAGTCCGCGCAGTTCTTCTTGGGTAGCGCCGGCTCGGGAAAAATCATCCCTCGTAATAGTTGTCCAAACTAGTCCTAGTTTGGGATCATTTTGCATGTGGGTGAGCGCGGTGCCCCAAATGCGAAGTGAAGCGATGGATTTAGTGCGGTAGAGGTTTTTAACAATCTTTTCTCTGTCCGCGCCCAGCGTTATGAGTTTGCTGGCAATGCCTAGTGTTGCCGGGCTTACATTGGCGGTTTTAAAACTTTGAGTTTGGCTAATCATGCCAGTTAGCAGCAGGGTAGCAATCTCGGCATCAATATCATGTTCAAATAATTGGGCGATAGTTTTATAAATATTTTCAGTTACGGCCGTACTATTTAAATCCACGAAATTGATTTGTCCAAAATGTTCGTTGCCTGGGTGATTATCAAAATTGATTACCGGCACTTTATAAAATAAATCCGTGTTATTAAAAAAAACATTCCCTAAGGATGCCAGATCTTGGGAGTTTAAGACGATAATTAGATCATATTTTAATCCGGACTGAGCCGTACGCAATTCGTTTTTGGTAATAATGCCTTGTTTTGGCGTCAAATAAATTGATAGCCAATTATCTTTAATATCATAGCTTAGGGTATCAATTTTAACATTACTAACGTCAACTTTGAGGATAAATTTTTGTAAGTGGGACAGTTGCGGCTGGATTCCTTCCAGGCCTTTAAGGAAGTTAAGATTTTTTGGCACGACAAAACCGTTCGCGACAATATCAACCTGCTTGCGGTGTTTTTCAAGTAGTTTTTTAAGCGCCACACCGCCACAGACCGAATCAGTATTGTGATTGGCGTTGGTTACTATCAAAATATGCTGACTTTTTTCAATAGCTTGCCGTAATTGTTCTATTTCGTTAAGAGCCATGGTGTTAAGTTAGTGGTGGGTACCACCAGGTTTAATTATTCTAAATAACAGGCTAGTTTAGCAGAGTTTCCCTGGGTTGTCAACCCGTATTGTGGGGGCAGTTTTGTTTGATTTTTTTCCTCAATTTTAGTAATATAATACGCAGTATGAAGGAACTGTCCAAGGCGTACGAGCCGAAAAATTACGAAGATAATATCTATAAAAAATGGGAAGAATCGGGGTTATTTAACCCCGATGTTTGTGTTGCTAGTGGCGTAACAGAGCCAAAAGCCGACTATTTTTCTATCGTTTTGCCGCCGCCCAATGTGACTGGTACTTTGCATATGGGTCATGCAGCCATGCTCGCCATAGAAGACGTAATGGTGCGTTATCATCGTATGAAGGGCGACCGCACTTTGTGGATACCGGGCACCGACCATGCAGCTATTGCTACCCAAGCAAAGGTAGAAAAGTTACTTATAGAGAGCGAAGGCAAAACCAAATACGACTTAGGCAGACCGGAATTTCTTAAACGCGTAGAAAAGTTTGCCCAAGAAAGTCACGACACCATTGTAAACCAAGCCCGTAAAATGGGTGCGTCTTTGGATTGGAGCAGAGAAGCCTACACGCTAGACGAAAAAAGAAATTTGGCTGTACGTACAGTGTTTAAAAAAATGTATGATGATGGTTTAATTTATCGAGGTTACAGAGTAATCAATTGGTCGGTAAAAGGCCAATCTACAGTTAGCGACGATGAGTTGGTGCATGTAGAGCGTCCGGCCAAATTATATTATTTTAAATATTCTAAAGATTTTCCGATCACAATTGCCACCACCAGACCAGAAACAAAGTTAGGCGATACAGCCGTGGCTGTAAACCCTAAAGATAAAAGATATAAAAAATATATTGGTAAGGAATTTACAGTAGATGTTGGCGCAGAGAAACCACTCAAGATAAAAATTATTGGCGAAGATAGTGTTGAATCAGAATTTGGTACAGGCGCTCTTGGGGTTACGCCTGCTCATAGCGCGGCTGATTTTGAGATGTATCAAAAACAAAAAGCCGCTGGCAACGATATTGGTATAATCCAAGTAATTGGTGAAGATGGAAAAATGACGGCCGCAGCTGGGAATTATACCGGCATGTCTGTGTTAGATGCTCGCGAAGAATTTGTAGAATATTTAAAGAAAAATGGTTTATTAGAAAAAGAAGAAGATATTATCCAAAACGTTGGTACATCCGACAGGTTTGGTGATGTAATAGAGCCGCTACCAAAGCTGCAGTGGTTTGTTGGGGTGGAGAAGCCGTTTAAGATTGGAGAAAATAAATTAGGGATAAAAAAAGGCGCCAAAGTTACTCTCAAAGAATTAATGCAAAAAGTAGTTAAGAAAAAACAGATAGAAATAATTCCAGATCATTTTGAAAAAACATATTTTCATTGGATAGATAATTTGCGCGATTGGTGTATCTCTCGCCAGCTTTGGTATGGGCATAGAATTCCGGTTTGGTATCGGAAATCCCCCTCTTACCAAGAGGGGGCAGGGGGAGTTGCCGAGGAAGTTTATGCTGGAGTAGAAGCGCCAACAGGCGAAGGCTGGCAACAAGACTCAGACACTTTGGATACCTGGTTTTCTTCTGGGCTTTGGACTTTTTCTACCCTGGGTTACCCGGATTTGAACGCCAAAGATTTACAAACATTCCATCCAACATCGGTAATGGAAACTGGCTATGATATTTTATTCTTCTGGGTGGCGCGCATGATACTTATGACCACCTATGTTTTGGGCGATGTGCCATTTAAGACAGTATATTTACACGGACTGGTACGAGACGAACAAGGCAGAAAGATGAGTAAATCTTTGGGCAATGTTATCAATCCGCTAGATATGATTGCCAAGTATGGCACGGATGCTACGCGTTTGTCTTTGCTACTCGGCAATACGCCTGGCAATGACATGAAGTTGTCCGAAGAAAAAATTGCCGGCTTCCGTAATTTTACCAACAAGCTTTGGAATATTTCTCGGTTTATGTTGCTAAACATTGAAGAGCCGAAAATGGATGTTAAAGCACCAAAGGCAAAAACATTGGCCGATGAATGGATTTTGGAAGAACTAGAAAATATTAAATACACTGTTGTTAACGGCTTTTCAAATTACATGTTCTCTTTTTCTGGAGAAAATTTAAGGGATTTTACATGGGTAGAACTGGCTGATTGGTATTTGGAAATAGCCAAAGTAGAAGGCGGTAAATCAGAAATTTTAAACTATATATTAAATACAGCCCTAAAACTTTGGCACCCATTCATGCCGTTTGTGACAGAGTCTATCTGGCAAGAAGTGTATGGCGATAATCAAATGTTAATGGTGCAGAGTTGGCCAGAAACAAAAAAACACACAAATCTTACAGACGCGAGTGTAAATTTTACGCATATTAAAAAAATAGTAACCAGTATTCGTTCGTTGCGTGCTGAATATAAAATAGAACCGGCAAAAAAGATTGGCGCAAATATTAATGTTGGCAAGAGAAAAGGTTTAGTAAAAGAAAACGAAGAAATTATTAAATCATTGGCTAGATTAGAAAAATTAGAGTTTGTAGATTCTGGTGCAGAAATTTCTTTGAATTTAGCCGGAGCCGTGGATAAGGAAAAAGAAAAACCAAGATTAGAAAAAGAAATAGCTGAAATAAAAAAATATGTTGTTGGTTTGGAAAATAAATTATCCAATAAAGATTTTGTAAATAATGCGCCAAAAGCAGTGGTAGAAAAAGAGCAAACAAAATTAGTTGAAGTAAAAAATAAATTAGAAAAATTAGAAGAGCAATTAAAATTTTTGAGTTAGTATGGGAAAATGGTTTAAAATTATCTGTTTGGTTCTATTTATAATGATGGTAGGTTATATTATTCCTGTTTTTATACTTGATCCTCATCCATGGGAGTCTAATTTAGAAAAAGAAACAAGAAAAATATTGAGTAGTAAAGAAAATTTTTTAGTGCTAAAGATAGTTGAATATACGGCTGAAGACGGCGAGGGCGCTCATCTATATACGTGGTTTGGTATAAGGTATGGGACTGTTAAAGGAGTCTATGGGCAGTGTGATTTGGCGCTGTGTTACAGAGGATTAAAACTTTCTAGATTTTGGACTAAAAAAGATTTTCAAAATTTTTAATATCTTATTCAGTCATTTGATTTATGAAAACAAACACCGACCCACAAAAAATAGAGGAGCTATTATCTAGAGGCGTAGAAAATATTTATCCTAAAAAAGAGTTCTTGGAATCTAGATTAAAGTCTGGTGAACAATTAACTTTGTATACTGGTTATGATCCAACTGCGCCATCTCTTCATATCGGCCATGGGATTACCATGCTCAAGCTGCGTCAATTTCAGGATTTGGGGCACAAAATTATTATGCTTATAGGGGATTTTACCGGCATGATTGGCGACCCGACCGACAAAACTTCGGCCAGACAAAAACTTACTCGCAAACAGGTATTGGAGAATTGTAAAAATTATCAGAAGCAGGCCGCAAATATTTTGAATTTTAAAGGTTCAAATAAAGTGGAAGTAAAATATAATAGCAAATGGCATAGCGAAATGAGTTTTGAAGATGTAGTAGAACTATCTTCGCATTTTACTGTGCAGAGAATGCTTGAGCGAGATATGTTTGAAAACAGAATGAAAGAAGAAAAGCCAATTTATCTTCATGAATTTTTGTATCCGCTAATGCAAGGCTACGATAGTGTAGCAATGGACGTAGATGGAGAAGTTGGTGGCAATGATCAAACATTTAATATGTTGGCCGGCCGAACGCTGATGAAAGATTTAAAGAATAAAGAAAAATTTGTTTTGACTACCAAATTATTGGTAGACGCTAGTGGTAAGAAAATGGGTAAGACCGAAGGCAATATGGTATCTTTGTCCGACAAGCCAGAAGATATGTTTGGCAAAGTAATGAGCTGGACAGACGAAATGATGGGTAAAGGTTTTGAACTTTGCACCACTCTGCCAATGAATGAGGTGAATAAAATGCAAACTGAAATGCCAAATCCACGCGACCAAAAATTAAAATTGGCATACGAAATTGTAAAAACATTTTTGGGCGCAACATTTGCCAAGGCTGCGCAAGATAATTTTCATAGAGTTTTCCAAGAAAAATCTAAGCCCCAAGAAATTCCAGAATTAAAACCAAGTGCTGCAGATATTATTACAGCCCTGGTAGAATCTGGTATTTGCAAAAGTAAATCCGAAGCACGCCAGGTAATATCCCAAGGCGGAGTAAAAATAAATGATAAAAAAGTAGAAAATATTGACGCTCAGGTAAAAGCAGGCGATGTAGTGCAAAAAGGAAGTAGATTTTTTGTAAAAATTAAGTAATCTATGCAAGAGGTAAAAAAAGAAATACAAAATCTTTTACTCGCTGCAGGTATAAAAGGCGAGGTAGAATTAACCACGCCGCCAAATCCGGAGATGGGCGATTTTGCTTTTGCCTGTTTTAATGTTGCTAAAGAATGGAAAATGAGCCCTGTAGAAGCAGCCAAAACAATTGAATTAAAAATTAAAAAAAGTAAAATTGTAGACAAGGTGCAGGCGATGGGTCCTTATGTCAATTTTTATCTAAATGCCGGGGATGTCGCAGAACTCACAATAAAAGATGTTTTAAAAAAAGGAAAAAAATACGGACAAAATAGTTTGGGCAAAGGCAAAAAAGTTTTAATTGAATATCCGTCCAACAACACTCACAAAGAATTTCATATCGGCCATTTCCGAAATGTTTGTATTGGTAATGCCCTTGTGCGTTTATATGAACAAAATGGCTACGGAGTTTATCCGGTAAATTACCTTAATGATTTTGGTAATCATGTGGCCAAATGTTTATGGGGTTTGCAGAGGTTTCATAAAGATGAAAAAGTGCCAGAGAACAAACAAAAATGGCTGGGAGAAATTTATGCCGAAGCCAGCCAGAAATTAAAAGATAATCCAGATTTTGCTCCGGAAGTGGCCGAAATTCAAAAACAAATAGAGAGCCAAGATCCAAAAATCTTGAAATTATTTATGCAAACCAGGCAGTGGAGCATAGATAAATTTGAAGAAATATTTAAACAATTGGGTGTAAAGCATAAAGCGGTATTTTATGAAAAAGACCTAAAAGATAAAGGGCAAAAAATGGTAGACGATTTGCTTGCCAAAGGTATAGCCAAAGTAGGCGAGGGTGGGGCGATAATTATAGATTTAAGTGAATATAAGCTGGATATTGCACTGCTTCGCAAATCAAATGGCGCTGGTTTGTATCTGACTAGCGACTTGCCGTTAGCAATGGCTAAGTTTAAAAAATGTAATGCCGATGAAAGTATAGTAATTACTGGCACAGAACAAAATTTTTATTTCAAACAACTTTATAAAATTTTGGAGTTAATTGGGTTTAAGAAAAAGTTAACTCACATTAGTTATGGGCTTATAAACCTAAAAGAGGGCAAAATGTCTTCTCGTCTTGGAAATGTAATTTTATACGAAGATTTGTATGCCGAGGTTTACGAAAAATTAAAATTAGAATCTGCGCAAAGACATCCGGACTGGAGTGAGAAAAAAATAAATAGTAATGTTGGCGTGCTAGCTATGGCTGCGCTCAAGTTTGATATGCAAAAACATGAAGCAGCCAAAAATATTACCTTTGATATTAAGGAAGCTACCTCGTTTGAAGGGTTTAGCGGTTTGTATGTGCTCTACGCTGTAGCTAGAATAAATAGTATTTTAAATCAAGCTAAAAAATCCAAAGCCAAAGTAGATTATAATTTACTAGATAAACCGGAAGAAAAACAGCTTGTATTATTTTTGGCAAAGTACGAAGAAGTAGTCAAAAGCGCTTTAGTAAATTATAATCCATCAGAAATTACTCGCTACACGTTTGATCTGGCGCAGGCATTCAATAATTTTTACAATAAACACAGTGTTTTAAAGGCTGATACCAGTGAGCTGGTGCTGGCCCGTCTTTCGGCGGTAGTGGCGGTAAAAACTGTCTTGGAAGGCGCCCTCGGTCTGCTTAGTATTGACACAGTTAAGGAAATGTAATAACTTCTTAATTATCCGCGCTTTGTTTTTTGCTGATCTTTCGGCAATTAACTGCGCGACCACAATTGAAAATTACCACCCGGAGGTGGTTATGCGTTCTACCAAGCGATGGTTTCGCAACAAGTTTCGGCAGATCTTCCTGATCTGCCTGGAGTTTTTTTGCGGCCTGTTCATCAGAGATCCCAGGATTGTCTTTCTCGTGTATGGCGATGAGCGCCACAAACGAGCTTGCTGGTCCAAGCGCCGAGAAAAGCGTATCGGGCTACTGGGCATCATCGGGCTGATCAGGTTTGTCAGCAACGGTGTCGCATTGTCTGGTCTGACAATCGCCACAACTAGGAGCCGAGAGGAAATTGACCGCAACCCCGCACTTGCTTTGACTATTATTGATGAGGTGCGCCGGCGATTTCCGAAAGTCAGAGCGATTGCTTTGGCTGGCCAGTTCCCTAGCTGGATTAAGAGAGCTGGAAAAGAGCCGCCAGAGCCATGTGTTACCGGCACCATGGGAACCTGCTTCACTGTTGTAGAGGCAGTGAGAGGGGTGCGGGTATCTTCCTCAGAACACGAAAGTGCGGCAGTTGTAGCTGTAGTCGGTGGAGGTGGATATACGGGTAACAAGGTGGTTGAGCTCCTGGCGAAGGAGTTTGCATTTGCCACGGTCATTGCTGTGGACCCTCGTTACAAGGAGTGTATCCGGTCGGAAGACAGGGTCTACTACACTTCAGCGGCCGATTCTGTGCGCAGTGCCAACCTGGTTGTAGTTCTGACAGCCAAAGGTGATGATGCTTTGGAGTCTGCGGAGCATGCCAGACACGGTTCTGTGTGGCTTGATGATACGCACCCAACGATGGGTCGCAGTGTCCTCGACAGACTGGTTGGTCATATGGTGAATGTCCGCAAGATCACCAGTGAAGGTGAGCTTGTTATGTTTCCCGGCCTGCCAGACTTTTCGGCCGGTGACATTCCCGGTTGTTTGCTCGAGGCGCTTGTCGTTGCTTATTCCGGACGTCAAGTCCTGAGTAGCTACGCAAGTTTCGCACAGCGTGCCGTAGGGATGGGGATTCGTCCAAGGCTGGGTAGGCACCCAGAGTATTAGAAGAAGTTCTTCGCGAACGCACCGGGGCGTTCGCGAAAATTACAAAACATTCAATAGTATTATTGAATGTTTTGTTTTTTTAAAACACAACGTGTATAATTATATAAAGATGATAGGAAAATATTTTAGTTATGTTTGAGTTAGATTTTCGTAATATCATTGTCGTGATTTCTCTTATTATTCACGCTGTTTTGCTTTGGTTGTTATATCGATACGGACGCAAGACGCCAGGCGGTAAGGCATATTCCGTGGCCATTCTGGCTATAGCCGGATGGGTATTGCCAATGGTATTTTACCGCAGCCATATGTTTGGCGAGGTGGTGCTCTGGGCGCGACTTTTATATATAATGGCATCGTTTACTTCCACCAGCTTTTTTTTATTTACTTGTGTTTTTCCGGATAATAAAAAAATCTCTATCTGGGTTCAGCTGGCTTTACTGGTAGAAAACATACTTATCGTATTATTGTGCTTACATCCGACCCTAATGATAAAAGGGGTTTCTCTGGTTAGTGATGGTGAAGATATAATTTTATGGGGTCCGCTTTATATACTATACTCTACACACATCAGCCTGTTTTTCTTACTCGGTTTTATTAATTTATTTAGAAAGATGCGGCGCTCAACCGGAGTGATGCGCAGCCAGATTCTATCTATCCTTGTAGGTTATTTTTTCGCCGCGAATCTAGCCATGGCGACCAATCTCATTTTGCCTTGGTTTGGATATTTTGAACTAAATTGGATGGGCCAGTTTTTTTCAACCATTGTAGCTGTATTTACAACCTATGCAATTCTGCGGCATCAGCTGTTGGATATTAAGGTTATTGCTACAGAGGGTTTTGTGCTCATTCTAAACTTTTTTTTGTTTGTTCAACTTATTCTTTCTGGAACCTACCAGCAATTGGTTATAAATATTATTGTTGTCTTTGCGGTAATGTCTGTTTCCTATTTGTTAATTAAAAGTGTTCGCAATGAGGTCAGAAGGCGGGAAGAAGTTACAAAATTAGCGGATTCCCTGGAATCGGCTAATGCGCGCCTGCAGGAGTTAGATGAACAAAAAACTGAATTTTTAACGATCGCTTCGCATCAATTACGTACGCCACTGTCTATTTTAAAAGGATATATAGAACTAATTAAAGACGGCAGTTATGGTAAAATTGAGCCAGCAACCGCCAAGGTGCTGGGCGACATGGATATCAATAACGAACATTTGGTAAAGTTGGTTGATAAACTGCTGGATATTACGCGTATTGAACAGGGCCGTACCAAATATGTATTTGCGGAAGTAAATATTCGCAGTTTGATAAATGACGCGACTAATGATTTAAAAATAAAAGCGAAGGAAAAGAAAATAAAAATCCAGTGGGCTTGCCCGAAAGAATTTAAGAGCATTTATTGTGATCAAGAAAAAATGCACCATGTTATATATAATTTTATAGATAATGCTTTAAAATATAGCGATAAGGGAACTGTGAAGGTGGAATTAAAGGAAGAGAAAAATGGCGTATCGGTACGGGTAAAAGACCAGGGGATTGGCTTTGACAAAGAAGATGAAGGAAATTTTTATCATAAATTTTATCGGGGAAATAATGTGCGCACGATTGCGGTCAGCGGTACGGGTTTGGGGCTATATGTCTGTCGTAAATTCGTGGAAGCGCACAGCGGCCGTGTGTGGGCGTATAGCGATGGCTTGGGTAAAGGCAGTGAGTTTGGTTTTTGGATTCCGTTTAAACCCCCCGCCCCAGCTGCGTAGTTGGTTTTTTTATAAAAATAGTATATAATTAGTCTATATAATTTAATCATTTTTTCACTATATAATTAATATCTACCACTATAGGGGCCCTTGCCCATATATTCTCATTCGCTCGGAAGAAGTTAAACACATTTAACTTCTTCCTCACTCATTTCAAATATGATTTTCCAAAGAAACTCCTCCAAAGTTGCTCCAGAAAATAATGAACCGGAAGTTCTTGATGAATCTCGACCGGATATTCATGATGAAGTGGAAACCGTGGTTGGCCCATCGGTAAATGTAGAAGGTGATTTTGCCTCCGAAGGAAATATCGTTGTAAAAGGAACGGTATCGGGCAGCGTATTTACCAGTAAACATTTAACCGTGGAAATGGGCGCAAAGATTATTGCCAATGTCCGGGCAGGCAGCGCCACAATTGCCGGAGAGGTAAAGGGAAATATGAAAATTAAGGAGTCGCTCGAATTAACTTCCACGTCAAAAGTTATCGGTGATATAGACATGAAAGATTTGAGAATTGAATCCGGTGCGACGCTGTATGGTAAAGTAACCATGCCGGGAGTAGAAGCTGAAAAACCGATTAAAACAAAAACTTTTAAAAAATCCGAAGAAGCCGCGCCGCTTTTTGGTTAAATTGGTTTGAAAAAGGAGTAAGAGTTTACTGGTGTTATGTATGTGTATATCTACGACAATTTTTTACGTCAAAAAAATTTTCTTCCCATCGTCCACTCCATGGAGGTCGTACTTACCGACTACGGCATAGCTGGAAAAATTTTACGCTTGCAGAATTACACGGATTGTAAAACTATTATTGAGGACGAGATAAAACGCGGCGCCAAAACCATCGTGATTGTTGGCAACGACGCCACGTTTGGACAAATTCTGTCTCGCAGCGCCACCGCCAATTGTACGTTTGGTTTTTTGCCTGTGGGGCCAAACAACACCATTGCCGAAGTCTTGGGCATTCCGGTTGGAGTAGAAGCCTGTACGGTGCTTTCACGTCGTCGCAAAGAGTTTTTGGATGTGGGATGGATGAATAACAGATATTTTGTTTCCCAGCTAAAAGTCATGCCTTCTAATTTGGAGGTAGTTTATGATGAGCGATTTAAAGTAACGGCCGCTGATAAAATGGAAGTAATTGTTTGTAACTTGCAGCCATTTTTTTGGAAACGGGATAAAAAAGATAAAGAACAGCACGTGGTACATCCCCAAGATGGCAAGCTGGAAGCCTTCATTAGGCCATTGACAAAAAGCGGCTGGTGGGGATATAAATATGAGGAACCAAGCATCTTTCCCTTTGAAGAAATGATAATTACCGGTCGGGAACCTTTTACCGTGGAAGCCGACGGAAAGATATCTAAAGAGATTAAGGTAAAAATAAAACTGGCTCACAGTAAAGTGGAAATGATTGTCGGCAGAGACAGAAAGTTTTAAACACTCATGCCCAGGTGGCGAAATTGGTAGACGCACTACCTTGAGGTGGTAGCTCTCGCAAGGGAATGGAGGTTCGAGTCCTCTCCTGGGCACATGCAAATTTTATAGTAGCCGCGCGGCTATTTGTTTTTGTATTTCACTTTTTTCTATAAAAATGCTATTATTTAAGCAGTGTTTTTAAAATAATTTATTGCTATGCGTTATATCATCGGAATTATCATGGTGCTTGTGGGTATTTTATTAGTTCTTAAAACTGAATGGTTTGTGCAAAATTTTGGATCCAATGCCTGGGCCGAAGAGCATCTGGGCACAAGCGGCGGCACACGGCTTATGTATAAACTTATCGGAATCGCGTTTATATTTTTTGGGTTTTTAGCTATTACCAATTTGCACCAGAGTTTTTTGCTTGGAACAATTGGCAAAATTTTTATCCGTTAAAATCAAGTAGGCCATATGGCTCATTCAGGCACAGCTTTAATTGACCCGTATAAAATTTTTGAAAAAATATCTTTGTCCGAAGGGCAGCGGGTAGCGGATTTGGGTTGCGGCCGAACGGGCCATTTTGTGTTTCCCGCGGTAAAGGTGGTGGGAGACAAGGGTATAGTCTATGCCGTAGACGTGGTAAAGAATATTTTAGAAAGCATAAAAAGCCTGGCTCGGAGCGAAGGTTTTGATAACGTACAGACCGTATGGTCTGATATAGAGTTGCCGGGAAAGACCCCTATCCCGGACGGCTCCCTTGACGTATGTTTTTATGTTAATGTATTATTTCAGCTAAAGAATAAGCAAGCTTCTTTGCAAGAAGGCGCGCGCATGTTAAAAAAGGGCGGATACCTGGTGATTGTAGATTGGGCAAAAAAACTCGGCATGCTTGGGCCGTCGCCGGAACTAATGGTTAATCCGGATGAAATAACCAGTTTAGCCGCAAAACAGAATTTAAAATTTATAGATAAGTTGTTTCCTGGAGATTATCATTTTTCTTTAATTTTTGAAAAAGTTTAATAAAACCGTATAGGGGCTAAAGCCCATATATACTCATTCACTCGGAAATATCCAGATTCAATATTTATAACTCGCAAGCGGTTATAAATATCTCACTGGCTATTTCTCTCATTCATTTCGTATATGAACATCGCAAATTTGTTTAAGTTGGATTATTGGTTTGGCCAGCCGTTTGCGGCTCAGGGGTCGTCGCTGTGGCTGCTCATCGGCGGGTTTTTATTGTGTATCGTAGCGGGTCTAATTTGTAAAATAGTATCTCAGTTTAAAGAAGAAAAATTTAAAAAAATAATTTTAAAAAGATTAGGTAACTTAGGCATGGCCATGGGTTTTTTGGGATTGGTATGGATGTTCTTCCGTCAGGAAGGGGCTGTGTTTTTAGCTTGGCGTTTTTGGTTATTATTGTGGCTGGCAGTATTTATCTGGTGGTTATCAACTATAGCGCGTTACATGGTTAAAAGAGTCCCGGATATCAAGCAAGAAGAAGAAAAGCGCGTTCAAATAGAAAAATACTTGCCAAAATCACATAAATAATACAGCTTCATTATCATGGTAAGGAGAAGAAAAAATTTAGGCGATTGGGGAGAAATCCAGGCTTGTGATTTTTTACAGCGACACGGGTTTTCAATTATTGAACGCAATTATCATACTACCTTAGGTGAAATAGATATCATCGCCGCCAAAGGCGATGATTATTATTTTGTGGAAGTAAAAACCAGAAGAGATAGCGAACTGGCTCACGACGATTCTATTACCTATGCCAAAAAGAAGCGAATGGTCAAAGCGGTTCGGGCATACTGCTATGCGCGGGATATTAAAAATAAATCTATTATTATGGCCGGCTTAATTGCGCACGTGAAGCAGGTAGAAAAGAAGGTGGGCTTTAGATTTTATGTTATTTTCTAGCTTTGGTGCGGGGTTGACTTTTTATCTATTTTAGACTATCATTAAACAAATTAAACACCTTATTAACCACTAAAGAATTTATTATGACCCACCCTTCCGCAGAAAGAACATTTGTGATGATCAAACCCGATGGCGTGCAGCGTGGTTTGGTTGGAGAAATTTTAAAAAGAATAGAACGAGTTGGCTTAAAAATTAGCGCTTTAAAAATGGTAGTGCCTACCGAAGAGCAGTGCTGGAGCCATTATAACAAAGACGAAGCTTGGTTTCTTAAAAAAGGCGAACGTACCATAAACGATCGCGAGTCGTTAGGACTTCCGGTGGATAAGGAAGCTGTAGAATATGGCAAAGATATCGTGCGAGCACTCGTAAAATTTATGACTTCCGGACCGGTGGTTGCTATGGTGCTTTCTGGGAATCAGGCTGTGGGCATTGTGACAAAATTAGTAGGCGGCACCGAACCATTAACATCGGATGTCGGCACAATTCGCGGTGATTTTACTTTGGATTCATATAATCTTTCCAGTCAAGACGAGCGCGCCGTACGAAATTTAATCCACTGTTCCGATAAGCCGGAAGAAGCTCAGCGTGAAATGAAAATCTGGTTTAAACCGGAAGAAATTATCGGTTACCGCCAGTTAAATGAAGAGATACTGTACGACGTGAACTTGGATGGAATTTTAGAATAAAAATTACAAAAAAACAGTCCAAAATAAGGGCTGTTTTTTGTTTGAAAATCAGGGTTTAATAGTGTACAATGAACTCGTTATACACTGAATAATACTATGCCAAAAAAAGAACTAGTAGCAGTTTTAGGAGCTGGTAATATGGGGACGGCGGTGGCGCAAGTAGTTGCTTCCAACGGTTTTGAAGTAAAATTATGGAATCATGTCGATGATCTTGAGCCGCTAAGACAAATCAAAGAATTAGGAGAAAATAAAAAGTATTTACCGGGTATAAAGCTATCGGCAAATATTCATTGTGAATTGGATATTCACCAAGCCGTGTCGGGCGCCGATATTATTTTTGTTATCGTGCCGAGCGGTTTTGTGAAAAATATTGTAAAAAGCGCCGCGCCGCATATTCCAAAGAGCGCTGTTTGCGTGGATGTGTCAAAAGGCTTAGATTTTGAGGGCGCAAAATATTCTCTGACAACCGATGTTTTGGGTAAGATTTTGCCAAAAAATAAAATCGCCTCTATTTCCGGCCCGGCTATTGCCAGGCAAATGGTTTTAGGTAAATTCACTGCCATGAATGTCGTGTCAAGGGATAAAAGCGCGATCAAGATTATAAAAAAAGTGATGGAAAATGAAAGCTTAAAACTAATACCTTCTAGCGATATAATAGGAGTAGAAACGTCCGGATCATTTAAAAATGTTTATACCATTGCTATGGGTATTTGCGACGGTTTGGAAATTCCCACTAACACCAAGGCAGTTTTGTTTGTTATGGCCCTTAAAGAAATGGTTTTAGTAGTTCAAAAAATGGGAGGGCGGCCAGAAACAGTCTATGGGTTGGCTGGTTTGGGAGATTTGGCCGGCACAGGTTTATCTAGCGCCAGCAGAAACAGAAGGTTCGGGGAATTTTTGGGCAATGGCCTAACGCCAGATAAAGCTGTAGCCAAAGTAGAAAAGGTGGTAGAGGGCATGTCAGCAGCGCGCGCGTTAAATATTTTATCTAAAAAATATAAATTAAAAACCCCGCTGGCGGATTTAATTTATAAAATTATTTATAAAGGTGCCAATCCAAAAAAAGAAATTGATAGTTTTTTAAAAAATTTATCATAGGGGCTTCGCCGCATATATACTCATTCACTCGGAAATATCCAGATTCAATATTTATAACTCGCAAGCGGTTATAAATATCTCACTGGCTATTTCTCTCATTCATTTCGTATATGAA
>CAZUFD010000007.1:22815-46552 GCA_964619625.1 uncultured Gammaproteobacteria bacterium | reverse complement strand
TCGGTCTCCTATCTGTTACGGGCGTTGAATGTTGAGAAGGCTCTTTCCTAGTACGAGAGGACCGGAAAGAACAAATCTCTGGTGTACCAGTTGTCCTACCAAGGGCATTGCTGGGTAGCTATTATTTGGCACGGATAAACGCTGAAAGCATATAAGCGTGAAGCCGTCTTCAAGATTAACATTCGTTATAGACCCCTTGTAGACTACAAGGTTGATAGGCATTAAGTGTAAGCACCGTAAGGTGTTGAGCTGAGATGTACTAATCGGTCAAGCGCACGAAAGAAGCACTAAGTAGTGCTTTGATTCAAGAATCTTCGTCTGATTCTTGAATATACTCTATTATTGTTGTACCAGTGAATTTTCTAAACTATAAAAACAAAAAAGACCATTTTCTTGGTGACATGAGCGACTGGGCCACACCTGTTCCCATCCCGAACACAGCAGTTAAGCCAGTTAGCGCCGATGATAGCAGCAATGCAAAAGTAGGCCGTCGCCAGGACAATGGTCTTTTTTGTTGCTGAAATTTAGCTTTAACAGGGTTGACAAAACCCTTATTTTGTGCTATTATTATTTGTTATTTTAGGGAATTTTTCACTAGATAATACAGCTTATTTAGTGAAAGGTTCCCTCCCCTTGCGTAGTGCACGGGTTGAGAAAAAGAACCTGAGTTTTCCTCGGCTATAGGGAGAGTTCCATGAGCAGCGTCACGTTTGGCATCCAGCGGTTTCTGAAGGGGTTCGTGGTTGGCCTTGCCAGCCTGGGACTCTTGCTGGCCACCCTCTTCGGTTTCTTGATCGACGAAGGTGTTTCTGGATACTGGTTCGGCGCAATCATCGCCGCTGGTATCGCCCTGGGCATCGGCTTTCAGGTGGCACTGGAGCCGTACGTCTCGGAAGGCCACGATGATGAGTTTTCGTGGTATGACCGGTACAGGGCATGGAAAATGTGCTACTCCCGTTGGGAGATGTTCTGGAAGACCTGGGTCCTGAGTGTGATCCCAATCTTCCTTCTGGGGCTGGCGGGTATCCAGAACAGCTACTTGATGTCCAGCTTGGATCCTGGTCTGGGAGATGTGCTGATATATGCGGTAGTTCTTAGTACAATTGGTGCTGCGCTACGCACTGCCAAGTACTGGAATAAGCTGCCGTAGGGCCACCAGGATATGTTCTTTTCTTGGCCGCAACAGCGGCCACCCGTGCCCCCTTGGGGGTCGGTGTCGTTCGGTCTGTTCTCTTCGTGAGACAGACCACAACTCTCAGGATTATAAAGGTTATAATATTGAGAATTGTATGCAAAAAATGAGCGTTCAAATCCTTTTGACGCTCATTTTTTTGTATGGTAATCTACAGCGAACTGGAGCTTCGTTTGTGTTGGTATTTTCACCTTTATAAACGAAAAGCTCGTAGAAAAAATGTCTTAAATTACCTGTAGTGTAGAAAATTATAATTATGAATCTTTCTATTTTTCAAAATCAAGGCAAATATTTAATGCTTGCTTTAGATCACCGAGGCAGTTTTAAAAAATACGTTAAACCCGAAGATCCGGATTCAGTTACAAACGAAGAACTTATTAAAATCAAAGGCCAAATCATAAGTGCTGTTGAAGACCAATGCAGTGGTGTGCTTATAGATGTAGATTGGGGTTTGGTTGGGTACAAATCAAAAGCTAAGCCGTATTTATTGCCGTTGGAAAAAAGCGGTTACACAGATGCTGCCGGCGAGCGTGCAACCGAGCTGGGGTATAGTGCTAAACAGTTAAAAGATTGGGGAGCCAGCGGCGCAAAGTTATTGTTATATTTTAATCCTGAAGCCGGTAATTGCGAAAAGCAGATAGAAGTGGCAAAACAAGCTTTGGAAGACGCGCATCAAAATGACCTGCCATTATTTTTGGAAATAGTCACTTATGGCAATGAAGAGTTGGGGAAAACTCGTGCCCAGTGGGTGTTGCGTTCTGTGCAAATGTTGTTGGAACACAGCGTTGTTCCCGATGTTTGGAAGCTAGAATATCCCGGAGATTTGGAGTCATGTAAAAAAATCACAGAGCTTGTTGGTACTACACCGTGGATTCTTTTAACCAGGGGCGAAAAATTTGTCGGATTTGCCGAGCAATTAAGAGATGCCGTGCAAGCGGGCGCAGTCGGATTTTTGGCCGGTCGGGCGCTGTGGCAAGAGATACCGGATTACAAAACCGAAGAAGATAAACAGAATTTTTTACACACAGAAGTGGCAAACAGGTTTAAAATAATCTCAGAAATTGTTTTGAGCAAGTAGTATCAGAAAATAGACATTATGTTCAATTACGCCTTTGTAGACTGGGATAATACCATATATAACACGGTTGCTTTTGAAACGGATATTTTTAATATATTTGGCAGGTATGGCGCGTCTTTGGCGGATATTAAAAAAACATTCCTAAAATCTTTATGCACCGTCTCGCCGCATCATTATGATTATACCTTTGAAGAACACGCGCAGTTTTTGCGCGATCTGGGTTACGCGCTGCCGCCCACGGTAGAAGCCGAGCTCACCGCGCTGTTTTCAAAAGATTATATCTTTGCCGATACGGTGTCATTTTTACAGTTTTTAAAAAGTGTTTCTAAAAACGTAATTCTGCTTTCAGCCGGCGATGAAAATTTTCAATTGCATAAAATCAACGGCAGCCGTATTGTTGAGTATTTTGATAAGGTTATCATAGTTGGCGGGGATAAAGAAAAGTATCTGATCAATAATTATAACGAAGAAAAAATATTTTTTGTAAATGATAATGTGTATGAAAATACATCGGTAGTTAAAGAAGCGCCATTTGCCACAGTTATTACAAAATTTAATACCGTGCGGTACACGGAAGATCAGGTAAAAGAGGTGGGCGTGCCGTATTTTAAAACTCTAACCGAGATTAAACAATATGTTGAACAGCAAATTAAATAATTGGGGCGTAGTAATACTAGCTGCCGGCCGCGGCACCCGCCTAAATTGTACAGACAAACCCAAAGTAATGTGTGAAATAGGGGGTAAGCCCATTGTTAGTTATATTATAAATAACTTAGAAAAAATTGGTTTTACAGCCGAGCAAATTATGTTGGTAGTGGGCTTTCATAAAGAAAAAATACAAGATTATTTTGACGGTCGTGTTAGCTATGCCGAGCAAGTAGAACAAAAAGGTACGGCTCATGCTGCGTATGTCGGCGCCAAATCTTTGCCATCGCAGCTTGAACATATTTTGGTAATAAACGGCGATGATAGCGCCTTTTATTCTGCAGAAGCGGTTTTGGATTTTATAGAACAGCATAGCGAGTCCAAAGCGGTAGCCTCGGTTTTGTCAGCCGAGCTAGCGGATCCGATTTCTTATGGAAGAATAATCAAGCATCCAGACGGGATAGTAGAAATAATAGAAAAAGAATATCTAAGCGACGAACAGAAAAAAATAAAAGAAATTAGCACAGGCACTTTTTGCTTTGAGAGATTTTGGTTTGAGAACATGTTCCCATCTATGCCGCCTCTTCGTAAATTGGGTGAGTATGGCTTGCCAACCGCTCTGGCTATGGCAAGTAATGCGGCCTTAAAGGTGCAAGTGGTAAAGTTAAAAGATAATAAAGAGTGGTTTGGTGTAAATACGCCCGCCGAGCTGGAAGAAGCCGATAAACGAAAAAGTATTATTTAATTTTTTATGTCAGAATCAGAAGCCAAATTATCGCCAGAAAATTTGTTTAAATACGATTACATAAATGAATTTGTTGGTATGGATATAAATCTACAAACCCTAAGAAGCGGGGAAGTTGATGTTGATTTTTTTAAGAGCAGATGCAAAGAAATTGCTGCTCAAAAAAACGGGAAAGTAGTTTTAAAATTTACTGAAAAATATAACATGCCAGCCCCCGCAGGGCATGAAACAAAAATTCAAGAAATTGATGTTCTGGTAGATAGAATAAATGCTTGGGTGGAAGAGTTTTTGAAAGATGATAATGGTAAAAATACGGATGAGTTAACGGAAATGGTGGCTCAAGTTTTTAATATTATGAAATCACCAAAGAAAAAAATAAAATAGTATGTGCGGTATCATAGCCTACATTGGTTCCAAACAAGCACTGCCGATTTTAATCGGGGGTTTGCGTCGTTTGGAATATCGCGGCTATGATAGCGCTGGACTGGCTGTCTTTGAAAATGGACAGCCATGCTTGGTAAAAGCCGTAGGCAAGATTGATAATCTTTCTGAAAAACTGAAGAATCAGAGTTTTGATAGTACATTTGGTATTGCTCACACACGATGGGCAACGCATGGCGGGGTTACCGAACCTAATACTCATCCGCACACCGATTGTACCGGCAACATTGTGTTAGCCCACAACGGGATTATAGAAAATTATCGCGAGCTTAAAGAATCGTTAGGAAGCAATCATAGATATACTTCGGAAACAGACTCCGAAGTTTTGGCGCACCTCATTGAAAAAGAATATACCGGCGATTTGCGTCAGGCAGTGCTCTCAGCGCTGGATCAAGTGCGAGGTACCTATGGGTTGGCTATTATGCATAAAGATCATCCGGGGACGCTTGTCTGCGCGCGCATGGGCAGTCCGCTGGTAATCGGCCTGGGAGAAAACGAATATTTTGTCGCCAGCGATGCCACACCAATGCTCGCCTATACCAAAAATGTTATTTTTTTGGAAGATGGCGAAGTGGCGGAAATAAAACGAACAGACATGTATATCGTAAATTTAAAAGATCAACAGGTTGCAAAAAAAGTAAGTAAAATAGAATGGGACGAGGCCAGCGCCCAAAAACAAGGCTTTGCTCATTTCATGCTTAAAGAAATTTTTGATCAGCCGACCGTATTGCAAGACGCAATTCGCGGCCGGTTTAAGTTGGCAGATGGCACGGCGCATTTGGGCGGACTTAATATGTCCGAACCAGAAATGCGGGAGATAAAAAGAATTGTCCTTATTGCCTGCGGCACGGCTTCGTATGCGGCCATGGCAGGCAAGTATATGTTTGAGCGTTTGGCCGGCATTCCGGTAGAAGTAGATGTGGCCAGTGAATTTCGTTATCGCGACCCTATTATAGATAATCAAACATTAGTGTTTGGCATTTCCCAATCCGGTGAAACGGCCGACACTTTGGCGGCGCTTAAAGAAGCAAAAAGAAAAGGCGCGTTTGTGCGGGGTATCGTAAATATGGTCGGTTCAACCATTGCGCGCGAAACTGATGGTGGTACTTATATCCACGCCGGCCCCGAACTAGCCGTAGCTTCTACCAAGGCTTTTACCAACATGGTTGCGGTGCTGCTTCTGTATGCGTTGCAATTTGGGCGTTTAAAAAATTTAAGTGTAGCTACCGGTCAAAGACTGCTGGAAGCGCTTCTGGAAATTCCAGAGAAAATGAAATTAATTTTACAGCAGAGCGATAAAATAAAAGAGTTGGCGGAGAAATATAAAAACTATCACGACTTTTTATTTTTAGGACGCGGCGTAAATTTTCCGGTGGCAATGGAAGGCTCGCTTAAGTTAAAAGAAATCAGCTATATTCATAGTGAAGCTGTGGCGGGCGGCGAAATGAAACACGGCCCAATCGCCCTCTTATCGCCTGAATTTCCAGTTTTTGCCATAATGACAAAAAATCAGTTATACGATAAAATGCGCAGTAATATTGAAGAAATTAAAGCCCGTAAAGCGCCTATAATTCTCGTGGCCACCGAAGGTGATATGGGTGCGGCAGAGTTGGCTCAAGATGTTATTTATGTCCCGCCCACTATGGAAGTATTGGAACCGCTGCTTAATACCCTTCCACTGCAATTGTTTGCCTACCACACGGCCGTGGCCCTAGGCAGAGATGTGGACAGGCCAAGAAATTTAGCTAAATCAGTAACCGTTGAATAACTATATGCAAAATTTTAAAGCAATACTTTTTGATATGGATGGCACGCTGGTGGATACCAGCTTGCATTGGTTGGCGGCCTACCAAAATTTTATAAAAAAATTTAACGTCCCCTATGTGCGGGAGGATGTTAAGCTGGTAGATGGCAAAAGTATGGCCCAGTCCTCAAAACTTTTTAAAGAGATGCATAATTTGCCGCACTCGGTTGAAGAAATAATGGCTCACAAACTTGCTACCAGCGAAGATGTATACAAAGTCCATGCTTTGCCGCTAGTGGGCGCCACGGATTTGCTTAAACAAATTAAAAATCAAAATAATAAAAAGACCGCTATTGCTTCCGGCTCCAGTTTGGAAAGAATAAAAATTATTGTAGATAGGTTTGATTGGCATAATTATTTTGACACTCTAGCTTCCACCGACCACGTGGATTATATTGGCAAACCGGATCCGGCGGTATTTCTTTATGCAGCCGAGGTGTTGGGAGTAGACCCAAAGGATTGTGTGGTTGTAGAAGATTCTGAAAATGGGCTAAATGCGGCCAAGCGGGCTGGTATGCAATGTGTTGTCAGGCACGACGACCGCTGGTCAATCGGCGATTATTCAAGCGCTGATTTGATTGTAAAATCATTGGACGATAAAGAAATTTATGATTTTTTAGGTGTTAAGTAGAAGCAAAGCTTTTAATTCGTCAGGCCTCGCAAATAAGAAAATACATTTTCTTATTTGTCTCATCCTTAGAATTATGAATAAGAAAATAGTGGTCATTGGCGGGGGGAATGGTTCGGCCGTATGTTTAGAGGGGCTAAAAAAGTATGCCGATAATTTTGATATTTCCGCCGTTATTTCTATGAGTGATTCTGGCGGTTCTTCGGGCAAGCTGCGCAAAGAATTTAATACGCTTCCGCCGGGAGATATTATGCGCGCGGTTTTGTCACTTTCAAAATATGATTACAAAATGCTCAGACAAATTTTTTATAAGCCAAGATTTAAAGGCGTGGGCAAACTAGACAGTCACAATCTGGGTAATTTATTTCTCACCCTTATTAGCCAGTATAGCCGTAATTTTCTTCATGCCTTGGAAGCGTTGTCGCAAAGCGTGGAAGCCAAAGGCAACGTTTATCCGGTTACTTTGGAAAATATAAATTTGGTGGCCGAATTGGATAATGGAAAAATTATCAAAACCGAGGCTTTTATTGATAACCCGGTTTATAATAGAGGCTGGAAAATAAAACGTGTTTGGCTGGAGCCGCGAGCCAAGGCCTACCCCAAAGCAGTGGCGGCCATAAAAGAGGCCGATATTATAATTTTAAGCCCCGGCAGTTTGTATACTAGTTTGGTAGCCACGCTTTTGCCCAAAGGGGTAAAAGAAGCGATAAAAAAATCCAAGGCTAAAATAATTTATGTGGCTGGCAATGCGTATCGCTTGGATGGAGAAACCGGGCCGGAAAAATTAAGCGAAATGATTATTCAGTTAGAACAGTATTTGCCGCGCCAGATTGATTTAGTAATTTATAATAATCATAAATTAAATAAAAAACAAAAAGAATTTTATAAACAGAAAAAATGGGGTGTATTTAAATTTGATAAAGAAAATTTGAAAGGTAAAACAATTAAAGCCTTTGATTTGGAGGCGTCCGACAGTTTGTTGGATCCGGTTAAATTAGCCAAAGTATTGAAGAAAGAAATTTAAAATATGCAAGTGCAAAAAGAAGTAAAAAAAGATTGTTATGGTTTAAGGATTGCCGCCACCGAAGAAGGCCGCGAGATTGGGCGGATTTGGCTGTACATTATATATAACGATCTTCATAAAGAACCGTATGGACTCTTGGAAGATATTTTTGTAAGTGAAAGTGAACGGGGCAAAGGCATTGGCACAACCCTAGTCAAAGAGGCTATCGCCGAAGCAAATCGTATCGGTTGTTATAAACTGGTAGCCACCACCCGAAGCAGCCGTGGCGTAGTCTGCAGCTGGTACGAAAGTTTGGGTTTTAAAAATTATGGCGCGGAATTTAGAATGGATTTAATTTAGAAAAATATGTCAGCATATAACATTTTAACTACAGTGCCGGCCAAAGATTATGAACTGTTGGATAGCGGTGATGGAGAGAAATTGGAACGTTATGGGGATATAGTGGTTGCCAGGCCCGACCCACAGACTTTGTGGAATAAAAATTTATCTGAAACAGAATGGCGAAAGGCAGATGCATATTTTGTACGTGCCAGCGCAGATGCTAATTGGAGCGTGCGAGGCACTGTGCCAGATCGTTGGCCTATAGAATTTGGCGGGCTTAAATTTTGGATCAAACTGTCGGCGTTTAAACATACCGGTATATTTCCCGAACAATCTACAAATTGGGATTGGATTAGGGAAAAATTAGCCAAATCAAAGAGCTCAGAAAATCCCAAAGTCCTTAATCTTTTTGGGTATACGGGCGGAGCATCTTTGGCTGCCGCGCAAGCTGGGGCTGAAGTGGTGCATGTAGATGGGTCAAAATCTGCAATTGGCTGGGCTAGGGATAATGCCGAACTATCCGGCTTAGCCGACAAGCCAATTCGTTGGATTTTGGATGACGCGCAAAAATTTGTAACCCGAGAGATAAAACGAGGTAAGAAATACGAGGGGATAATTATGGATCCGCCGGCATTTGGCCATGGCCCGGGCGGGGAGATGTGGAAAATTGAAGAAAACCTTTTGAATTTATTAGATGATTGCAAACAAATTCTGAGTGATAAACCATTATTTTTTATCATTAACGGCTATGCTTCCGGCTATTCGGCTGTGGCATATAAAAATAGTTTGGGAGATTTAATGAAGCAATTTGGCGGTAATGTTGAGATTGGTGAACTAACGATTGCCGAGAAAGATAGTAAGCGGTTATTGCCAGCCGGTATTTTTGCCCGCTGGAGTTCTCTATAATATGTCACTTAAAGTTTTATACGAAGACAACCACCTTATTGCCGTCTATAAACCGGCGGGTGTGTTGGTGCAGGCGGATAAAAGCAAAGATAGATGCTTGATGGATGAGGTCAAAGAATATTTAAAAGATACATATAATAAACCGGGCAATGTTTTTCTCGGTTTAGTTCACCGGTTGGATAGAAATGTGCAAGGCATAGTTCTATTTGCTAAAACTAGCAAGGGAGCTAGTAGGTTGTCCGAGCAATGGCGAGAACATACTGTAGAAAAAATATATCATGCCGTAGTAGCAGGCAAACCGGAAAATAAAAATGGTGTATTGGCGCATTGGCTCATAAAAGATGAAAATAAAAACAAAACGACAGTGTATGATCATCAAGTTGTCGGCAGCCAGCCAGCTGAGCTTTTTTATGAAGTTATCCAATCCAACGGCAAATATTCGCTGTTAAAAATTAAGCTTGGTACGGGTCGGTCACATCAGATTAGATCTCAGCTGGCCTTTACTATCAGCCCTATTATAGGGGATATTAAGTATGGCAGCACGGATACGTTACCAGACCAGGCTATTGCGCTCGCTGCGACTTCTCTTGGTTTTAATTTGGCTACTGGCGCAGAGAGAAAAATTATAGAAGTTCCTACGCCAAAAGAATGGACAAAATATTATGCCTGAAAAAATTCTTGATTTGCATATCCACTCTCGCTATTCGCGCGCTTGTTCGCGCGATTTAGAATTGCCAAAAATTGCGAGTGTGTGCGAGCAAAAGGGTGTAGATATAGTAGCGACTGGCGACTTTACTCATCCGGCTTGGGTACAGCATATTAAAGAAAATTTGGCAGAAGAAAGACAAGGGGTATACAAATTAAAAGATAATAGCAGTAAAACCCGTTTTATCCTGGGTACGGAAATTTCCTGTATTTACAAGCATAAAGATGCCACCCGCCGCGTGCACTTGTTGATTTTGGCGCCCTCTATAGAAGCCGTAGAAAAATTTAACGCTGTTTTGGAAGAAAAAGGGGTAAATATCCGTTCGGACGGTCGGCCAATTATGGGTCTCTCGGCCAAGGCTATTTTGCAGATAATGTTGGATATTGACCCTGGTTTTATGATGATTCCGGCTCATGCCTGGACCCCCTGGTTTGCCATATTTGGTTCCAAATCCGGGTATGACCGAGTAGAGGATTGTTTTGAAGAGCTAACGCCGCATATTACCGCCATAGAGACCGGTCTTTCCAGCGATCCGGTTATGAACCATCATTTGTCAGCGTTAGACAAGATTACGCTTGTTTCCAATTCAGACGCGCATAGTTTGAATAATTTGGGCCGTGAAGCCAATGTATTTAATCTCGGTAATGATTTTACTTATGATGAAATTATAAAAGTAATAAAAACCGGCGATAGGAAAAAATTTTTGTATACAGTTGAATTCTATCCCGAAGAAGGCAAATATCATCATGATGGCCATGCATCTTGCGGCGTGTGTCTTACGCCCCAAGAAACCAAGGCAAAAAAGTTTTCATGTCCAAAATGTAAAAAACAAGTAACAGTCGGTGTTTTGCACCGCGTGGAAGATTTGGCCGACAGATCCGAAGACCAAATCATCAAAGAAAATTTTATTCCGCATAGATATATCGTGCCGCTTAAAGAAATTATTGCAAAGGTGCTGGCTGTAGGCGTATCTAGCAAGAAAGTGATCGCAGAATACGAAGCGATGATTAAAAAATTAGGCAGTGAATTTAAAATTTTACTGTACTGCGGCATAGAAGAAATTGAAAAACAAGTCTCTAATAAAGATATCGCTGTCGCTATTGCCAACATGCGCGTCGGCAAGGTAAAAGTAAGGCCTGGGTACGACGGTATTTTTGGCTCAGTAGAGGTAATTCCGCCCAAAACAAAGCCAAGCGACAAACAGAGCAGGCTACTATAATAAAAGATATATAAAATAAAAAATCTCTTCTTGTGAAGAGACTTTTTATTTTAGAAGACTATCTAGCTTTCTTAGCTTTTTTAGCTTTCTTTTTAGCTTTTTTAGCTTTCTTTTTTGCTGCCATATGTGGGCACCTCCTCTCTTATTTCCGATAATTCATGCCGCAAATGCGGCTGTATTATCGGAATTAAATTTTTATTTAAGTTTTTTCTACTCGCGAGGAAAGAAAAAACTTAATGAAGAAACTTTTACAAGACAAGCATTGCTGTAAAAATTTTTCTCGACATATTTATTATAAAGTGTTTTTTTTAAATTGTGAATAGTAAAAGCAAAAGTTATGCACAGGTCAGTCAATATTACATTTTAATTTAAAAATTAATTTCAATATACTAACTACGAAAATTTTAGGGAAGATTAGTTGGAAGAAAAAAAATAAACATAATTTTTTATAAATCAAAAACTCCCAATATGTATAATCAAAAATTTTGTGAGGGCGGTTAGTTTAAGTGAAAATATTTATAAAACAAAAATATCCCGATTTGCTCCGGATATCTTTGTTGACAGGCTCGGGTAGTGTTGGCCATTTCAACGAGCCGAGCCTTAGCCCTCGTTGAGTGGTTGTCCGACATGGACCGATCAGGGAAGTCTGCTAGCCATGGGCTATACCCATCTAGTGGACAGGTAGAGCAATCTTGGCTAAAAGATCAAGTCCTTGATCGCAAGGGCACCTCGGTAGACACCGAGAGTGACACCCGCTGCCAGGAGCAAGCGCAATTTCCCCCGTAGATTGCATCTGCTTCTCATATTTAGTCCCCCCATGGACTAACAAAATAGTATGCCTGTTTTTATAGGCCGTCAATATGTTTTTTGCCAAGCAAAAGTGGATAAATTCTAGATAAAGTAGATTTTCCCGGCAACCAAATAAATAACGACCCAACAGTTTGGGTCGTTATTTATTGTGCCCCCAGAGAGAATCGAACTCCCATCTTCAGGTTCGAAGCCTGACATTCTATCCATTAAACTATAGGGGCAAAAAACCAGCCATTACGGCTGGTTTTTGTGGGTCGCGTGGGGATCGAACCCACGACCTTATCCTTAAGAGGGATCTGCTCTACCAGCTGAGCTAGCGACCCGTTGAGTTAAAATTTTGATTTTACGGGCTTAACTTTATTATATTTATCTTCGGTCCTTTCCAGCCCTTTATCTTTAAAGCGGCTTCGGCTGCTTCAGTTTGGCCTTCTTGCTTACTTGTGCCTTCGCCCGTGGCTATCAAATCTTTGCCCAAGTATACACCGATCTTAAATGATTTGATATGATCCGGACCTTCTTCATGCAATACTTTGTAGGTTGGGGTGGCGCCTTCAATTTCTTGGGCAGATTCCTGGAAACGGCTTTTGGCATCCAAATATAATCCATTTTCCAAAATATACGGCAATTTTGTCAAAACCCAACGAGCAATAAATTGTTGAGCTATTTCGTAACCGCTATCCAGATATATGGCACCGATTAATGCCTCTATGGCATTGGCCATAATATAATCCCGGGCTTTGGTGCCCGCGTCTTTGGCTTCGCCGTGACTTAGGAATAAATATTCTTCCATACCAATTTCATAGGCAATACTTGCTAAGATTTTGGCATTTACAAGCGCGGCGCGCCAATTGGTAAGTTCTCCTTCAGGGTTGCCATATTCTTTATATAAAAATTCCGTAACAATTAATTCCAACACCGCGTCTCCCAAAAATTCCAATCGTTCATTATGCCCCAGTACAAAATCATGGTGTTCATTTAAATATGATCTATGCACAAAAGCCTGCACCAGATAGTCAGGGTTATTAAAGATTATACCTAATTTTTCTTGTAAACCCGGGAAGTCTTTTTCTTTAATTTCCGCCAGGTTAAAAATATTTGTTGACATATTCTTTTTAGGAGGCCTTGGCTTCGTTTGTTGATTTGATTTCCAAATCTTTGTATATGGCGCCAAGCACGCCATTTACAAATCTGCCCGAAGAAGGGCCGCCAAAGTTTTTAGCAAGTTCAATGGCTTCGTTTATGGCGACTTTTGGAGGCACTTCGTTATTAAGTTTAAGCTCGTAAATGCCAATGCGAAGTACATTACGATCAATAATCGTTATTTGGTCTATGGGCCACTGCGGCGCGTATTTTTCAATAATCGCGTCTATTTCTTCCAGGTTTTTTTTCACTTCCTCAATGATTTTTTTGGCAAATTCAGTTTCCGCGAGTCCTGGGCCGAATTCTTTCAGGTCGCGTTCCATGATATCTGGCAACGCATTATGCTCTTGTTTTCCCCTAAAATCCCACTCAAATAGAGCTTGCATGGCGATGCTTCTGGCTAAGTGGCGATTAGACATAACCAAATGTTTTAATGATAAGAATGATAAAATGTCAGAGATGAGTAAGCCAAATAGCTTAAAGTGAAGCGATTTATCAATTTTATCAAGTGTAACGATTTATCAGACTATTATTTAGCCTTGGTCTTTCTGCCGGAACGAGCGGTGCGCTTGTCTACATTGATAACGCTTTTACCCTTGTAATAACCGCAAAAGGCGCAAGCGCGGTGTGGGCGAAGTGGTTTTTTGCATTTAGGACAAGCGTTAAAAGCAGTTTCGGCGAGCGCGAAGTGCGCGGCACGGCGGCGTTTGTGAGAAGACGTTCGTCTATGACCGGGTAAACCCATATAATTGTATAGTTATAGTAAGTAATGAATAATCCATACAATACACTAGAATTATAATTTTGGCAAGAGATAGGCTAACATAGGGCAAAAAATGGCATTTTGCTTTGACAAAATGGCTAAAAAATGGTATAATTTATATGTATAAACTTATCTTTAAGCCAATTCTATGATCGAGGGAGGATTTAACCCTGAGGCAGAGCGTTCAAGTAAAAAACCTCGGAAAAAAACCGAAGCCCCTGGCTCCGCTCCTTTAGTTGACCTGACCAAACCGGATGCTTTGGATGATTTAACTCAAAAAAGAAAAAGAACCCCGGAAGAACAGCAAAGACTAAACGCGCAAATGGTCGTAGAGGATTTGCGTTTTCAAAAAAAACATCCAGAGGTTTTTGCTAAAGGGACTGAAGATTCCACCAAACCAACGCATATTGCCAAGGGAACAGGGAAGACGAAAATTAATGAAGCAAACTTAAGAGGCAATGACTATGATGAAGATGCGTCCTGGGACGATATAACGCAAGTAGATATTAAGCCGCTGGGACTTTCTACCAACGATGTGTTTGATAAAGAGCAAGATGTAATTCATCTGGCTGATGAAGATTTGGAAGAAATTTCTACCAGAGAAGATTTGGTGAATTTACCTCAAAAAGAATATAAAAAACTTTCCGCTCAAGAACTCAAGAAAATTCGTGAAAATAAAACTACAGAGCTTTCTGAAAATGACCTGGAAGAATTAACCGCGGACGATATTCCACAGCTAAACGAAAAAAATTTAAAAAAGCTTTCCAAAAAAGAAGTTCAAGCTATTGCGGATAAAGACCTGCAAAGTATTCGCGCGAAAATTTCAAAAGGTCCTGAAAAAGCACCGGTGCCGGTTTTTGAAGCTTCAACAAATCAGCGAGAAGATGCCTTAGAACTCGCGCAGTTACAGTATGTCCAGGCATATAGAAAATATAATCCAAAACTTAAATCAAAAGAAGATAGGCAAATTTTAGAAATGAAGCCGCCAACACTCGCTTTCACAATTTTTAACCGTGATAAAGTCAGAGAATTATCGCGCTTGCATCAAAATGTAAAGCAGGCCGAAGACAGTTTAGCTCAAGAAGAAAAAGCCGCGGCGCATGTTGAGAGTTTTAGAAGGAGCGCCTAGGCTAAAAAATATTTTATTTAAAGTTTTAATCAAATTATATGCGCGGTGAATCATTTCGGCCTCAAGAAATGTTAAGTGAAAAAGAAAAGTTGAAAAAAGTACAAGCTGAGCTAAATATGGCTACCAGTGTGGCTGAAGATAAGGAAGAAGCGGAGTTTGCGCAGGGAACCAACCCAGGATTTAAAACAGACCAGCCGGATATTTCCGGTATTTTAGAAGGTTTGGATAAAGCCGCTCAAATGAGCGCGGCCGAAAAATCCGAAGAAATGGAATGGAATCAGGCGATCAAAGCCGCCAAAGATAAAATCGCTGCCGCCGAATCTACGGCCCAAACTGCTGCCCCTGCAAAAGGCAGTGGCGTGGATTTGAGAGGAAAAATCAAAGAGACCTTACAGGCAGATGAAGAAGCCAGAAAAACAGCGGAAGAGCAAAGATGGTTGGATAAAGAAGAGGCGGCAAAGAGAAAATTATCAATGGAAGCCCACAAGCAGACGCAATCAGAAGAAGCGGAGTGGAATGCGGCCATTGCCAAAGCAAAAAAGAGGGATGAAAATCAATCAGCCATCGGGCGTTTAATGAAACGTTTAGGTTTTGGTAAAAATAAATAAAAAACGCAATATGATAGAAGGATCTTCTTTAAGGTCAGAAGGAAAAAAATTCTCGTCTTCACCAGAATTTACGAGTGCTTTTGATTCTCTCATAAAAGCAAAACAGGAACAAACAAAAAAAGCCCAAATAGAAAAAAGCAGAACGCCGGAAGCGGTAGCCAAAAGAAAAGCAGCCTTAAAAAGATTTGAAGATAGAACCGAACAAATTTTGGAAAAGAAAAAGCAAGAAGATCGTAAGCGAGCGGAAGCGTCCAGAAAGAGAATGATGGAAAGATTTGATAAAAGAACCGACGTGCTGAAAGGAGAGCAAAAGGGAGAGATTGAAGATAAGCCGGATATTCACCGGCCAATTTCGGAACCAAATGCGGAGCTGCGAGCAGAAATAGAAGAAGCGCAAGAGCCGCTCGCGGAACTAGAAAATATACGAAAGATGGGTAAGCCCGGAGAACTGTTAACTGAAGAACAGTTAACAGCGGTTCCTAAAGTGTCCGAGGATTATATCCCAAAAATCAAACCAAGCAAGGTAAAAAACTTTAATGAATTTTTGGATCTTAAAGAGGCAGAGGAAAATCAGAAAAAAGAAGTTCGGCAACGAGTAGCCGGCGCTTCACAAACTGTGGAAGTAGACTCCGCATACCAAAAAGAAATTGAAGATACTGAAGAGCCGGAAATTACAATTTCATATGACAATGAAACAGAAGAGTCATTTGCAGACCGACAATACGCGGCCAATGAACAAATGGCTGAAGAAGCTCAAAAAGCCTATGTTGAAGCATACAGAAAATACGATGGCGCTTTTACTAAAAACAAGACCGATGATCAAGTTGCCGTTACAAGACCGCCAATTTTTGCTTTTGGCGCGCAAGGAAAAAATTTGAAAAAGTTATACAAAGAAATGCAAAAGTTAAGGCAAATCGTAGTCCGCCTCGCCAAAGACGGTAAAATTGTAGAAAATTTGGCGGCGCGCGGCGCGAAAGATAAAACAAAAGACGAAATCAATCCAGAGCTTGCGGCCGCGGCCAAGGTCGCAAACAAAGAAGCAGACGAAGAACAGTGGTTTCTTACTCCCAAGCAAATGAAGGCTAATGCCGAAGTTGATAAGTTTACGGAAGAACGTAAATTCCCGATGCCTTCCTTGAAAGAAATAAAAAATCTTGCCGGCAACGTTAAGCCGGGTTTTACCTCGCCACTGGTAGAAAAATTTAAAGGCGCTGCCACCGCCCAAGAAGGCATAGGCTCTATCATGAGAGAGCGCGCTTTGCCGATGATGAAGCGTTTAAAAGACATAGAAAAGTATTTTATAGATAAAAAAATGGCAGCGAGCGCAGATGTTCGGGATTTTTTATTAGGCCCCGACATAACCGGCTGGTTTAAAGGCAAGGAAAAACGGCTGCAAAAAGAATATCAACAAATTTACCACGATCCCGCTCTCTCTGCCAAAGAAACCTACAATTATCAAAATCAAAAATTAAAAAGACCTTAACACACAAGGTCTTTTTAATTTGATTTTCCCATTCAGATTAGATAAGATAGGGCAATGCAAATTACAGTTATAAAAAATCAAAACGAATGGGACAGCTGGTTTTTACAAAAACCAGAGCCTCATAGCTTTGCCCAATCCTGGGCTTGGGGCGACATTTTAATTTCCGAAGGAAAAAAAGTGGAACGATTAGCGATCATAGAAAATGAATTAGTTATAGCGCAAGCGCAGGTGGTATATAGCCCTATTTTTTTCGGCTGGCAGTATGCCTTTTGCCCCAAAGGGCCTGTTGTTGATTCGCTTAGAAGTGAAGATGAAAAAATACAAATATATAAAATAATCAAAAAATACTTAAAAAATAAAAATTGTATATTTTTTAGAATTGAACCGGGAGTGTTGCCAGTTATGCCGCATTCGTTTTTTTTCAAAAAAACAATTGATATCAACCCATCAACCACGCTGCTGCTTAATTTAAACCAAACTGCCGCCCAGTTGCGCGGCAATATGCATCCTAAAACCAGGTATAATATTGCCCTAGCGGAAAAGAAAAATATAAAAATTGTCCAGGAAAAAAATTTGGAAGTGTTTTGGATGCTGATGAATAAAACCGGAAGCCGAGATAAATTCAGTTTGCATCATAAAAAGCATTATGAAAAAATATTGGCGGCAGAAAGCATTTTTCAGCTTACGGCGTACTATAACTCAGTGCCGGTCGCGTGCGCCGTATTTATTGGTTTTGGCAATACATTTACCTACTTATATGGCGCGTCGGATTATGAATATAGAAATTTGATGGCGCCGTATTTGCTCCAATGGGAAGGTATGGAACTGGGTAATGATTTTGGCAGTAAATGGTATGATTTTTTTGGCGTAGCGCCACGGGTTTTGTCTGCATCTAGTACTTCCACGGATTATATATATGATGACAAACACCAGTATGCCGGCGTAACCCGCTTTAAATTGGGTTTTGGCGGCATTCCCTATGAAGCGCCGGGCACGTTTGATCTGGTAAGTGATAAGACAAAATATAAAATATATACTTTGCTTCGGTGGTTGCGGCGGTTGTTTTAGTTTATGGGTAAGTCCTCGTAGTCCAATGGATAGGATACCAGCTTCCGAAGCTGATGGTGCAGGTTCAATTCCTGCCGGGGGCACTAACTAAAAATCCCTCCGATGTAACGTCGGAGGGATTTTTAGTTTAACGAAACCATGCCGCGTAACGTCCTTTGAGGCGCGGCGCCTAATTTTTATTCTTCAGTTGGGCTTGGTTCAGTTGAAGCAGTCTCTTCATTTGTCTTTTTATAATCACATTCTTTACTGCTGCATTTGATAACGCCTTTGGGCGCATATACCAGCGGTTGTTTACACGTTGGACAAAATTCACCAGTTGGCTTTTCCCACAAAGCAAAATCACAGTCCGGGTAACGATTGCAGCCGTAAAACGGTTTGCCGCGCTTGCTGCGGCGCTGCACGATATCGCCCTGGCCGCATTTCGGACATTTCATGTTCATTTTAATTTCAATATTTTTAATATTCTTGCATTTAGGATAGCCGGAACATCCTAAAAACGGCCCGAATCGTCCGCGGCGCAAGATCATTGGTTCGCCGCACTTTTCGCATTTTTCGTTTGCTTCCTCCACCGCTTCCTGCTGCCTCGCCTCTTCGGCGTTTAATGATTTGGTTGTTTTACATTCCGGATATTTGGTGCAAGCCAAATATTTGCCAAATCGTCCGGTTTTAATAATCATGTCCGAGCCGCACTTTTTACATTTTTCATCGGATTTTTCTTCGGTCAAAACTTTTTTATCTATTTCTTGTTCTTTTTTATCCAAGTTTTCTTTAAATGGTTTCCAAAAATCGCCAATCACCGGCTGCCACTGCTTTTTACCGCGGGCGATTTCGTCTAAATTATTTTCCATTTCTGCCGTAAATTCATAATCCACGACATGGTGAAAATGTTCTACTAGTAAGTCGTTAACAATATAGGCGATGTCTTTGGGGGCAAAGCGTTTTTGTTCGTTGCGCTCAATATAGCCCCTATCTTCTATGGTAGAAATTGTGGGAGCATAGGTAGATGGCCGGCCAATACCGTAATTTTCCATAGCTTTTACGAGTGTTGCGTCCGAGTATCTGGCCGGAGGTTCGGTAAAATGCTGTTCCGGTTTAAGCTCGTTACAGATAAGCGGTTCGTTATTCTTAAGCTGTGGCAAGAGATTTTCTTTGGCTCTATCCGGGAACAGTTTTAAGAAACCATCAAAAACAATAGTTTGTCCGTTGGCACGGAATTTATAATCATTTTGGCTAGATATATCTATAGTTGTGGCGTTTAATTCGGCTGGGGCCATCTGGGTGGCAACAGCGCGTCTCCAGATAAGGTCATAAAGCCTGAATTGTTGTCTGTCCAGGTATTGTTCTATAGACTCGGGTGTGCGCATAGCTTCGGTAGGCCGTACGGCTTCGTGGGCTTCTTGAGCGTTCTTACTTTTATTATTATAAATTCTAGGAGAATCCAACTGGTATTTTTTGCCAAAATTATTACCGATAGTATCTTTGGCTTCCTGCAAAAATTTTTCCGAAAGATTTACCGCGTCCGTACGCATGTAGGTAATCAGACCTACGGATCCTTCAGTTCCAAGTTCTATGCCCTCGTATAATTGTTGAGCCAAACGCATAGTTTGTTTGGCCGAAAAACCAAGATGACTGTTGGCTTCCTGTTGTAAAGTAGAAGTGGTAAATGGGGGAGAAGGTAAACGTTTAGTTTTTTTCTCTTCCACGCTTTCTATTTTATAGGTCGTATTTTTTAGATCGTCCAAAATCTTGTCTATCTCGGCTTTGGTTTTAATGTCTAACTTGTCTATTTTTTTGTCCTTGATTGCGTATAGCTTGCCTGTAAAAATTTCTTTGTCCCGATTCCGCTTTGGCGCGGAATCGTGGATGCTCGATTTTGCCGAAGCAAAATCGGCAGAGTCTCCTGTTTCAAAAATTCCTTCTATGCTCCAGTATTCTTCCGGGTTAAAAGCCTTTATTTCTCTTTCTCGTTCCACAATTAATCGTACAGCCACCGATTGTACGCGTCCGGCAGATAGTCCTTTGGCAACTTTGCGCCACAAGAATGGCGACAATTCATAGCCAACCAATCTATCCAAAATTCTGCGGGCTTGTTGGGCATCTACCATTTTTAGATCCAAAGGACGAGGATTTTCCAAAGCATGCATTATGGCAGTTTTGGTAATTTCATGGAAAACAATGCGTTTGGCTTTATCCGGTTCAATTCCCAAAATATTAGCCAAGTGCCAAGAGATAGCCTCTCCTTCGCGGTCCTCATCGGTAGCGAATAGGATGCCGTCGCACTTTTTGGCTGCCTCTTTTAGTTCTTTGGCCACCTTGGTTTTGTCGCGGCTTACTATATAATGGGGTTCAAAATTGTGCTCTACATCTACGCCAAGTTTGCTTTTTGGCAAATCGCGGACATGGCCAAAAGAAGACTTCACGACAAAGTTTTTGCCCAAGAATTTGGAAATTGTTTTGGCTTTGGTAGGGGATTCTACGATGACTAAATTTTTCATCCTATTAGGGAGTTAGAAGTTATAAGGATTAAGAATAATACAAATTTTAGCGCTTGTCAACCAAAGCCCCATTATCTGACAATGTAGTTCATGCCGCCAAGGTTGCGAACCATTCCTTTTATTTCCATAAGCACCAGAGCGCTATTTACCGCTCCACTGTCCAAACCCGTAGTTTTTATAATGGTGTCTATATGTTTTGGTTCTTTGGAAAGATAGCCAAGTATAGCGGTTTCTGTGGAGTTTCTTGGCAAGGTTTGCGCTTTGCTTACAATCTGTTTTAGTTCCTGGATATTTAATATTTCCAAAATATCTTGGGCTTGGGTTACCAGCCTGGCTCCCATCTTTATTAAATTGTTTGGACCTATGCCGGTAGGCGAATTAATCGGGTGGGGAACGGCAAATACTTCTCTATTATAATCCAAAGCGCAGCGGGTGGTAATAAGCGCGCCAGAAATTTCGGCCGCTTCTATAATAAGTGTGCCCAAACTAAGGCCGGCAATAATGCGGTTGCGAGCCGGAAAAGAATATTGGGTTGGCGCAAACCCTGGCGGGTATTCGGAAACAATTGCGCCGCCGGAGGCAATGACTTGTTCGGCCAAACGGCTATGTGCTGTGGGAGCCACAGTTTTTTTATCTATGCCGCCGCCTAGCACCGCTACAGTCAAACCGTTATTTTTTAAAGTTGTTTCATGGGCAATGCCGTCTATGCCCAGAGCCAAGCCACTGACAATAACCACGCCCTGGTTCGCTAGTGGCCCGACAATTTCTTCGCAGGCGAATTTTCCATAAGCGGTAAATTTTCTTGTGCCAACCACGCCCAGAGCCGGAGACTGATCAGGGGGCAAGGCGCCGCGAAAAAATAATGTGTGTGGTGGATCGTTTATTTCTTTTAATAATCTTGGGTAGCCCGGTTCATTTATGGAAATGGTATGGATTTGTTCTTTATCCAATCTTTCCATGATTTTATCTATAGGATTATTTTCGCGCCAAGATAAAAATTCATGGGCAATATGTTCTTCCAGTCCGGCTGGCACCAGGTCGTTTATTTCCGCTTCCCAAAGATCTTTAAAATTAGAAAAATAAGCCGCCAGTTTTTGGTAGCGGGAGTAAGTCATTTTAGGGAAGTGAGCCAAGGCGGCGTGATATTTCATAAACGAAATGAACGAGTGAAATATTTAGCTTGCTAAAATATTTCCGAGCGAATGAGTTTATTTACAAGCGAAGTGAGTGAAAAGGACATTTATTTACTTTTCCGAACAAGCGCAGTAAATATGGAACATATATGCGGCGAAGCCCCTATGCTGGGGAGTAGTGTGATATTTAAATCAAACTCTCAATTTCTTTAATTATATTTTTTGCAACCTCATCCAGAACTTTTTTTTCGGCGGTGGTGAATTTGCCCAACACAAAACCGGCCGTATCTTTTATGCTTTCTTGTTTAGCCGGAGCCACGCCTACGCGAATGCGGGTAAAATTTTTGGTGCCCAAATGTTCAATGATTGATTTAATGCCATTATGTCCGGCTGGGCCGCGATTGGTCTGTACGCGTGTTTCGCCCAGTGGAATATCTTTATCATCATGAATAACAATTAAATCTTCGGGTTTTAGTTTGTAAAAGCTAAGCAAACCCTGCGCGGCGAGCCCGGAGTTATTCATATATGTTTGAGGCATAGCCAACACTGTTCGTTTGTCGTTTATTTCTCCTTTGGTAATGATTGAGTTGGATTTTTTATCAAATTTCCAATCGGGGGATTCAAATGCGGAAGCTAGCTTTTCAAGCACCAAAAATCCGGCGTTATGGCGCGTACTTACATATTCTTTTTCCGGATTACCCAAACCAATAATTAGTTTCATAATTTCAAGTGATCCTAATTCAAGTATTCACTTTCAATATCCGCGAGTAAATTTTTTAAATCAGCCACCACATCTTCTAATTGTTTTATCTGTTCATCCGGTGCCTTTGGAGCATGCCCAGCTTTTAAAATTTCATCTCTTCTTTTATATAAATCTTTGACTCGCGCGACTGCTTCGGCATGTGTGTCGTTGATTTCCAATATTTTGTCAAAAGCTGTATTGACTTGATTTACCAGTCGCGTGCATTCAAGCTGTAGGTGTTCCTTTATTTTTGCTTGCTGCTCTCCTTCTTTGGTCATAGATTAGTTATATTTCTGCGGAGTTTGGTAAGTTTTATAACAATCGGCGTGGCAAAAAATCCGAATCGCTCGCGCAGACGGTTTTCAATATAGCGCACATAGGAAAAATGCACGGAAGTTTTGAATTTTATCATCATTTCAAACAGAGGCGGATTGTTGTGTAACTGATGAAACGCCATGATTTGCGGATGGCGGGTACCCTTGCCGCGGGAAGGTCTATGTTCTTTGGTGGCAGTTTTAATAAATTCCTGCAATTCTTCGTCAGGGATAATGACATGACGTTCTTCCCAAGCGCGGAAAATCAACGGAAATATTTGGTGTACTTTATATTTTGTTTTGGCGCTGGTAAGAACAATCGGCGCGAAAGTTAGATGAGGGAAGTCGGCGTAAATTCTTTCTTTAACTTTGTTTCTAAATTCTTCGCTATGGTCTTCCACCAAATCCCACTTGTTTATAAGAATAATCGTGCTGCGCGTATTTTCTCGCAATAATCCGGCGAGCTGTTGATCTTGGGTAGTAACTGGTTCGCTGGCATCAAGCACCAAAAGTACAACATCAGCCTTTTTTATCATATTAAGGCTCTTGCCAATACCGGCCTGTTCCAGCTCTCCGGAAACTTTTGCTTTTCTTCTGATACCGGCAGTATCTACAAACAGAATCGGTTTACCATCAACTTCTACCAGTGTATCATGCGGTTCACGGGTCGTGTGGGGGAGTGAACTGACAATAACCTGTTCTTTGCCGATTAGGTCGTTAAAGAGCGAAGACTTTCCCACGTTGGGTTTACCGATAAGCGCAACCTTAATTGGGCTAAGCTCTTTTGTCATTTTTGGTTTTTTGGCGGTTTTGCCCAAGCGTTTAAATATTTCATCAAGCAAGTTGCCAACATTAGAGCCATTGGCCGCTGAAACAGGGAACGGTTCGCCAAGCCCCAATCTGCGCCACTCGCCGCTATGAATGTCCATGCGGAGCCGTTCGCTGTCCGCTTTATTGGCAACAAAAAGTATTCTATTTTTTTCTTTAATAAAACGTTTGGCGAGTTCGCGTTCTTGTGGCAATAGTCCGGCTTGGACATCCACTACAAACAAAATCAAATCTGCTTCGCGCAGGGCAAGTTCGGTTTGTTTGACTATTTCTTCTTCCAATTCTACGTCTTCGGAAAAAGTAATGCCGCCCGTATCTACCAGGGTAAAATTTTTACCTCGCCAGTGCACGGCCCCGATATTTCTGGTTCGGGTAGTGCCGGCTATATCTGAAACAATCGCTTTGTTTTCCTCCAGCATTTTGTTAAACAGGCTGGATTTGCCAACATTAACTCGGCCCACGAGAGCAACCGTAGGTAAATTGGTATCAATGATTTTTGCGGGCGTAGCCATATG
>CAZUFD010000007.1:14571-22715 GCA_964619625.1 uncultured Gammaproteobacteria bacterium | reverse complement strand
GGTTTTGATCTAGAAGTGGTTGTAGCCTCATTATATGTTAGCGCAAGCCATTCTGGCAAATCGGTGCTGGAAGAAGCGTTTAGTTCTTTGGAAAGCTTGCTCACCGTGGTATTTGGGACATTACTGTTTACTATATATATAGTAGTGATAGAAATTGGTCGTTTGGCGCTATTGCCAACGCTTGAAATAAAGAGGCCTTTTGTTTCCAGTTGTTGCTTTTTTAAAGCTGCCAGCCCGGCTTGCCAAGTGCCGTTTTGGATTTCAATACTGGCGTTAGGAATGGCCATGGAAGTAGGCGTTTGTTTTGGTTGGATTTGTCCGGCGGCAAGAGCAGGTGCGGAAGCGGTTGTCGGGGTGCTCGTTGCTTCAAAAATATTATTTATAGCATCCTTGATTTCGGAAAAATTTCCGGTTTTAGGTATAAGCAGATACGCGCCGCCTTCGCCAGTTACGGGTTTTAAAAATCCCGTAGGCGCGTCGTTTAAAACCAGCGTTTTTATTTCATCATTTTGTATTTCTTTTCCCAGGCTGGCTAAAAACATTATTTGTCCGAAATCAATATTGGTAAGAACATGCTTGGATAAGGAAGAAACAATTCGTTGTAACGTCATGGGGTTTAAAAATGTTTCGTTGGTCAACAGTTTTTTCTTAAAGGCGGTAAGCATTAACTGTTGGCGTTTGGCTCGGGCAAAATCCGAACCCTCGCCGTTTGAACCATGGCGGGAGCGGGTAAAAATGAGCGCTTGTTCGCCGTTCATCTGCTGCAATCCGGCTTGAAAAGATACGGTTTGGTATGAATCATTTGGGCCAGGATAAGCAGTATCGGTAAATGATCGTTGCACATCTACCTCAATGCCGCCAATTGCATCTATAATTTCTTGAAAGGCGGCAAAGTCCACGCGTGCGTAATAGGGAATACTAATGCCAAATGTTTCTTCAAAAATTTTACGCGCGTATTCTCCGCCGCCGCCCGCAGCCTCGGCTTCGCCAAAAGCATTAGCATTATTTATTTTTCTCACTCCGTGTTCGGGAATTTTTACGGCCAAGTCGCGAGGCACCGATACCATGGAAACTTCCTTAGTGCTTGGTTTGATGCTTAAAATAATATTGGTGTCGCTTAAAAATGGGCCATCGTGTCCAAGGCCGCCAATACCAAGCAGTAGAATATTTATCCGATCATCACTTTGGCCAATCATTACGTTGTCGGATTTGAAAATAAAATTCCTCACGGTTTGCAGGAAGCCAATTTTTTTCGGTTTAAGCGTAACCGGATCATAATCCGACGGGCTGCTTGGCCACGTGTTCATCATGTTGTAATTTCGCAGCAGCAGTAAACCCATAATAACCGCGCCCAAAATTAAAAACACCACCCATTTTGTTTTGGTTTTTTGGGGAGGAGTGAGGGGGTAGCGTTGAGGTTGGAGTAAATTTATTTTCTGATCATCCATGGTGTTTGGGCTTAAAAACTAAAACCGGTTCAGGAAAATTAATTTTAACATAAAAAGAAGATAAAGGCAATTTATCCTTTGCCGACCATTATAAGTTATGTTATACTTTATTAAGAAGAAAGTTTAAAAATTTTATGCCAATCAATTTAAATAGACAAGAAGCAAACACCGGTGACTTGGTTTTTTCCTGGACCGTAAAAGAATATGAAGAACATGACCGAAGCCCTCGTTGGTATTTGGTAATGGGTTTAATCGGAGCTGCCCTCTTGCTTTTTTCCGTTATTTCTGGTAATTATCTATTTGCGCTTATAGTCGTACTATTTGGCATCATCCTGTTTTTGCAGGATACCCAGCCGCCAATGGAAGTTTTCTTCGGTGTTACCGAAGCAGGCTTAATTGTAGGTGATAAGTATTATCCGTTTAAGGAGCTATCTAAGTATTGGATAGTCTATAATCCGCCGGAAGTAAAAAATATCTATTTTGTAACCACGAGCATTTTAAAACATCGTTTACAGGTTCCGCTGCTTGATAATGATCCGCGCCCGGTTAGGGATTTTCTCAATCAATTTATTGTGGAAGACGTGGATCAGGAAGAGGAGCCCTTAAGCGACCGGTTGGGCAGGGTTTTCAAAATACATTAATAGTACAATCCCGACGCCAGTCGGGGTTGCTGTATACACGCACTCGTCGTTCAATGGATAGGACGCCAGCTTGCGGAGCTGGCAATCTAGGTTCGATTCCTAGCGAGTGCACACGCCGGTATTTTCTTTGAAGTTAGCAAAAACCTTGACAAAAAGGCCGTTTTTAGGCTATGTTTTGTTTATTATGGGTAATGTACAACTAGATTAGTTGCACATTCGTAATAAACGCACATTACAATTTATCATACCCCGTTATGAACTTGGGTTTTCAGAGTATCTTTGCAGAGGTTTTGAAAATCCAAGTTCATGTACTAACAACTCCACTGAGCCCTCCAGGCTTGAAACGAGGACAATTTATGAAGAACCTGCTTGGCGACAAGAACTGGGACGATACCATTCGTAGTGAGCTCAGTGCCGCAGGGATTGAGGTTGTTGAACACGACTTCAGGTCGTCCGACCCCACCTGTACCCTGATGGGCAAGGTGGGGAACTGGACATTCCGCCGTGCTCCGCATTGCTGGATGGCTCGAGCCGAACCTGGCCAGGGTATCCCGAAGTTTGAAGCCGAAGGGCTCAATCTAGGTTTCCGTGAGCAGGTCTGTGTTGCGGGTGTCAAAGGCGGAGCCAATGTGAAGCAGCGGTTATCGCAGTGGCAGACCATCGACAGTTACGATGTGTTCACGCAAAAGGGTCTTAAGGCCCTTGCCTTACAGATCGTGTCTTTGAGTGAGTTGTGATAAGTTAGCGTTGTGGAGGTAAATAAGAAGCAAGCCCCCAACGTCATTAGATTTTCAAATATGAAAGTTTGATGACGGGTGGCTTGTTTTTTTATAAATACATTTTACAACTTCCCAAAAAGCAATTTAAAAATCTGGCGTTGAAATTTTGCAAACGTGGCATTCTCAATAATCCAAGCGGTGTTGGTATTAAAATCAATAAACGCTACTTTGTTGTTGTAAATAATTTGCGTAATATCATATTCAAACACATCATAGTTGGTCGGCGCGCTTGCATAAGCGCGCCTGTTTTTAAAACACTAAACCTCGCGCGGTGACACGAGGCAGACTACGAAGTTTTGGGCTTTCTGAAGAACTCTCTCAGTTTTGCCAGGCAATCCGGGCAATACGGTTTGAGCCTTATTTTATTGTACAGTTCTTCCGAATCGCTAGAGTGCATGACGCACTCATTTTGGCAATGCAGTGCCCACATCTCTTGTGCAGTCGGGTTAGGCGGTGCGTTTAGGTCTGGTGACGGGTCAAATTCATGCCCCAATTCATGAATTATCAGCATTCGCAGCCTTAGATCGAAGCTCGACCGTCTTTTTTGCCTATCTTCTTCACTTTCTCCCTCCACCGGTTGGAGAAGATGTAGAATGTGGGCCAAGGAAACAATACCGCCTTGGTTTGCCCTGGCAACGCCTATAACAGGCAGCGTTGACTCGGGACTCCAGTGGAGAGGCTCTTTTATCACCATCAAATCGTAGCCAAGTTCCGGCTTACGAATCTGATCGTTCCTAGCTGCATTTAAGAGTGTAATAGCGCTAAGATGCTCGGGCACAATACTTTTTTGGCGCGCCTCTTCTATGTATTTGTCCGGCTTGATGAGGTGGTTAAACATAGTATGGTAACCCCCACCGCGATTACCAAGATATAGGCGCTCATATTCTTGCAAGACCCCAGCCAAGTAAAGAACGTATACTATGGCAGAGTTCACGATAGCCGCAGTGCCCTTCTTGGTCTCGGCTTGCCATAGAACATTAATCGGCTTGATGTTTTGAAACGCCATGATCTTACCCCTCCTACTGCTTGAAGCAGATCATGTATGTAGTATATGCTAGCTAGATTTTTTTGCAAACTTATGCACAGCCGCCTCAGACGGGATTTTGTGGTATAATGTATTCATACATTTCTAATGGATACCAAATTTATCTGCGTATGATTACTCACAGAGTTGCCACCAAGCTGGCGCCAGAACCACCGGTACGCTTTTATCGCACGATTGCCGTTACCTTTTTAATTGTTACTTTAGTTTTACTAGGTGTTATCATATTTTTTACTTCCAAAAAAGCCACAATTGTTATAGTAGCCAAGACAGATAATAAAAATGTAAATTTGGATATAAATGTTGCGTCGCAAAAAAGCAGCGACCTTGCGATTGTCGGACTGGTTACCACCACCAAATTCAGCCTTTCACAAAAGTATTTTCCAACCGGCAACAAAACCACCGATGGCATAGCTATTGGTGAAGTTACGCTATTTAACGAAACCGGCGCCGCGCAAGCTCTGGTAAAAACAACCAGATTACTTACGCCAAACGGAGTGTTGTTTCGTCTTTCTAGTAATGTAGTTGTTCCAGCGAAAGGAGAAATACAAGCAGAGGTCTATGCCGATCAAATGGGAGCTGGCAGCAATATCGGTCCTAGCCGTTTTACTATTCCCGGTTTAAATGAAGAAAAACAAAAAGTTATTTACGCGAGCAGCAGCAAAAACATGGTTGGCGGTGTCAGAACTGTTGGGGTATTAAATGCGGAAGATGTAAAATCCGCAAAATCTGATTTTGCCGGTAAAATAAAAAAGACCGTAGAAGATTCTTTGGAGCAGAATACTAATTTTTCACAAAAATTGATTTTTGTTCCGGATAATAACGTAATGGTTGATAGGCAGATTGGCGAAGAAGTAACGGAGTTTAATTTATCCGGCACAAGCACGGTTGTGATTGTCTACTATAATAGCCAAGATTTAAAATCTATTTTAGCCAGAGAAGTTGAGAGCCGCATAGATCTAAGCACTGAAAAAGTTTTATCCGTTACCAAGGATCCGCAAGTAACGCTGGGTAGTTATGACTTAGAAAAACAGAAAGCAGTATTATCGGTATATCAAGATGTTTTGGTAACGCTCGATGTAAACGGTGAAAAATTGGCAGTAAATAATTTTTTTGGAAAGAAGAAGGATGAAATTGAGCGATATATATTTGGTTTAGGCCATGTGGTGGGTGTAGATGTGAAATTTTCACCTGGTTGGATGAGAACCACTCCAGGTGTGGCCGACAAAGTGCAGGTGGTAGTAAAGAATGTAGAGTAATTCTTTGTTTGACAAAGAAAAACGGTTGTTTTAAAATGCTTCTAAGGCTCGTTATTACAAGAACCCGCCCAGTCACGCTTAGCGTGGCATGGTACCACTCTTGGAGAGCCGCGTAAAAAAAGTTAAATATTCGGGTGGAACCGTCCTTGGCAGTAATGCTAGAGACCCCGATGCGTATTATTATAATAGTGCGTAGCGGGGTCTTTTTATTTAAATTTATTAAATCATTTTATACTTTCCTATGGATCAAGAACGACTAGAACATATCCGTCATTCTGCCGCCCACATGCTGGCCGCAGCCGTATTAGAACTTTACCCAGGAACCAAATTAGGCATTGGCCCAACCGTAGAAAACGGGTTTTATTATGATTTTCTATTCCCCCAAGGCATAACGGTTTCCGAAGAGGATTTGGCCAATATTGAAACTGTAATGAAAAAAATTATTAAAGGCCATCACAATTTTGTGGGCAGAGAAGTGTCCGCAAGCGATGCCGAGGCTGAAGAAAAAGACCAGCCGTTTAAATTGGAACTCATCAAAGAATTTGCCGGTGAGGGTAAAAATTTGACCATATACGAATCCGGTCCGTTTAAAGATTTATGCCGCGGTGGACACGTGGACAACACTAAAGAAATTCCGGCAGACGGATTGAAGCTGCACAGGGTAGCCGGAGCCTATTGGCGCGGCAGTGAAAAAAATTCGATGCTTACCCGTATTTATGGACTACTATTTGCTACTAAAGAAGAGCTTGATAGTTATTTGGAAAAATTGGAAGAAGCCAAGAAAAGAGATCATCGCAAACTGGGGATGGAACTGGACTTATTTACCTTTTCCGAATTAGTCGGTGCGGGTTTGGCGCTCTGGACCCCAAAAGGCACCTTGCTGCGCAATACCTTGGATGATTTTGTTTGGCAGCTGCGCAAAGAACGCGGGTATGAAAAAGTTACGATTCCGCATATTACCAAAAAAGATTTATATGAAACGAGCGGTCACTGGGATAAGTTTAAAGATGATTTGTTTAAGATTACTACTCGCGAGGGCCATGAGTTTGCCATGAAGCCCATGAATTGTCCGCATCATACACAGATTTATAATCATGTACCTCGCAGTTATCGTGATTTGCCGCAACGCTATGCTGAAACTACCATGTGCTACCGAGATGAGCAAACCGGAGAGTTGCACGGGCTTTCGCGCGTGCGCGGATTTACCCAAGATGATGCCCATGTATTTTGCCGCGAAAGCCAGGTAAAGGAAGAGATGTTTAAGATTTGGGATATTATTGAAGCTTTTTATAAAGCGGTTGGGTTTAATGATTTACGTGTGCGATTATCATTGCACGATCCGGCTCAGTTTGAAAAATATTTAGGCACAAAAGAAGTCTGGGAAAACACAGAAAAACAATTGCGTGAAATGGTTAAGGAACGCGGTGTAGATGCATTTGAAGCGCTTGGTGAAGCGGCTATGTACGGACCGAAAATAGATTTTATGGCCAAAGATTCCATTGGCCGCGAATGGCAAGTGGCAACCATTCAAATTGATCGCAATCAGCCGGAACGATTTGATTTGGTTTGCGTAAATGAACAAGGTGAAAAAGAAAGAGTGGTAATGGTGCATGCGGCAATTATGGGATCTATTGAACGATTTCTTTCAATTCTTATTGAACATCATGCCGGCGCTTTTCCGGTGTGGGTGTCTCCGGTACAAGTGCTGCTTGCGCCCGTGTCTGCCAAGCATGCCGAAGGAGCATACGCGCTTGCAAAAGAGCTAACTAGTGCGGGCATAAGAGTAGGCGTAGATGCGGCTGATGAAACCATTGGCAATAAAGTGCGCAAAGCTGCCGGACAAAAAATTCCGTATATTGTGGTGGTGGGTGACAAAGAATTGGGAGGAGAACCATGGATGATACGCGTGCGAGGCCAGAAAGATCAAGTAAGTATGAGTAAGGAAGATTTTATAGAAAAGGTGAAAAATGAGATAGTCCACAAAATATAAACGTTGCCGTGGCAACGTTTGAAATTCCGTCGCTCGCCACAGATGAAAACAAGCTTTCATCTGTGGGCTCACTAGGAATTATAAATAAAAAACCCGCTTGAGATAAAGCGGGTTTTTTATTGACTTATTTAAAATATATTGATTGAATGGTTCCTAAGGAGGATGTGTATGGCCGAAGCTAGCGTGTATCAGTGCGCCTGTGGCCAGATGGCCCAGGCTTGCGGGTCGGTGAACGGCTACCCCGGCTTGGAGTGCAAGGCATGCAATACCAAGTGGTGGCATACCAGTTGCTGGAAGTGTAAGGAGAGCATTGATGGGCGCAAAGCTCAAGAATGTTCGAAGTGCAAGTACTGGTTCTGCCCCGCGTGCGGCGTTTGCAGCCGTAGATGTGCAATTGATCGCGTGAAGGCAGAGGAGGAGTGAAGTCGCCTGGGTGTACGGGGGCACCCAGGCCTTAGATTTTTTGTCTAATTTTAGCCAAAATATAGCAAAAAACCATTGACAAAATGCTCAAAAAGTGGTATAATTCCTTTTGTATTTAACTTTTAAATAAAAGTTATGCGAGAAGGAAACAGAGCTAAGCAAATCAAAGCCGGCCTGGAAAACGCCGCGGAGATTAAAAGACAGCGAGAAAGCCTGTCTTTATCCCATCTTGAGAAGAGTGCTGTGTCCAAAAAGAAGAAGCCGATTGATGTGGTTCATGTGATTTCAGCGGATGAAGCCGCAGAGGCCTTGGACACAATTACAGGCGGTTATGACGAGTATCAAGAAAAAGAAGAGGAATTAAACTAGTATTAAAAAACAAAAAACATCCGTGAGATAAGGATGTTTTTTGTTCCTAGCTTAGATGAATAAAAAATTGCCAAAAATTATTGTTATTGTTGGCCCAACCGCCTCTGGTAAAACAGACTTGGGTTTACTATTGGCAAAAAAATTTAACGGCGAAATTATTTCCGCCGACTCTCGGCAGGTATATAAAAAAATG
>CAZUFD010000007.1:0-14471 GCA_964619625.1 uncultured Gammaproteobacteria bacterium | reverse complement strand
CGGGCGCTGGAGGTAGCCATAACCAGCGGAGAGTCTTTTTTCGCGCAACGTACAAAATCAACTCCATTGTTTGAGGCTTTGCAGATCGGCACTCAAGTACCTAAGGAAGAACTAAACAATCGTATTGATGCGAGAGTTGATAAACAGATTGCAGAAGGACTCGTAGAAGAAACAAAACAGTTGGCGCAGCTCGGGTATGGTTGGAATTTGCCAAGCATGAGTGGCATCGGCTATCGCCAGATGGGGTATTATATAAAAGGAGAGATGAGCCTGAAAGAGGCGATAGCCACGTTAAAAAAAGATACCAAACGATACGCCAAAAGACAGATGACTTGGTTTAAACGAGACAAAAGGATTGAGTGGATAAAAAATACCGATCTGGACACGGCCAGCAGTCTTGTCAAATATTTCTTACAGAAGTGAGTTATCTTTCAAGCTTAATTTCTTCTCCCATAAAGTCCAGTGTTGCGCCGGTAACCGTATCTTCAGCTTGAACATGGACCTTGGAAACAAGCAGGTCTTGCGTAGGGTTGATTTTGTTTAAGGTAATGGTGAAAGGCAGAGCCAGAACGTCTATGCTTTCCGGCATTTCGGCAATTGTCCAAGTTATTTTTTTGCTTTGGGCGTTCCAGGTAGCTTGTCCGGCTGGGGCAGAACTTGACAAGTCTACGGTTACATCACCATAGACATCGGCAGATAGGGTAATATTTTTTAGGGCGTGAAAATTATTGGTAAGTACCCAAGTGAGCTGGTGTTTTTCACCGCTACCCACCGGCGATACATTGTCGCGCGCTTCAAACGCCAGGTCGGAATTAACGGTAATTACGATTTGGTTACTGGATAAATTTTGTGAGGCGTTTTCTTGGTTTTTAAAGTTTATTTCAGCTAGAGCTGTAATTTGAGAAGAAGATGCCAGGTCGGATAGGGTGAAGGAAGAAGCGTCTTTTATCGGTAATTTAATGTCTAAAGTAATTTCTTTGCCTTTGGCAATGTTTGCGAGTGCCGGGAACTTACTTTTGTCCCAGGTAATTTCCCCGCGTCTTAAGTTGTCGTTAATTTGTGTGCCGCGAATATCGCCGTCATATTTGTCTTCAATCTTTGACCAATCAACGAGCGTAAGTTTTTTAACTGCCGGCGTGTTTATGCTTAGTTTTAGAATCGCATTTTTTATATCTTCATCACCTTGATTTTTTAAGGTAATTGTCATATTTAAATCATCGCCCGGTTTGACGTTAAAGTTTGATAATGAGCCGTTTATAGCCAAATTGAAATCCAGGTCATTTTGCGCCAGTTGCGGAGTAAGTTTGGAATCAGACAAGTTGAATGTTTTGTTGTTGGCGGTAACAAGCAGCGCCCCGGAAATATCAGTGGAACTACTCTCGCCGTCACTGGTACTAGAAGAAAAACGGCCGGTGATTTTAAATGTCCAGCTGTCCGGAGGCGTGGAAGTAGGAGTTATTTTTTTATTTGGTTCAATAATCCACTTGAAATCTTTGCTAATTGCCGGAGAAGAAGAAGTGATAAAGAAATTTTTAGGCCAAGATGGCTTTAGTTCCAATTTGCCGATTGTTGACGGGGTTTCTCTTTTTATGACAAAGGCATATTCGGCAACATTGCCCACGAGTGTTTTGCTGGAGCCGTTAATGGAGAGAGAAAAGGGCGATTTATCAACCACGACATCCAAAATAGAAGCTTTTTGCAGCTCGGAACCAAAATTTTCAGGTTGGTATGTTAGAAGCACTCTCCAGGATTGTTTTTGATTTAATGATCCGTATGTAAGACCGGTAATAGAAATTTCTTTCTTTTTTCCGATGCCAATTTCTCCGAGATCAAATTCGGTATGGCTGGAGTTTTTTGCTTCTATATCGCTTGAGGAAAACACAAAGCCGTCCGGATATTGAATATTTAAGGTGGCCTTTTTTAGAACTAGGCCCTGGTTGTTGTTATAAAATATTTTATAAGTGGTCGTTGTGCCGGCAGTAACGCTTGTCGGTCCGCTCACGCGCAGTTCAACCTTATCTTCAGCGAATTTTTTATTGCTTGGCATGAAGAAAAATCCAGCCCAAGCCGCAGCCGCAAGCAATCCGCCCAGGAACATAACTATAAAAAATGTTTTAAAGCCGGAGTGGCTTTTTTTAATTTTAATTTTTTTCATATCCGGTAAATGGCCTCGTTCATCTTGATAGATTTGGGTAAGCTGTTGTGAAATTTTTGTTTGTTTGGCGCTTGCGCTATTTGGCGCGGCCGCCGGTTTGGCGCGTTTTTTTCGGACAACCTTTTTTGGTTTTATATTAGTTTCAACATCATCAGAGATAGGAATAGAGGAAAAAGATGGTTCTTCGGCGGGCATAAGAAATGAGTTAAAGTGAATTAGGTTATTTTAGTTGTCGTTTTTTTTCATGACCAAACTCCAGATTTTGTCGGTGCCAAGCTCTGTTAGTTTTATGGACATACCGTTAGCTGCGGCCGAAAGTCCGAGGCCGTCGTGCCAAATTGGCAGCCAGCCATCCGGGAAAATTACTTGGCTTTCAAAGTTACTGTTAATGCCGGATTGTTTTTGCACCACAAGTTGATAATTGGAAATTGGCTCCTGAGACTGAAAAATTTTTGCCCAATTATTTAAGTTTGAATCGCCTTGTTTTTCCCAGGCTTTAAACGGTAATTTGTAGATAAACTGAACTTCTGTCGTTTGGCCCGGTTCGGTAATGATCCAGTTGCCAAAAGCTGTTTTGCCAAATTCTTTGGTAATACGGGTACCTGATAAACTATCGGTTGATTCTTCTTTTTCCAGGGCAGCTAAGGTTTGGTCTTTTTCATACCAGCTTTCCGGAGCTCTAAATATTCTTTCTTCGGGCCAGGTAAAGCCGCTGGCGCGCACGAGCTCGCTGCCTTCAGGTACATAGATTCGCAGGTAATCAATATTGGTTTGTCCGTATAATTTTTCTTGACTGTTTCCGGTATGCTCTCGGGTTATAACGACGCTGTTTATAATCGTGCCGTCTGGCTGCACAACCGCCTGGTGGCTGATGTTTTGTTTTATTTTCGCGTCACTTTTCTGTCCTTGAATATTGGTATTTATCACAAGCAAGTAATCTTGGTTTGGATTTGTCTGTGCGATCTCGCCGCTCCAGCCAAATTCTTGTATGGTTTTTTGAGTATTTTCATCGGTAAAATATGTTTGAATTTCTTTTTGCTGCAAAGCTTCTTCCAAGTTTGCAAGCATCGGCAAGACCGCCTTTGGAGTTATTTGTTTAAAATTAGCAATAAAAACCGGCGCCAAATCTGATAGAATTTGTTTAGGTTTATTATCCTTTTTTTCCGGGCCATGCTCCACAATGTCTTGAATGGTGGCGAGTGCATTTGTTTTGTCTAAAACCAGTCCGCGACTGTCGTCGGCTACCGGACCCATGATGGAAAGCAGGCGATTCAAAACGCTGGCATTTATAGCAATCACCCCGTCAGCCGTAACTCCGCGGCTGTGTCTGTAAAACCACAGAGCCTTTTGAGCGGTGGCCGGAAAGTCGGGAAACCAATTTGCGTCCTGGAATTCCCAACGTTTATTGGATAAAAGCAACGGCGTAGGCGGGACAACATACTCGGTAAGCTGCCCTTGCAGGTCATAGGATCCGCCGGCGGGAATGTCTATATGTACGATTTCACCATCCTTAATGTCTAACATAGCAAAACTGCCCATAAAACCGCCGGTAGGACGGAGCTCGGCCGGATTTTGGAAAATAAGCAAGTATCGTCGCAGACCCTTGCCGCCAAAAATTTCCTGTACGGCGCTATTTAACTGAGCGATGGTTTCCAGATCTTTGACGTAGACATTAAATAAAACACGGAATTCTTTAAATGTGTCTTGATATTCAAACGGCAACACATCGGAATCAACGTTATTTAATTCACGCACGGCTGTTTGATAATGGGGCAGGGAAAATTTTAGATGATCGCCCACAAGCGCCAAATTTTTGGTGATGGTGGAGTTTGATTGTTGAATTTCAGACAAGCCTTTGAGCAAGTAGGTGTTGCCTAAGGAAATTTCTTGTCCGGCGACGATAAGCCGCTGGCGGCTTTGGACCTCGTTGTTCATGATAGGTACGGCTGAAATGATTTTTTGTAAAAAGCTATATTTGCTGTCCAAGATATTTACAGCCTGTTCAAAATTTTGCAGCGCGTCAGTGAGTGATAGTTGGGCAATTGTTAGGTTGCCGCTCATAAGCGCGGAAGTAGAATCGTGCAGCGCGGCAAAACCGGCGGTGCTGCTATCCGCGATTTTGTTGGTTGTGGATTTGAGGTCAAAGTAGTAGGTGCGCGCGCCAGACGGTACAAATATTAAAAAGAGTATGGCGAGTGTTGCGCCTACAAAATGCTTGGGAGCGGCTGTAGCGCGAATTTTATGTATGGCAGATTTAACTTTTTGCGCGTGTGAAAATTTTATCTCGGATAATTTTTTAGATATGGCCCAGGCGTGCGCGGCTTTTTTATTTTTAAGCGGGATGGAAGGCAGGGGAGTGGCGGTAGGTTTTTTTTCTGTAACTATAGGTGCGGTTGGAGCAGCTTTTGGCGCGGACGCAGGTAAAAAAGATGGCGCTGCCACCGGCTTAGCGGCCGATTGCGCAGCGGTATGCTGCCCGTGAAAAAAATAAAAATCATTATTTTCTTCCGGAGCCACGGCTTGGATATGTTCCAGTAATTTACTTTTTTCTTTCTTAAGATTTACCAGGTGCGGGGATTCATGATTTTGATATTGAACATGGTGTACAAAAAATTTGAGCGGTTGCCGTTCCGTTTGTTTGGAATTTGTTTCCGATACCGTGGGTGAGCCAGAGTATTTGTCCAGAGTAACGTTTAAAGCGTCCGGGCAAGTGGATTTGTTATGCCCTGCTTTTTGGCAGAAACCGCAATGTCGGAGTTGAAGTTTTTTTGTCTGTTTTAGTCCTTTAGCCATTATAAAAATATATGAATTTTACTTCTATATTATACACTATTTTTGCGAGTTTGAGGATTGTGTATAAAAGGGTCTAATTTTGACAAAATAGCAGGTAAGTAGGTAGTATAAATTTAACGGGGGCAATTCCGCTCTTTTCACCAACCACAGAGGGGGAAGCAATGTGGAACATCATAGCTATCGTTTTCGGTTATGCGTTTGTGCATGCCAATGTCGGGCGTTTATTGGCGGGTAAGGCCAGTGATGAGGATGAAGACAGTGAGGAGAAAAGAGCCCAAAGGGCTGAGCAGATCATAATGCTGCCATTGGAAGCCGCTTGGCTTTTACTGATGAAATTAGGGGTGGTTCTCGGTACAGTTTTCTCTCATCTGTATTTGTCTCCGGCGCTTTTACTTGAACGGTTCAGAGTGCTTGAGGGGCCGATCAAGCGTTTTAGGAGGCAGAGGAAGCTTAAGCAGTTAGCAGCTGCGCAAGCTCCTGAAAAAGAAAAGGAAAAAGCTGAAGCTGTAAAACGTCAATTAGAAGGTATGAGAGAAGTAGAAAAAGACCTGGAGGGAGTCCCTGAGCCCGAAAACGCCCTGAACGAAGTGCTAACGGAAAAGCCGTTGGATGAGTGATTCTGATGGGGGAGATAGAGGCCGTTTAATCAAGGCAGGTTAACGGCTTTTTTCATTTCTGCTATAAATGTTTTTTCAGTAAATTTTTGGGCGGTTTTTTGGCAAAAATCTTCCATTTGTTTTACTTGGTCTGGGGTTAGGTTCCTAACCGCGGTTCGTAAATTTTCTGTGGTAAAGTCAGGTGGGAGTAAAATGCCATTTTTTCCGTCTTCAATTATTTCTAAGAGTCCTCCCTCGGCCACACCGATTACCGGTTTGCCGGCTTGCATGGATTCTACGGCGCTCATGCCAAAATCTTCACGGATAGGAATGTAAATCGTGGCTAAGCAGTTGCCCAAATATTCCAAAAGCTGCTCATCACTCACCCAGCCGAGAATAGTGATATTATTATGGCCCTTGGCCAGGTTTTTAATTTTTTCCAGTTCCGGTCCGCCCGAAGCCACCACCAATTTTTTATCCGGCATACCCACAAATGCCTCTACGATTCTATCTACTCGTTTTACATCATATAATCGCGCCCAAGAGAAAAAGTAGTCGCCATAGCCCAGGTTTTTAAATGGCAGGGTATCGCAAGGCGGATAGACCACGACAGACTCCAGTCCTAAATATTTTTTAATTCTACTTTTAGTATTTTCGGAGTTGGTAATAATCAAATCTAATTTGCGGGAAAGATATTCAAAACGCCAGCGATTGAGCCGGACAAAAGGAATGAAGATGATTTTTTTCCAAAGCGGGTATTGTGTTAAACGATTCTGGTACGTGTCGTATAGGTGGCGGGGCGGCGTATGCATGTAGGCAATGTTTCGTTTATTGCGCAGTCGCGTAAGCGCGATCAGACAATCACCGCTGTAGATTATAATGTCATATTTTTTGGCAAAACCGGTTTTGAACAAAAAGGAAAGTTGTACTTGCAGATAACGAAATCCGGGCAGGTTTGACCAGGGTTTTTCTTTATATAACTCTATAGTGTTTATTCCCTCGGTTTGCGGATCAAAAGCATCTTTGCCAATAAAAGCCGTGGCCACGTCGGCGCCAAGATTTTTGGCTAGGCTTATCACCAGGCGTTCACCGCCGCCTTTGTACAAAAAGTAATCGTGCAGGATAAGAATTTTTTGGTTTTGATCCATATTGCTGGGCTGTATAGGGTATGTTATGATTAGGGTTAATGTGTGAACATTGTAGCAATTTGGCTTAGTTTTTACCAGGATATTACTTTCTAAGCGTATCAAAACATATGTCAGATACAAGAAAATCACCCTCTGAATCAGTCGTAAACCTTGAAGCAGAAAAGCAGCAATTCATTGCCAGCATTAATCGTGAATTCGATGAATTTACAGAAAGAGCCTATGAAGGAATCCAAAACTATTGTGAAGAAATGCAAAGAAGGGGGTTGGGTAGTACTAGGGCAGACGATCTTATAGCTAAACGAAAAGCAAAATATGACTCTCTTGACCTAAATGGGCGTATTATTGAATTAGTTAATAACTTTTTTCTTTGGTGGCCTAATGGGTACTATAGAGCCCTGTTAGAAGAAAGAAAAAAAGATAAGTCATCTGATGACAGGATACTCATTGACGAAAAAATGATTGCCGACCTAGATGAGATTATTAATACCGGTGGATATGAGAGCGTTGTTGATTTAGTGCAAAATCAGAAAGTTCAGGGAGCCGAAAAAGATAAAAGGATGCGGGCTATCGGGGAAGTTTGGTTAAAAATGCGTTCTAAGGGCTATGATAGTAAAAAATTACGCATGTAGTTAGATTTCTAATCAGTATCTTTTTTATATGAAAGAATCATTTGGCAAACATATTCCAAAACTGGAATCAGGCGCGGAAGGACCGCAGAAACCACCCAAAGTTGTAGATATTCCGGCCAGTGGCAAAGAGAAAAAAGTAGATTCGGACCCAATTGCTGGGTACACTAAAATTTACCACAAAATCATGCTTGATTTTGGTCACCAAATTATAAACTCAAAAGAGAAAAATTTGGCTATACCAAATAGTTTAGAACTGATGATAAAAAATTGTGATACCGCACAGCTGGTTGATGAGATTGAAAATACAAAAAAGGAAGATTGGAAGCGCAGGGAAGTATTATTTAAAGCAATTACCGATGAAATTTATCTGCGGTTATGGGAAGCAAGAAAAGGTTCAAAAAGAAAGACTAAATTCGCGGATATTATAAGAGTCCCATAAATTCTTGGGCAGATTTTGTCCAGCTAAATTTTTGAGCTTGTTCCAAGCCTAATTTTTTAAAGTTTTCTCTGAGCGTTTCATTTGTGAGCATATCTATTATGGCTTTGGCTAGTTCACTTGGGCGGTTAGGGTTTACTAAATAGGCGGCACTAGCCGTAACTTCGGGTAGTGAAGATCGGTTGGAAGTAATAACTGGCGTGCCGCACGACATGGCTTCAACCACGGGAAAGCCAAATCCTTCATAAAAACTGGGGTAAACAAACAAGCTGGCAAGTGAATACAAAATGTGTTTATCTGTTTCTTTTATTGAACCTATAAAATGTATTCTATCTTTGGCTGGTGATTTTTGAACGGCTTTAAAGATATTTTGGTCGTTCCAGCCTGTATGGCCGGCTATAATTAGGGAGTAGGCGGTCGGGAGCAAGGAGTAGCATTGTTCAAACGCTTCTATTAGGCCAGTAATATTTTTGCGTGGTTCTACTGTGCCTAAAAAAAGAATAAACTTACCTGGAAGGTCGTATTTTTTTTGTATGTCATCCCGAACTTGTTTCGGGATCTCTCTGGGCGCCGGGAAAGATCCTGAAATAAATTCAAGATGACAGTTAACCCCCGGATAAATCACCTTAATTTTCCCCGCCGGAATATTGTAAATATCAACGATATCTCGTTTGGTGTTCTCCGAAGGAGTAATTATAATAGCGGCTTGCTCGCACTGTTTTTTGGGATTAATGGCCCAGTGCCAAAGCCTTCGTTTAGTAGAAAAAAATTCTGGAAAAAACTCAAAAGACAAATCGTGAACTGTAAGAACACTTTTTGTATTCGTAGGCAAACTGGTAAAATTAAAGTTGGGGGAGAAGAAATAATCCAAATTAGAGGATGGTGAGTGAAGAGTCCGGAGTAGTGATTTTCTTAGAATCTTATCTACTTTTGGAAAGTTAAATAGTTTAACGGCCATATTAAATAATTTGTTTGGCCATTTAGTTGAAACGTAATGAACATTGTCTTGCGACCATTTGGGAATATTGCTTGAAACATCGCTATAGGAATTATAAAAAAGAAAATATTTGTTTGTTTTATCAATTTTAAAAATCGCGTCTAAAAGTTCGTAGGTATACTCGCCCACGCCGGCGCGAGTAGAAGACATTAAAGGGCGAATATCTATGCCAATATTCATATGCACTTGTCATGCTGAACTGGTTTCAGCATCTATTATTTTTACGGGATCCTGAAACAAGTTCAGGATGACAGTAAACTTTCTTGATTAAAGCCGTTTTTAAATTCTTCGTATCTGTCTGTAACGTATTTTTTAATGTTATGTTTAAAGTTTATCGCATCAAATTTAGCAGCTTGTTCACGGATTTTACCGCTGTCCCAATTTTCGTAATTAAAATGCAAAAGTTTATCAAATAAAGATTCCCAGGTTTGGGCATGAAAAAATACGCCAGTTTCATTAGAGATAACAGTTTCGGTGGCGCCGCCTTGGGAAAAGGCAATAACTGGCCGTCCGCAGGCCATAGCTTCTACGGCCGTAATGCCAAAGTCCTCTAGTTGCGGATGAATAAATGCGCGCGCGCCAGAGAGAATTTTGCCTTTTTCCTCGTCCGTAATCTGCCCTAAAAATTCTATATTATTTTTAGCTATTTTTTTAAGAGTATTTAGCTCAGGCCCATCGCCAAATATTTTAAGCGGCCACTGTAAACGGTTAAATGCTTTAACAATCAAATCAAATCGTTTGTAGCCCACTAATCGACCCCCAGCCGCATAGTAATCACTGGTTTTTTGCAAAGAACAAGAAGATAATTCTACCGGCGGATAAATAATTTCGCTTTCGCGGCGGTAATATTTATTAATCCTCTGCTGCACGGTGCGGGAATTGGCAACAAAATTATCAACCCTGTCCACGCTCATTTTATCCCAAATACGGAGTTTATGAATAAAATGGGGCAAAAGAAATTTTATAAAACGATTTTGTTTTAAATCCGAAATATAATTATAATTATCGGCCCACAAAAAACGGGGCGGAGTATGGCAATAGGAAATGTGCAGGGTGTTGGGACTGGTAATAACGCCTTTGGCAAACATGCTGGAAGTAGAAATTACGACGTCAAAATTTTTCAGATTATGCTGTTCGGTAGCCAGCGGCATCCAAGGCAGATACCATTGATACGATGAATTACGAAACGGCATTTTGGCCAGAAAAGACTCGTGAATATTTTTGTTATCAAAGAATTTTATTTTTTCTTTGTCATGAAATAAAACAAATATCGGCGCGTCCGGCCAAATTTCATGTAGAGACTTCAAAACTCGTTCTGCCCCTCCATCTTGAGCGAGATAATCATGTACTAGGGCGATTTTCATAAACGATATGAGGGAGAAAATATTTGGTTTACACAACCGATCCTTTTCTAGCCAAGACAACAAATGGAGTTTTAATAACTATGATTAAGTCCATATACAAACTCCAATTTTCTATATAAAAGGTGTCCAGGTTTATTTCTTCTTCATAAGTTAGGTAGCTGCGTCCAGAAATTTGTGATAAGCCGGTAAGCCCAGGTTTAATAGCCAAGACAATTTTATGCTGGCGTTTATACCCTTGCACCTCGCGCGGCTGGTGCGGACGCGGACCAACCAAACTCATTTCACCCTTTAACACATTAAAAAACTGAGGCAATTCGTCTAGGCTCCAGCGTCGGAGAAATCTGCCAAAAGGTGTAATTCGGGGGTCGTTTTGTATTTTGTAAATCGGGCCGGATTTTATGCTTTGTTTGGCGATTAATTCCTGTTCTTTTTCTAGAGCCGCCTCGCCTTGTTTGCCAAACTGAGAGCCGGTAGAAAATTTTTGATACATCGTACGGAATTTTAAGGCAAAAAATTTGTTATCTTCTTGGCCCACGCGTTCGTTTTTATAAATCACCGGGAATCCGCTCTCTATGGCGATAATTATATAAATTAAGATAAATAAAGGCGAAAATAAAAGGATAAAAAATATACTGCCCGCGATATCAGCCAGTCTTTTTATAATTCGGTTCCAGCCAGTGAGGCGAGTAAGGCGCAGTTCAATAATTGGAATACCGCCGATTGTGCTCACGGCCATATTGGTAGAAATAGTAGAAAATAAATCCGCGCTGTATTTAAAAGCAATATGGTGTTCGTTGGCAAAATCAATAGCTTCCAGGGCTTCGTCGCCATGAGCTTTTGGATCGGTGAAAATTATTTCATCCGGATGATTTTTTAATAAATATTCTCTGGTTTCCAGATTAAAATGTGAAAATACCTTCATTAGTTTGTATCCAAGAGCCGGGCGCGATTCTAGCACATCTTTAATTTGGCTGGCTATAATTTCTTTTCCAATAATTGCAGTTTTGCGCAAGCCGTATCCGGCGCGGTACATTAATTTTTTTAGTCCACTCATAGCGATTCGGCCGACACAGACATAGGCCATGGCCAAGATCCAACCGACCAGGACCAAAAAACGAGAATCAAATTTTTGCAAGGCAAAGAACACGTAAATCGTAATAGCCGCAAAGCCGGTGGAACAGGCAAAAATTACGCGAGTTAAATCGGCTGCCAATTTACGGTTGGGGGAAGTGCTATATAAACCGGAGAAAGCAAAAATAATTATCCAAACCAGGGCGGTGATAAGCAGCAAGGGCCAATATTTTTCCCAAGCTAAATTGAATAAAACCGGACGGATATTTTTGGTAAAAGTGGTGAAGCGCAAGCCGTACGCGGTCATGCCCGCCAGCACCAGAAGCGTATAATCTACGGGAAGCTGGGCAAAAGCAAAAGTTAGTTCTAATTTTTTCATTTTACAAAGGATTAGTGCCTTTATTTTACCTTATGATATAAGGCTTGGCAAGACAAAGCTTAATCAGTTTTTTATTGACAAAATCGCCATTTTATGCTAATATTGCCACGCATAGTGATGATCGTCCCGACTCAGTCGGGAAGGAAAGTCCGGACATTCCCTCTGTATAGTCACGCCAGAGGAAAAAGGTAGTGGGTAATTCCCATCGGCCGCAAGGCCTGAGGTGCGAGCAGAGACGTTTCTTTTTGAAAGAAAAGAAAGAGCAAACCTTACATTCGTGCTAAATCATGAATTACTGCTTAGCTCTTAGCGAAGGTAATAAGCTAAGAGGTGAAACGGCTAAATCCTTACTTGAATGCAAGAACAGCCCTAAACCAAATTTGGTTTTTGGAAAAGTTCGTTCGCTTGAGACTGGTGGTAACACTAGCCCTAGATAAATGATCGTCGTCTGATGGCAACATCAGAAACAAAATTCGGCTTATACTATGCAAAATAAAAACCCCCGAGCAATCGAGGGTTTTTATTTTTATTGATTTTTATAACGGAAGCTGACTTGAACTTTCCGTAGGTTGTGAAGTTGGAGCCGGTTGTTTTTGAGGAACAAATTTATCAAACCCTTGCGGTAGGTTGATATCTCTGAATTGCTGCGGGCCTTGTTCCCATGGCAATTCGTCTTCGTCCCCGGTTAACTCCGAAACCTTGGCTTCAAACTCTTGTTTTACATTTTCCAGTCCATCCAAAGCGTCGGTTACTGCATCCACGTCTATTGGTTTGGCTTTGAGAAGGTTGATAACTTCCTGACCCTTTTCATTGGCCTGCGCCATTATTGCTTCAAGGTCGGCAGTATCTATTTTCTTTCTCTTTAACATTTTAATAGTGGCGTTGGCCTGAGACATTCCCCGTTTAAATTCGGAAGAGAAACGACCCAAGTTGCTCATGGTCATGATGACTTTTTGGTTTTGCCAAACATCATCCATTTGACCAAAGAAATCATCTTCTAAGGCAGAAAATGCTCCCTCGGAATCGCCGGCAGCCATTTTGGCCACCGCGTCATCGCGAACACTCTTTAATTTATTTACCGCTTCCGCAAAGGCTGTATATTCAGCTTGTAAATCTACACCTTTTTTAGCTAAACCATCCACAATTGATTTAGATCGTTTTAGGGCGGAAGTTAGCTGAACCATTTGGCGGTCAATTTGTTTTAAAGTTTGCGGCCAGCGAGCCAAAATTTCCAGCTGTTGGCGGTTTTGGTCCATGCTTTCCATTAAATCTTGCATTGATTCAAAATCAATGGCATCCATTTCTTCGGCTGTCTTGGCGGTTTTTATGGTTGTGATAATTGCCTCAAGTTTGGCAATATTGTCGGTAACTTCCGTAGGAACGGCAATTTTTTGTTTGGTTAATCGGGCAATTTGAGTTTTAAACATTTTTAAACCCTGTTCCATACCCCTCATGCCGCGCTTCATGCCATCCAGTCTTTGCTGGCCTTCCATAACATTGCGCCTATAATCTTCCAGAGATTGTGTTAAATCCTGGATTTCGCTCATATCTACATCTTGCAACTCTTCCGAAGTTTTGGCATTTTGCACCGCATCCAAAATACCTTTTAGTTTGGCTAATTTTTGTTTGATTTCTTCGGGAACAACTGTGCCTTTTTTCTCCGCGCTGGCAATCATTTGTTCAAATTGTTTTACCATACGCCCCATTTGTTTCATGTTGCGTTTCATTTCTGCGAGTTGTCTGGCGCCATCTTGGCCGCCTTGCATACCCTGGCCTTGCTGGTCGCCATAAGGCATACCTTGGTAGTTGCCTTGCATGCCCTGTTGTTGGTTGGGGTCGTAAGTACCAGGTTGTCTATATTGATCGCCAGAAGGAGGAGGGGGAGGCATCATGCCAGTTTGATCTCCGGATGGCGGCATAGGAGATGGTTGTGTACCCTGTGGAGGCATCGGTTCCGTAGAACCGGTTGGCGGCGGAGGAGTTATGGTCGAGCCTTCTTGGGCAAATGTTTGGCTAGATAGTAAAATTGTAAATAGGTTTTTAACGCTCTGTGGTACTTCTAAATAAAAAGCGTGTGCCGGTTTTGCCATTAAAGTAAAAGCAAAAACAGCAAAAATTGATATTATTTTTGCGATATTTTTCATAAAAAATTAAGTTTAGAGAAGATATAGTTTAATTTAACCAGTAACCGCTGGCACGGATCCCGACCTTTTGATGAAGTTCAAACTAACAAATATATTATACCATAAAATTGACAAAAAATCAAGGTCTATTCTAGCTGAAATTTGTTATTTTATGTCTATACTGTTATAAATCTGGCGCAATTCCGATTTTGCTTGCGCATCATTGTCTGGGTAAAACAGCCAAACATTGTAAGTTTCGTTTTTTGATTTAATAGTAAATTGTTCTTTGGTCATATTACCTTCATCTCTGGCGCCGAAATCAGCTGAACGAAAAATTTCTATACGGCGCTCGCTATCTTTGCTTACAGTTAAGACCTTAAAATATTTGGAGTAGTCTTGTACGGAGTAATATGTTGGATAGTTAAAGCTAAGACCGGGTAAAAATTCGGAAGAGAAAGTGTTTAATTGGTTTTTTGGAACCGGATTGGAAACCGATATTCTTCCGTAGAAGAAAATAAAATAGATGGCAGCGGCCACGGCCAAAATAACAAAGATAACAGTGGAAAATATTTTTTTTGAGGGCATATTTATAATTTATAAATTTATATTAGTATATTATAGCATTAAATAAAAATACCCCCTATTCGGGAGTATTTATATACTAGACTTCTATAACCACCGGCAATATCATCGGCCGCTTTTCCGTTTTACTGAACAAGAATTGCCCCACGTAATCGCGCAATTTATTTTTTATACCATTGGTATCTGCCCAGGAAAGCG
>CAZUFD010000006.1:47779-50740 GCA_964619625.1 uncultured Gammaproteobacteria bacterium | reverse complement strand
GCAGATTTCAAACCTGGTTTCTTTCTTTCCTTTACTCTTGCGTCTCTGGTCAAATATCCTTGAGTTTTAAGTGTTTTCTTTAAATCTTCATTCCATAACACCAAGGCTCTGGCTACACCGTGTCGCACGGAAACTGCTTGGCCTTTCTTGCCGCCGCCGGAAATTTTTGCGGAAACATCAAAGGTTTTTTCCTTGCTTGTGGCAACAAGAGGAGCCATCACAATGTTTTGCCATTCAAAGTATGGGAAATATTCTGCCATCGGCTTGCCGTTTACGGTAAAAGTGCCGTTACCCGGCATAACACGTACGCGAGCAGAAGCAGTTTTGCGGCGGCCTACGGAACGCACTGCCTCACTTTTGGCTTCCTGCTTTTCTTTTTTCTTTACAATCTTTGTCATATAATTCTAAGGTTTATTTAAAGGATACGCGTTGTAATCGTGCGTCTCGTGTTTTATTTTTTGGCAACATTTTGGAAACCGCATGCAAAACAATTTCTTTTGGGTTGGTTTTCATTACATCTTTAGCCAATTTTATCTTAAGCCCACCCGGATGCATACTGTGGTGCTTATATTCTTTAGCAACCATTTTTTTACCGGTGAAACGAAGTTCGCTTACGTTTAGAATTTCTACCTTATCTCCGGAATCAATATTAGGCTGGTAATCCGGTTTATTTTTTCCCATCAAAATCATGGCTATTTTGGTAGCAAGGCGTCCGACTACTTGGCCAGAAGCATCAATGGTGATTTTTTTTCTTTTCATATGTATAATATTAAACTAATTCAACAATAACCTCTTCAGCGCCATCACCTTTTCTGTTTTTAAACAGAATTACTCGGGTATAGCCACCGTTGCGATCTTTGTATCTTGGAGCCAAAACTTCCATGATTTTTTTAATGGCATTATCGGTATACAAAACTTTCATAAGTTCTCGGCGAGCCGTCAAACTTTGGCTCTTAGCTTTGGTAATCAAACGCTCTACCAAAGAACGGGTAGCCTTGGCTTTGGCCTTGGTAGTTTTAATTTTTTCATATAAAACCAAGCTCTCTGCCAAATTTGCCAAAAGAGATCGGCGGGCGGCTGTCTTTCTATCTAGGGTGATTTTATTTTTCTTATGACGCATATTCAAACATTCTTCTACTGATTAAATTTATTTTTTCTTACTAACTTTCTTAACTTTTTTAGCTTTCTTTTCTCCCCCGTCGCCTTCTTCATCTTCTTCGGCTTTAGCCAGAGGAGCCGGCATATCTACCGCCATTTCATTGGCCGCGCTGGCAATAATACCAAAGTGATCAGTAATAATCTGCGTCGCTTGCTTTATAGCTTCACCCGGAGAAATTGTGCCGTTAGTTTCAATATTTAAGGTTAATTTTTCGTAGTTGGTAATATCGCCCACGCGAGTATACTCAACATTATAACCAACATCTTTGATTGGAGTATAAATGGAATCAATTACGATAGTTCCCAAATCATAGTGTTTCTTGTCTTTTTCTTCTACCGGTCTAAACCCACGGCCGCGGCCAACAATCAAATCCATTTCAAACGGTTTGTTGGAAGTAAGCGTGGCCAGAACCAATTCCGGATTCATGATTTCGGCATTGGAGTTTGCTTCAATATCAGCCCCGGTAACTTCTCCCGGACCTTTTTTGCTGATATGCAAGGTAACCGGCTCTTCGGTATGTACTCGTACGGCAAGTTGTTTTAAGTTTAAAATAATATCAATCACATCTTCTTTGAGTCCATCGGCAGAGCTAAATTCATGCTGCGTACCTTTGATTTTCAGAGCTTCCACGGCCGCGCCTGGCAAGGAAGACAAAAGCACACGACGGAGTGTGTTACCCAAAGTGGTACCATAACCATAGAAACAAGGAGAAACAACCAAGGCTCCCTTGTTTGGGCTGTCGCCTGGCACAAATTCTACTTTTGATGGCAGTAACAAATTTTCCATATATATTATATTTAATTAGGGAAAACTCCCTCCTAAAAATTAACGTGAATAAAACTCAATGATAGATTTGGCATCGTAACCAGGATCATCCACCGTTGGCGCATTCAACACTTTTGCTGAAACTTTCTTTGGATCAAGACCAAGCCAGCCCGGGGCTTCCACTTTGGCTAATTTTTCACTGATTTTTGCAAATAGCGGACTGCCTTTGCTTTTTTCTGCCAAAGCAATCTCTTCACCCACGCGTACGCGATAAGAAGGAATATTTACTTTTTTACCATTTACCAAAACATGTCCGTGGCTTACGAGCTGTCTGCCGGCGCGGCGAGAAGAAGCGAGTCCGGTGCGGTACATAACATTGTCTAATCGGGATTCCAAATAATTCACCAAAAATTTAGCGGTATCACCGGTTTTATTGGAAGCCTCGGCAACGTAATTAGAAAATTGTTTTTCTAAAAGTCCGTACAATTGTTTTGCTTTTTGTTTTTCAAACAACTGCTTGCCGTATACGGATTGCTTGGTATGTTTCTTGCTGTTTCCATGAACACCAGGCGCATAGCTGCGCTTGGTTACCGGACACTTTGGAGAATCACAAAGTTTTAGTCCGTATTTTCTGCAAAATTTATGTTTTGGTTTTAAATCTCTTGCCATAATTATAGTATTTAGAAAATAGAATTTAGGAATTAAACTCTGCGTCTACCCGGAGCGCGACAACCGTTGTGCGGGATAGGAGTTACATCGCTGATTGATAACACATTCAAACCGTTTAGGTGCAGAGCGCGAATCGCGCCTTCACGTCCACCGCCAATGCCTTTTACAAACACATGAATATCTTTAAGTCCGTAAGCGGCAATTTTATCCACGGCATCTTTTACAACCATGCCCGCGGCGTATGGAGTAGCTTTCTTTGGTCCTTTAAAACCAACTTTACCGGAAGAAGACCAGCTGAGCACGTCGCCGTTTGGATCGGTAATACTAACGATAGTATTGTTGTATGAAGCCTGAATAAAAGCATTGCC
>CAZUFD010000006.1:38870-47679 GCA_964619625.1 uncultured Gammaproteobacteria bacterium | reverse complement strand
TTTTCTTTAGGAATAGTGATACCAGCGACACGCATACTTTTTGAATTTAGTATTTAGAAATTATAGTTTAAGATTTAATATTAACCCTGTCTTTGTTTATGCTTTGAATTTTCACAAATAACACAAACACGTCCTTTACGGCGAACGGTTTTACACTTTATGCAAATTTTTTTAACTGACACGCGAACTTTCATACGTAATGATGTTTAATTAACGAATTTTAGTTTCAAAAAATACCAACCACTGCCGCGATATCAGCACCAGATAGTTACGTTATACGGACACTTAGGCATTGTATAACGACGATCCAGCTACACCGCAATGGTTGATATTCATTGAAGGCCGAGCCAAATAAGAATTTATTCTTATTTGTGAGGCCGAGATGAATATATGGGCTTTAGCCCCTATATTCTTCAAGGCACTGACCTAGATGAAATTTAATTGTTATCTTACCTAGAATCTATATGTTATTCGTCCTTTTGTCAAGTCGTAGGGAGTCATTTCTACCCGTACGCTGTCCCCTAGGCTTAATCTGATCTTGTTCATTCTTAATTTTCCTGACAAATGACCGAGCACAATTTGACCGCTTTCCAGCCTTACCTTAAACATGGTTGCCGGAAGTAGCTCTTCAATTGTTCCCTTTAACTCTATTAGGTCTTTGTTAGCCATTATAGTTTCAAATTAATAACTTCCTTATACTACTGTAAAAACAGCCTTACGTCAAGAGCAAAACGCCCTTTTATGCACATTTAGACCTTTTCCACTTCGGTTTCTACGGCTACGGGGGCTGGCACATGGCTATAAACCCAGTATTTATATATTAAAAAATTCCAGGCTACAGCTAAAATAATATTGGAAAGCCTGACTAACTTATCGTTAAGCCCCAACTCATGATTGAAGACATACATCCAACCTATGGCAAAAAAATAGTTGAAAATAGACAAAATAAAGAACCGAATCATTTGTTTGTGAGTAACACCCGTTGATTTGAAAGTCCAATATTTATTTAATAAAAAAATATAATTTATCATAAACAGCCCATTGATCATTACGGCAAACACTGGAAGAATATGAAAATAATCAGTTAGGAGATACAAGCTTCCCATGTCAAAAAATAAGCCGCTCAGTCCGACTAAAAAATAACGGAAAAATTGATGCCGCGCGTTCCAAAAATGCAAAGCTATTTTTTTTACCATGGTATTAATTTTATTCTAAAATTGCCTTTATCCTTCTTACTCCGGCGCTTACAGCTTCTTCTTTTACGATTTTAAATTTACCTACCAAACCGGTGTGCTCTACATGCGGACCACCGCAGACTTCTCGGCTAAAGGTTGGAGAACTTGGATCGGCCACAGCTTTTTCGTTTACATCTCCTATTGTATACACTTTGACAATTGGCTGGTATCTATCTTCAAATAAACCAATCGCACCTTTAGCCTTTGCTTCCTCAAAGCTCATTTCGGCCCAACTAACAGGATAATCACGAGCAATGGCCGCGTTTACCAAATCTTCGGCCAGCTTTATTTCTTCCGGAGTCATTTTTTGCGGATGCGGGAAATCAAAACGCATGCGTTCTTGGGTAATATTACTGCCGCGCTGGGTAGCATGAGGGCCCAAAATTTTGAGTAAGACTGCATGGAGCAAATGCGTGGCAGTGTGATATCTTGTAGAGATTTCGGAATGATCCGCTAGTCCGCCATGGAATTTCTGCTCGCCGCCAGCACGAGATAATTCTTGGTGTTCTTTTTTAAGTTTATCAAAAACTTGTCTGCCTACAGCCAAACCTCTTTCGGTAGCCAGTTCTTCAGTTAACTCAATTGGAAATCCATACGATTGATATAAATCAAAGGCAATTTCACCCGATACTTCTCCACCATTTGTTAAGTCTATGGTTTTTTCTTCAAACACTTTTAAACCGTTAGCTAAAGTTTTACGGAATTTTTCTTCTTCTTTGCTAATACCCTCTAAAATAAAATCTTTTTTCTCTAACAAATTTGGGTAGGCATCTCTGTATTCTTCAATCACTGCGCTAACCACATCTTTGGTAAAATTATCGGTAATACCAAGACGATGCGCAAACCGAACTGAACGGCGAATGAGGCGGCGAACATAATATCCCTGATCTTTATTAGATGGAAATACATTATCGCCCACCAAAAACGTAGCGGCGCGCAAATGATCCATGATTACACGGAAGGCATACATCTCATTTTCATTTTGAGCATATTTGTGTCCAGATAATTTTTCCAGCACTTGGCGCATGCCGTCAAACAAATCTATTTTGAAAATATCCATGTTGTCGTTTACGGCCGCCGCCATACGCTCTAACCCTCCGCCAAAATCTACATTTTTTTGTGATAATAATTCAAAACCAGCGGCAGTTTTTTTGTACTGCATAAATACATTGTTGCCGATTTCCATAAATCTGCCGCAATCGCAATTTACATGACAAGGTTTGTCTGCATATTTGGATGTTTCGTGAAGACCAAGTTCTATACCAAAATCCCAGAACATTTCTGTATCTGGTCCGCCCGGTTCACCCTCTGGCATATTGCCAGGCACGCCGCTACGGCTCCACCAATTTTTCTTTTCATCATAATAGAAGATACGCTCGCCTTCGCGCATACCATCTTGCTCCGGATTTTCGCCCATTTTGGCTTCTATGCCGATTTGAGCAAATTGCGCTTGCCACAAACTGGCCGACTCTTCGTCTTTTGGAATTCCCAAACTTTCGTTACCTTTAAAGCAGGTAAAATATAAACGTTTTGGATCAAGAGCTAATTCTTTGGTAATAAATTCCCACATCCAAGGGATTTGTTCGTTTTTAAAATAATCTCCTAGCGACCAGTTGCCAAGCATCTCAAAAAATACGGTATGACGATTATCACCCACTTCATCTATATCCTGGCTGCGAAAACATTTTTGTGAATCTGCCAAGCGAGTACCAAGCGGATGTTTTTGGCCCAGTAAATACGGCACCATTGGCTGCATGCCGGAACCGGTAAAAAGCGTGGTTGGGTCATTATCAGGCACGAGTGAAGCCGATGGCACTACTACATGGCCCTTTGATTTAAAAAAGTCTAGGTATTTTTGACGTAATTGTTTGGAAGTGGTCATATTTTTGCATAAATCATAACATTTACCTTGACAGAATTCAAGACTTTCCTTATACTTTCTGCCTGTTGCCCATCACTTATAGTTCTCAACATTTTTGAGCTGAAGTCTGCCCGGAAGGGATAGGTTTCGGAGAAACTCAAAGATATCTTGTGTCGACATGGTCATGTCGAAACATACACGAGTAGAGAGCACTAAGTGGTGGGCGCCTTTATTTTACGCGATAACTCCCCCGCCCAAACACTCATTCTTTTTATAGAATACAGCAAACTGACCGGGGGTTACCGCTCGCTGAGATTTAGAAAATTTAATAGTATAAGGGATTCCTCCACTTCGGTCGGAATGACAAACAGTACATTTTTGTAGCGGTTGACGATGACGCAAACGGACTTCGCAATTTAACGGAAACTTTGGCATTTTCTCAACCCAACTTATATCAACCACTTCCGCTTCTTTTTTAAATAGCAGCGGATCGTCTTCATAGCCAACCACCAATTCATTCGTACCCCCTCTTTTATCTACTACATACAACGGCTTATTCAAATTTGTTTTTACACCCAAATTTCTTTGGCCAATGGTATAAAACGGCAAACCATCATGTTCGCCTAACACTTCGGCAACTCCCCCTACCCCCTCTTGGAAAGAGGGGGATAAAACGATCTTGCCTTTTTTGGATTTAATTTCTTTCATCAAAAAATCTTTCATTGGCACTTCGCCCACAAAACAAATACCCATACTTTCTTCTTTGTCCGCGTTAGGCAGATCAAATTTTTTTGCTAATTTTCTCACTTGCGGCTTAGTATAATTGCCAATGGGAAATAAAATATGCTCAAGCTGACCCTGGTTTAATTGGTGTAAAAAATATGTTTGATCTTTATTTTTGTCTTTGGCTTGAATAAGTTTAAATTCTTTTATTTTTTTACTATTAACTTTGGCTAAACGAGCATAATGACCGGTGGCAATCTTATCAAACCCCAGCTTTTCAGCCTTATCCAACCAAGCACCAAATTTAATAAATGTATTGCATAAAACATCCGGGTTTGGCGTACGTCCCAAGCGGTATTCGTTATACATGTAGTCAAGCACGGATTTTTTATATTCTTTTACAAAATCCCAACGCAAGAGCGGAATGCCCAATTTCGCAGCTACTCGCAAAGCATCCTGATAGTCCCCAGTCCAACAACGCTCTGTGCCTTTGGCTTCATCATAATTAACTACAAAGACACCGGTAACATCGTAACCAGTTTTAACCAAAAGTGCGGCGGCAACGGAAGAATCTACGCCGCCGCTCATAGCAATTAGGACTTTAATTTTACTGTTTGTTTTTTTGTTCATAACAGCACCATAACAAAATTTTATAAAAAATTCAATGGTAAATAAAACACCACCCTGTGAAGGGCGGTGTTTTATTTTTAAAAATCCAATTAGGAATTTCTGCGAGCCATCATGCAATCTCTGCAATAAACTGGCTTGTCTCCAGAAGGTTGGAATGGTAATTCCGTGATCTGGGTTCCGCATTGAGCACAGGTAACATTTACGCTGTACATTTGTCTTGGAGCGCGAGGGCCGCGATCGCTTGGTCTATCTTGACGATAGGCTTTATTGCAATCAAAGCAATAAACTGGGCGATCACCCTTTGGCTCAAAAGGCAATTGTGAAATGTGGGTACCGCATTTAGCGCAGTTTAGATCCACATTGTACATTTGTCTTGTTCCACCATCAAATGCCATAAATTTTTCTACTTTTTGTTCCCAAAATGGTTTTTGAGATTTTGATTAAGTCGACCTTACTTCCGGCACCTACACCCTTTAGAGGGGCGCTACCGGAGAAATTTTGGGAACTTGAAGAAGTTCCATACAATTTATCAAGAAAAGTATAGCATAAATTAGGGATTTAGTCAACCCCTGTTTTTGTACTTATGCCCTAGATGCTCTGATCGTCAATTTTTACGACATTACCAGGCAAAATTTTACCGCCTATCGAGGTATCTTTAGGTATTGGTTCGGCTGTTTTTTCGTTAGATGTAGCGGAAACTGGGGTTTCCGGCTCACTTTTTGGCATGGGACTGGCAACGGGAGCCTGTGACGACGAGGATGGCGTAGCTAGCGGCGGCGTAACCGAAGTGGGCTGTTTATTTTCTAAAGACACTGATTGAGGTGTGGGCTGTAGAGAGTTTTGCGCTTGTCCTGGGGGCGGAACAAAGGGCTTTGGTTTACTGTCAACAGGCGACACTAAAGGTTGATTACCTTTGAACTGGCCCCCTCCTTTTGAAAAATTTTGCGCGCTTGGTATATTTTGCCTCCTATGTTGATCCATTTTTCCTGAACCAGGATTATAAGGAACTTGTTTGTTTGTTTGCATGGCCTGAGACAAACTAATGCCCTTTTGGGCCGCGTCAACAAGCGGTACCGGGCGACTTTGTTTTATATCAAAATCCCTGTCCGATTTATTTTTTCTGCCCGGCTCATTGTGATGATGTTTTTTATTTTCCTTAGCATGCGGTTTTTTTTCTTCTACTTTTGGTTTTTGAATCTGTGGAGGCGGTGTCTCAGTTTTTTTCTCAATTTTAACCGGCAAGCCCTCTTCATCTTCCGTATATTCTTCATCCGAATCCTTTTCTTTTGTTTCGGCTGCGGCTTTGCCTTCCTCTTCCTCATCCTCTTCTTCTTCCGCACCACTGCTATCCATACCGGTCCATCGCATAATTTTATCTTCTATATTTTCACGGTTGGTCGCGTAACGTTCTCGGGAAACCCTAATTACCTTGTCGGCGCTATCTGTGGCCAAATTTATTGGCGATAAAGTATTGGCGGAAAATGGCTGCGAAGCTACGCCGTCTATCATTAATTTTAAATAAATTTGATACTTGGTTAAATTTACTAAATCGGTTTCTAAAAATGTCGGCGCGAATTCTTTGGCCAAAATTTCGGCATCGGTAGAGCCGACCCTAAAGGTAACAAGCGTTCCTACGTTACCAATAACCGCGGCTAGGACCGTTTCATCCAACTGTTCCATGTATTGATGAGCCATCGTTAAATCAAGTCTATATTTGCGAGCTTCGGATAAAATATTAGAAAAACTTTCCGTAGCGAAGTTTTGAAATTCGTCTACATACAAAAAGAAATCTTTACGATCTTTTTCAGGCGTATCTACTCGTTCCATGGCTGCCAATTGAATTTTGGTGATAAGCATACCGCCAAGCAAACGCGAGTTGTCTTCGCCGATACGGCCTTTGGACAGGTTCATGATAAAAATTTTTCTATTGTCCATGATTTCGCGAATGTTGATACGCGATTTAACTTGCGCCACAATATTGCGGATAACCGAAGCGGATAAAAATTGACCGATTTTGTTTTGTACCGGCGCCACGGCTTCCTGTTTGTAGCGGTCGTTATAACTGGCAAACTCCGTATCCCAAAATGATTTGATAACCGGGTCTTTAAGATTGCGCACTACGCGTTTGCGATACGCGTCATCCGCCAGCAACCTGTTTATGCCAAGCAGCGTAGTGTTAGGAAATTCAATCAGCGCGAGCAATGTATTATTTAAAATATATTCCATACGAGCGCTCCAGACATCCGGCCAGATTTTTTTGAATACGCCCATGAGTCCCGAAGCAACCAAATGGCGGTAGCGGGGGTCTATGGTTTCCAAAATATTAAAACCGATCGGATAATCAATATCCGAAGGATTAAAATAGACCACATCGTTTATACGATGAGATGGTATGTAATTTATGATTTTTTCCGCAAAATCCCCGTGCGGATCCACTACGCCCACCCCATGACCGGCATAAATATCATTAAGTACCATGTTTTCCAAAAGGGTAGTTTTGCCCATGCCGGTTTTCCCCACCACATACATATGGCGGCGGCGATCATCAAGTTTTATGCCAAATTTGCGATTGTTATTACGAAAATTAGTGGACGCAAAAAAATTGATATCTGAATTATTAGTGGAACTTTGCGGTTTTTCAGCTGCTTCCGACATAACTTTAAAATATCTAAAATACATTAAAATTGTACCATAAAACAACTTAAAACAAAAACGGAGTCTCGGCAGATTAGGGCCGCGGCTCCGTAGATTACGACACGACGCCTATACTTCATGGCGTCGTAGAAAAAAAGTGACGAAAACGCTTATCTCCGTCAACCGTATAGTCAAAAGCACAAAGCACTGCGGTTGAACCGGACGGAATTGCGTTAATATGCATCAAAAACGAAATCTTATCGCCGGTTATTACCAAATTATTGAGGTAATAATCGTAATAATAACCGCCGCTGTAACGAGAAAACCTAAAGCTAAACGTGCCGTCGTTGTTGACAATTATGCTTGACGGCTGGGATTTCAAAGCCCCAATCCACAAAACTATTTGCCCATTATCCGCCAAGAGCACTTCAACCACATGCCGGTGAGGAGCTTCAAGCAATCCGTCGCAAGTATCTGCAGTTTGCACGGCCTCGGCGCTATACGCACCCACAGGCGGCTCAGGATTGCCCTTGGCGTGCGGCTGAAAACGAGGGGTACCTTGGTAACGATCCACAACATGCCAAATCAGATCGCCTGTTTGGCTGTACCAATCCCAAGTTACAGTTAAGTCCAGATAGTCATTTCTGACCCATCCGGTAATTCGGTAAACAGTTCCGGACGAGGGAATGGTTACTTCAACACGGCCATTTGCCGCGCGCGGCAAATTGGCGAAGAAACTACCCCTTGTACCCTTTAAATCAAACAGCGAGCCATCTTGGTTTTGCGCGATCGTATCAATGGATTGGTAGTGCGGCTCTGGCAAAATGGCGGCAATGGAATCTTCCATCACTTCGTGCCTAACTCGCCACTGGCCATCAATACCAGATCTTGGCGCGCCGTCCCAATTGTGGTAACGGCGAACACCTTTATCTTCAAACTTCATTTCGCATTCCGTATGCCATGTTCCGGCAACATCGCGCCAGCCAACAATCCAACTATTTTCAAACTCTAACGAGCCTGAAACAGCCGAACCGGCGGCGTTAATGATAAAAGTCACTGGCGGATAACCGGGCACAATATACCAATCAAAGGAATACTCACTCACAAACTTTCCGTTATTCTCTCGCTGAGCGTTCCAGTGAGAGAAATCATAATATCCGCCCGCGCCCACGGCTCGCATATTGAACTTGCTGTTTCCTTGCTCCACAATGTCGGCCACAGGGAAGATAACCGGGATATTTTCGTCAACACCGCCGCACACAAACAATGTGGGCAAAACACGCATCGCGTATTCGCCATCAACACTGTCTGTTGCCACAACTGTATCGGGTGTCGGCTCTTGCATTTCGGGCAAAACCGGCAATCCGGCATCTTCCTCTAGCGCTTCCAAATTATCGCCGCAGGCCAGCAGCAAACAAGCAAACAACAAAAACGAAGAAACGCGCTTGATCGGGGTCATGACTTCAACCTCCGTGAGTTTGTTGAGAACTAAAATGTCAAAGGACAGGCTAGTCTTTGTATCAAATCAAAAAACAGGCCGCGCGTCAAAAATTGCGATTATAATTTACGAGAAGTTATTATAGGGGCTAAAGCCCATATAATTACAGTACATTCGGAAATATCCAGATTCAATATTTATAGCTTGCAAGCAATCTATAAATATTTTCCTGTCTATTTCTCTCACTTAACTATAATTTTTAAATATTGTTCAAAAGCAAATTCCTAG
>CAZUFD010000006.1:14699-38860 GCA_964619625.1 uncultured Gammaproteobacteria bacterium | reverse complement strand
TTTCTAGCGTAAATCACCTTGAGGAAAATTATTCAAAAGCAAATTCCTAGCTATCATCCAAGCCGCAAGCACCTGTCCATTCCAAATCTCACCACGCTTGACCATGTCTTCAAACTCATCCACCCTTCGCAGCAACACCTCCGTACTTTCAAACGCATTTGATACTGGTTTTTGAATTAAATTTAATTCACTGGCAATAAATACATGCGACATGTCTTTTACTACTCCGCAATCAGGTTGAAAGGCGCCGATTTTAATTAAATTTTCCGTGTTATAGCCTGATTCTTCCAATAATTCTCTTTTGGCGGCACGCGCCGGCGATTCTTCCTTGCCAACTCCGCCTCCCGGAAACTCAATACTGTATTTTTCATCTAAGTATCTATATTGACGCACCAGCACCAAACGGCCGTCATCAAGCACCGGCACGATAATAACATTTCCCGGAGTTTCAATAAAACAATACTCCCCTTCGCTTCCATCCGGTCTGATTATTTTGTCGCATTTATATTGCCACCAAGGATTATCGTGCAGAATCTGCGATGAAACTTTTTTAAATTCAGACATACTTAAATAAATGATTTTGCCACTTCTTTTACATCCACGCCGTCTGCATTGCGGATTATAGAATGCATACTGCCGCCGCCATCGCCATTCCACCTGGGAATTATATGCCAGTGCACATGCCCCACCGCCTGTCCGGCGGCTTTTTCATTATTTATTCCGATATTCATGCCGTCCGGATTTAGCCTTGCCTGCACACGCCCGGCAGCCGCGCGCAAACCAGATGCCATAAGTTGAAACTCTTCCACATTCATGTCCCACAAATTACCAAAATGTTTTTTGGGAACAATAACTGTATGCCCTTTCGCGCAAGGATGAATATCCAAAAAAGCCAAGACGTTTTCGTCTTCGTACACTGTGTAATTTGGAATTTCTCCGGCTACAATTTTACAAAAAAGACAATCTTGCATATTAATCTAAATTATTTATGATAAACATAGGCTCTATTTTACAACAAATACCGCTTCCGGACTTCCGGGAATTACACTCCACATACGCGGATATATTTTATTAATTTGATTAAATTTATCAGGCCTGTCTTGCCGACCGTCTTCCACATACCAACACCCGTCAAAACTATGCAGCAGTAAAAAGTCTTGGATATTAATTATATCAATATTATTTCGCATCATATAATAGAGCCTCTGCAACTCCGGCTGGCCAAAATGTGCGTCTATGGGGAAATTGCCGCCGATAATTTGTTTGCCGGAAATTGCTTCTAAGGCGAGCAGCGGATAGGTATCGGCAAGCACGCAATAATGTAGAGCATGATAATTGGCGTCTTGTTTCCAAATTTCTTGCATTAAACCATACTCCCGCGCGTTTACGGTATATGTGTCCGGCCCCAAGGAATATGAAGCTGCAATAACTATAGATAAAATAAATATCCCTATACCACGCATAGAACATTGTACAAGCATTGAGTATCTGCCAAAAAGCCTTTCTCTGATTTTTGATAAAGCATGATACAGCCCATAACAAAACAAGCTGATTAAAAAAAACGCCACTACGCCATCCAAACGTCTGGCTAAAATATGCGAACCGGATAAAAAGTAATTAGAAATTATATATCCGCCAAACAGTGCCGGGGCTAAAACCGCCAGCCATTGCGACAATACTCTGTTATCTCGCCAGATTTGTATATATCCATAGATAATTACGGTAAAAAAACCAAGCATGATTATAACCAGCCACCATCGCCACTCTGTAAAAAAGTTTGGCACAAAGGCCGCCAGCGGCGTCTGATTAAATATAATATTACCGGTAAAAATATCGTGAGGCCTGGGGCCGCTTGCCAGATAAAATCCAGAAAAATTTCCAACCAGCTGTTTAACTTGCCCCAAGAAGCTGAGCTGTTTATCAACATGACTATAACCGGCCAATAATTCTATACCTGGAATAGTAACTATGGCAACTAAGATAGAAATAACTTTCTTACACCGAACAGATTGTACTATTTGAGAACGCAAGAATTCTCCTACCAACCAGGCCAGCCAAAATAAAATAAAATATAAAATATAGCCAAACGCCAAACTTAATCCGGCTACAGCCAGCAATAATTTTTGTTTTTTCTTGGGCAAGACGAATCTTTTTAAAACGAGCAGGATAAAAAACAGCCAGATTAACAATCCAAAATTTGCCGGCAAGGTAAATGAACCTGCGGAAGCCCAAGCAAACGGCAGAAGCCCCAGCCAGGCAATAAATAATGAATTTTCTCTGCCCCAGCCAAAAAGAAGACCAATCTCAAACAGCAGCAGCGGGAACACAGAGGCCCACATGACCGGCAAAAACCATTTGGTTACAGCAATCAAATCTGTTTGAAATATTTTTGCCAAAATCACATTGCTTGCCCAAAAATTCCCGTATGATAATTGCGCAATTTTAGATTTTACGACTTCGGTTTTAGAATGTTGAGCGGAAGCGTTAGCCAGGGTGGGCTGTAAAAATTCCTTTCCTTCCAAAAATCTTTGCTCATTAGCCATATGCCTCCAGCCATCCGCGCCATAAATGAGGGTGTGAGAAAGTGGCAGATAGCTGTGCAATAAAAATGTTTCTACCATGAGCAACAGCAGTATGGTGCCGGTTTTTAATCTGGAAAAAATCAAGAGCCCTACAATAAGAGTGGAGGCAAAAAATATATAAATATATTGCGGTTTGATTGCTTGCCAAGGAGAAAAAAGCGTATTGCCGGTTTGCGAATTATATAGAAGATAAAATCCATACCCTGTTAGAGCTAAAAATATCGCGGCTCCAAGCCGGATTATGCGGATATTATAAGTACAAAGCTCTTCTTTTGAGACATAATTATCATTGTTTATGTGCGGATCCGGCTGCGTATTTTTTGCCCAGGCTGCCAAGAAAATATATAACATTCCATTTAAAACAAACGCGCCCAGCCAAACCCAGCCGTTTACCCTCAAAAATAAAATAGCCGCGCCGGCTATAAAACTTAACGTAGTAAATACCGCAAAAGCCCCCAGGATTATTTTTGTAAGATGATATGATAGATTAAAAAATCTATCTAAAACGCGGGAGGCAAAATAGCCAAAAATAGATAAATAAACTATAAAAAAGACAAGAAACATACCTTATCAGTATATAGAACCGTCGGAAAAATTTCAATCTGCCTAAAAAATACGGAGGCACCTGTTTTCACAGGTGCCAAAACCTCCAAACATGGGTTAGAATCTGCACCGAACTACCCGAGCGTCCGAATCCACGCTATCGTTAAAGTAGAAAAAGTGCAAACTCCAACCATCGCTAAAAACATTATCCCAACGCAGCATTGCATAACTGAGCACGCCTTCTGAATTATGCAATAGTGTGCGCGTCAGAATAATATCTTTGCCTCTTAACTCGCTCGGCAATTCGGTTTGGTGTTCTTCCAGATACTTGCCTTGGGCAAGACCGATATTTGCCCCGATCATAAGGGCACGGGCAAAAAACAAAACCGTATCTTCTTCCTGGCCATCCGCCAGAATCTGGACAAACTCCATATTCTTAATTGGACAATGCGGAATTGCCGTATCCGCCACAACCGTGTATTTGTAGCTGGCAGCCACTTGGGCCGAAGAAAACGGCGACGCCTCCTGGGAGGCCTCGCATCCCAGCCTATTTTCCACAACCATTTGAGGAAGCGGATCATTGTGCGCGCAGGCAACTAGGACTACTAGGGCAAGCAGCGTCTTTTTCATGTAAATATCTAAACAAAATATAACGTGATTGTCAAAGGTAAATAATGGTTGTTTTATAATCAATTTTTGCCCACACTTTATCCCCTATTTATTAAAAATTTAATTGTAATTTTTCTTGCCAAAAAATACCCCTTAGTTTAAGATATACAGACTTAATGACACTGTCACTATGGCTCAAGATATCACCCAACTAGAAAAAGTTCCGCCACAAAGTCTGGAAGCAGAAATGTCTCTACTTGGGTCAATTTTGCTTGATAAAGATGCCATGCTTAAAATTGCCGACATTGTTCAGGCTGAAGATTTTTACAAAAATGGACATGTTAAAATTTTTGAAGCAATTTTGGAACTATACCAAAAAAACGAGCCTATAGATTTGCTTACCTTAAGCAACCGTCTTACTGAAAAAAACCAGCTTGAACAGGCTGGCGGGCATAGCTATTTGGTGTCCTTAACCAATACCGTGCCTACGGCCGCGCATGTGGTAAATTACGCTCATATTGTTCATAAAAAAGCTACGCGCCGCCGACTGCTCGGAGCTGCACATCTAATTTCCAAACTTGGATATGAAGAAGAGGAAGAACTAGATACCCTGCTGGATCAGGCACAGAGAGAACTATTTGGAGTTTCGCAAAACTACATGAAACAGACATTTAGCCCGATTCGCAGCGTGCTTAATGAAGCGTTTGATAGAATTGATGAACTTCATAAAAATACAGGACAAATGCGCGGCGTTCCCACCGGTTATCCCGATTTAGATAATTTACTTGCCGGCCTACAGAAATCCGACTTGGTAATTTTGGCCGCCCGTCCGAGTGTGGGTAAAACTTCGCTCGCTCTGGACATTGTGCGCAATATTGGCGTGCGAGCAAAAGTACCAGTGGGAATGTTTTCTTTGGAAATGAGTAAGGAACAACTAGTAGACCGCATGCTTTGTTCGGAAGCAAATGTTGATTTATGGAAAATGCGTACCGGTAAACTTGGCGAAAATGATTTCCCTCACATTGGCCATGCCATGGGCGTGCTTTCCGAAGCGCCAATTTTTATAGATGACGCATCTAATAACAACATCATGCAGATCCGCACCAAAGCCCGCCGCTTGCAGATGGAACACGGACTGGGGCTTATCGTTATAGATTACTTGCAGCTCATGGAATCGCGCGGCAACATTGAAAACCGCGTACAAGAAGTAGCGGAAATTACCCGCGGTCTTAAGAGCCTTGCCCGAGAACTCAACATACCGGTATTAGCCCTATCACAGCTATCGCGTAGTGTAGAATCCGGAGAAGGGCCGGCTATTCCTAGGCTTTCCCATTTACGCGAATCGGGTTCTATTGAGCAAGATGCGGATGTGGTACTATTTATTTACCGCAAATCCGCCGATCGCAAATATAAACTAGAAGAGATTCCGCCTGATGAAAAAAATATAGCCGAAATACATATTGCTAAACACCGTAATGGTCCCACAGGCATGGTTCGCATGATATTTGACGCGGAACGAGCTTCTTTCCGCAGTCTGACAAATAAATACACCGAACACATTCCTGCAATACCACCGGCTCTAAAACCAAAATCCGCGTTTGCTCAAAATAATTTGGCAAATCCGCCGATGTAAAGTTCGCTTCTAATTCAATATTCTTAATTCAAAAATGTATGTCCGTATTTTCAAAGCTCAAACAGTTCAAAGATTTACGAGATCAGGGTAAAAAATTACAAGGCGCTTTGGAGGGTGAATCGGCTACCGTTACCAGCGGCGGCGTAGGTCTTACCATGGATGGAAACTTTCAATTAACCGGCGTGGCTATTGACGATGACTTGCTTAACCCTGCTAAAAAAGAAAAACTGCAAAATGCTATTAAAGATGCTCACGGCGACGCCATCAAAAAAATGCAGCGCATTATGGCCAGCAAGATGCAAGAAATGGGCGGCATGGAAAACTTATTTGGTAAAAAGTAAGCCCGACCTTGTGATTATAACACAAGGTACCTAGGCGGGCTTTTTAGGCAAAGTATCGGCTCCGCCGATATACATTGCATTTCGCCCTTCATTTCATTACGGACACTAATAATGTATTCAAAATCCATCCAAAATTTAATTGACGCGTTTCGCAAACTTCCAAGTGTTGGCCAAAGAACGGCCGAACGTTTTGTTTTTCATTTGCTTAAATCCGGAAAAAAAGAAGTTGGTGAAATTACCGTATCTTTAAAGGAGCTGATTGAAAACGTAAAAAGCTGCGAAACTTGTTGGGACTTTAGCGATTACAACCCTTGCGCGATATGCGGAAATAAAAATAGAGATCAGTCTTTGCTGTGCGTGGTAAGTGAACCGCAAGATATTCCGGTTATGGAACGCACCGGCGTGTATAATGGCCTCTACCATGTACTGCGAGGTGTTGTAGAATCTGGGTCAGAAGAACTGGACAGATTAAAAATTAAAGAGTTTTTTACCAAACTTGAAAGTAATAAAAATATTGCCGAAATAGTCTTGGCCCTTAATCCGGATTTACCAGGTGAAACTACCATGTTATTTTTAGAGAAAAAAATATCCGCCCTAGGCGGACCCGCCTCGGGCGGGAAGGTAAAAGTCACTCGCCTCGCCCGCGGCTTGCCTATGGGCAGTGATCTGCAGTACGCAGACGAAATTACGCTTGGCAGCGCTATAAAAAACAGGACTTCTAAATAACAATAAACAAAAAACCTCCGACGTAACATCGGAGGTTTTTTGTTTTAATATTTTATACAATCTTCACCAAGCTATATCTCTGTCTCTGACCGTGAACTTTGTGGTAACGAACTTTGCGTTTGAATTTCTCTACGCGCAAGGTGCGTTCTTTGCCTTGTTTTTCTAGGGTGGCTTCTACCGTTACACCGCTTACATATGGCTGGCCAATTTTTACATCAGAACCATCATCATTTGCGGTAAGTAAAACCTTGTCAAAAACTACTTTAGAACCTTCATCAACCGGTAATTTTTCTATTTTTAGAACATCTCCGGTCTTAACCAAATATTGTTTTCCACCGGTGGCGATTACTGCGTACATATACGAATTTAAGAATGATTATAATAGTGCGCTTAGTATATATGAAAAGTTAGAATATGTCAACCCTGTTAAATCCCCGCTTAGCGGGGCCTGCTTTCAGCAGGATTTAACGAGGGTCAACCCCGCTCATACCTACCAATCAACTCGGCTTTCTCTAGCACATGCCCTTCCATAGCTTTTTCTACCTCTGCTTTGGTTGAACCGGCCGGAAGATCTAAAACTACATCCAACGCGTATAATTTAAAAAAATACCGGTGCTCCCGGTCTGGCGGACACGGGCCGCCATAGGCCATATTGCCTCTGGTGTTTTTACCCAACACGCCCGGCGGGTTCGTACCTTCGGCAATAGTTGTTACTTCAACAGGAATATTAAACACTATCCAATGGTCCCAAACTTCAATACCGTAATTTTTCTTGACCGTTTCCGGAATATCCGGATCATCCATTATTAAAACCAAGGATTTAGCGCCACCCAGCACGCCGGAAATTTCCAGCGGCAGAGATATGCCTTGCCCATCGCAGGTATATTTAGCTGGAATTTTTTCATTTGCCTTAAAAACCGGACTGGTTAATTCCATAGATTTAATTGTTAATAACTTCCATCGTATCCCCTATTTTAAGTCCGGTTTGCTGCATAAAACCAGCCGGAACTTCTAAGACAAACGTAGACGTAACCCTAGGTTGGTACACCGTAAGCTGCTCTTCGGGAACCCCAGCCTCGGGAGGCAAATTTGGGGCAATATCAACGACTTTATCTCCGTCTAACCACACGATATCTAGCGGGAAATACATATCTCGCATCACCATCGCGTGCCTGCCTCTGTTTGGAAATACAAACAGCATTCCGCCGTATTTCCCCATATCTTTTTTTCCACTCCAGCCCTGCAGCCGATGCGCGTATGTATCGGCCACTAAAATATGTAATTCTCTACCCGCTATTTTTATATCTGCCTTATCCCATAAAGAACCGTAAATTCTATAGCCGATTGCGAGCACTACAAGCAGTAATAAAAAAACTACATGCCAAGTTTTTAATGGTTTGGAATTTTTAAACATAAATTAAATTTTCTTTCTGCCGATTAGGTGGCTTAATACTGCCATGACAACTACAAGCACCAAGAGCGCGTAAAACTTCTGCATGCTTTGTAAAAATAATGTGGTAATACCGAAAAAAAATGCCAAACCGTACAAAAATAACACCGCTTGCTTTTGGCTAAATCCGGAATCTACCAGCCGAAAATGCAAATGTTCTCTATCGCCGGTAAAAATTGGCTGCCCTCGCCGAAACCTTTTATATACCACCCGTATCAAATCAAGGATAGGAATAGCCATAACCAGCAGCGCCGTTGCCAATTTTCCGCCGCCGATAATTGCTAGTACTCCAAGCATAAATCCGATAAACATGCTGCCGCTTTCGCCTAAAAATATTTTGGCCGGATGAAAATTGAAGATTAAAAATCCCAGGCAGGCGGCTAAAAAAATTAAAGCTACCAAAGCCACATTGGGCTGGTAAAATTTAGTAACTGAAGAAAGCAGCACAATTACAAACGCGCCAATTGAAACAACACCAGTTGCGAGTCCGTCTAAACCATCTAAAATTTTGGTAGTATAGGTCATACTCATCAGCCAGCCAAATACCAGAATGCTCCCCAAAATTTTTCCAAACTCAATAACACCTCCAAATGGATTGGTAATTTTTGAAAGCCATGGAAGAGAGACAGCGCAAATGGCTATGGCTATGGCCACAAGCGGTAAACGAAGTTTGGCTGAATACGAGCGCACATCATCGGCAATGCCAATAAGCATAAGAATTACGGACCCAACAAAAGCCATAAGAAGCGGGTAGCTAATTCGTTCAATACCCCTCACCGGTTGATACAGCAGAAGAAAAAAAATTACCGTCCAAAATGACACAAAAATAGCGATACCACCCAAAAGCGGCGTGGTTTTCTCATGCAAATGCCTGGTCTCGTCCGGCTTATCAACAATTTGTAACCGCAAAGCTGTCTTTTTTACCAGCCAGGTACATACGAGCGATAAAAAAAATGTAACCAAAAAATATATCATCATACTATATTATTCAACAACAATTTCTCCTCCCCGGCCAAAAGTTACCGTACTTCCCCGCTTCAATGTACCTTGTAAAAATAATTCCGCTAATTTATTTTCTACTTTTTCTTGCAATGCGCGGCGCATCGGTCTGGCGCCAAATTCAGGATCAAAACCAACATCCACCAAAAATTCCAGAGCTTCGTCTGTGGCTACAAGGCTGATGCCTTTTGCTTCCGCATCTTTGGTAATACGGGCAAACATAAGTCCGGCAATTTTCTTTATATCTTCCCGCCCTAGTTCATTGAATAAAATAATACCATCAAAACGATTGAGAAATTCGGGGCGGAAATATTGTTTGAGTTCGCTATGTAATAATTGATTAAGTATCTGCTCGTGCGCAACCCCATTTTTATTCTGCTCTTGCACATACGCCGTGCCGGCGTTTGATGTCGCAATAATAATAACATTGGTAAAATCGTACGCGTGTCCGGAACTATCGCTGACCCGGCCATCTTCCATGACCTGTAAAAATAAATTAAGCACATCCGGATCGGCCTTTTCTATTTCATCAAGCAGCAGCAGTGAAAACGGATTTCGGCGCACCGCTTCGGTAAGCACGCCCGTACCTTTTTCTCCAGGCAGCCCAATCAACCGATAAATACTTGATTTGTCCTGGTATTCACTCATATCAAACCGGATGCTTTTTTCTTCGCCGCCAAAATATACTTCAGCGATAGTTTTGGCAAGTTCGGTTTTACCTACCCCTGTTGGACCCAAAAACAAAAAGCTGGCAATCGGGCGTTTACTGGACCTGATTTCAGCTCTAGCCCGGCGCAGAGCATTGGCCACGGCGCTCACCCCTTCGTCTTGCCCAACCACGCGTTTATGCATTTCTTCTTCCAAGTGCATAAGTTGATCGGCTTCACTGCTGGAAATAACGGACAATGGAATTTTGGTTTTTTCCGTTACCACCGCCGCTACTTCTTCAGTGCTTACAATCGTGTTGGTTCCTTTTTTATTGCGCGTATATACCGCGGCCTCATTCATAATTTCCAAAGCGCTGCCGGGCAAATTAGTTTCATGCAAAAATTTATTGGCAAATTCCACGCATTTTTCTATCGCCGCGTAAGAAAAAAATACATTATGTTTATATTCCAAAATTCCGGCGCGTGATTCCAGCACTTGAATCGCCTGATCTTCATCCATTTTGCTTATATCTACTTTGGTAAATACATCTTTAATGGTTGAACTGGCGACAAATTTGGCATAATCATCGGGTGTGGTGGTAGCAATCGTAAAAAATCTGCGATTGCTCAAAAATTCGGCCAGGGTATCGGCAATATCCAAACTGCCGCTATTGCCAATAGAGACACCGATTAATTCGTGTAAATTATTGATAAACAACACAACATTACGCGCCCGTGAAATTTCTCCCATAATATGACGCAACCGTTCCACCATTCCTTCGGGACTCGTGCCTGCCAGGAGCGCCGAAATACTGAGCCGCACTAACCGTTTATCTTTTAATCTATCCGGCACTTCATCTCTAATCATATTCTGCGCAATACCTTCTACAATCGCGCTTTTTCCTACGCCATGGTCACCTACGAGCAGCACGTTATACTGATCACTATCTACAATCTGAAAAATCTCGTCTATTTCATTTGTGCGAGCCACACATTGATCCAGCTGGCCGTAGTGCGCGAGCATCGTAATATCTGAACTAAAACTATTTAGATACGGCGTAGCGAGAGCGGTCATGGCTTTATCCATGCCATATTTTGAATGATGGCTGGCAGCTTGGCGCGATTTAATATATTCACGGTGCAATCGTTCGCGCATTCTGGCCCACTCCACCGCATTTACCAGCTGCCGCTCACTAATATTAAAATTAAATAATATTTCTTGCAGCGCTTGATTCTGTTCAATTACGGCTATAAGCAGTTCGGTAACGCTCACATAATCCTGGCGGGATTTGTATGCTTCTTCGTAGGCCTGAAAAATAATTTGGTAGAAATCTTTTGATACGGCCGGAGCTGTGCCGGCGTACGCGGTTTGTTTTTGATCTATTTTTAACATTGGCTCTAATTCTTTTTGTAAAGAAGACGCGGGAATTCCCAGTCTGATAAAAATATTGCCGATCCTATTGAACGAAAGCAGCGCGTAGAATAAATGTTCTAAGCGCAACTCCTTGGCTCTGGCTTTGCTTGCAATTTTGTAGGCTTTAGCCAGCGATGAAAGCGCTTCTTCAGTGAATGCTTTAGCGATATTTCGTTTCTTTTTTCTGATGATTTTAGTAGTTTCAGTCCATGACTCAATATGTAAATCAATCTCTTCTTTTTTCTTTTGTTTAAAATTATATACAAACGGCTCTACGGCTCCGGTAAGTTCTTTCTGGCGGATAAGTCTGTACCACACATACAAAAGCGCGACTACACCGAGCCAAAATAAAAGTATGGATGAGTTAGTTCTGCCAAGGAAAAACTCTCTCCATTGCCTGCTAAAGATGAGCGTGTACGTTCCCTGTTTATAGGTTGAAAATCCGAACCAAATCCAGGCGTTAAGCCATAAAACTAAAGCCGTAATAAACTGTACGCGATGTAAAATGCGCCGCCCGGCCTGTAAAGCCAAATGATAACGAGTGAGCGGATAATCCCAGTAAAGCCACGATCCGCGTTTGGACATGCCTGCAGCCATACCACGACACTCTTTACATTTTCCATATCCAACAAAACCGGTTGTTTTACAAGGCTCACAAGTAAGTATTGGTAAAGTTAAGGGCTGATTAAATTGCATACGTTATTCCATAAAAAACAAGCACTGGCGCCAGTAGCCAGGCTAAAAACAACAATCCGCATACAACTGTCCACAGAAATAGCGCGAATGTGCGAGCAATAATTTGTACCAGCCGCATAAAAAAACTGACAATTCTGCCTCCGATATCATATTGTCCGAACATGGGTACAAATATGTTTGCGAGCCAAAGGCCCGGAGCTAAGTTGGTATTACCTTGTTTTAATAAATCAAAACATCGGCCAAGCGCGTATAACGCGCCTTTGGTATACCACCAAATTGGGAAATAAAAAATATCCAGAATAATTTCCCAACATAAGCGTTGTAAAATAAGAATCGGCATATACTTAAGTATATCACAAAAAAAAGATAATGCCGATTTCTCTTTGGCGAGAAATCGAGCATCCGCGATTTTGACCGATGTCAAAATCGGGACAAAAAATCCCCCGAACTGGAGGATAATTTGTCTTGGGTGCATTTAATTTTTAGCCACTGAGTTATGTTGAGCAGCCAGATGGTTTATGGCCGAAGCTTCCACCATATTGAGCTGGCCAAGTCTGGAAGCGATGCTTGTCATGGAACTATTATCCGCGATTTCTACTTCCAGTTTTCTTACTTCCATCTCCAATGTTTGAGCTTGTTTCTCCAGCACGCGCATTTCATAGCCACTGGTTGCGGAAGAGGTCATATTAAGGATATACGCGCCACTAAAAAAGAAAATAAGCAACAACATGGATACACGAATGCCGCGGTGAGTAAGCCAATTTGGCAAACTGATAGTCTGTACGGAAAATTTGAAATTCTGATACTTATATTGTAGTTGGCGCTTTAAGGACACACTGGTTACATTATGAATAAGTTTCTGTAATTCCTATTATATTTTTTCTATGACTCGCAGTTTCGCGCTTCTGGCTCTGGCATTTTCCTTTAACTCCGCATCGGTGGAAATAATCGGTTTTTTATTAACTAATCTTATTTTTTTGTTCGCGATTGATTGAAAATATTGTTTTACGATCCTGTCTTCCAGCGAATGAAAGGTAATGACTGCTAGTCGGCCGCCGGTGGAGAGCGCATCTACGGCTTGAGGCAATACCTTTTTTAAATTTTCAAGCTCACCATTAGTCTCTATCCGTAACGCCTGAAATATTTTTGTGGCTGGGTGTAACCCGCCTACCCACGGAACTTCCTTTTGCGAATGTAATTTTTGTCTATATGCATCCAGCACTATTTCCGTTAATTCTCCAGTGGTTTCTATTTGTTTATTTTTTCTATACACCACTATTCCTCTAGCTATTTCTTTACTTAAATTTTCTTCTCCCAGCTGTTTAAAAATTTTACTTAATTCTTCTTCGGTATAATTATTTACAATATCGGCCGCGGTTATACTTTCTTCACCCTGAACTTTTAACATCTCCCCCACTCCATATCGCATATCCAACGGCTCATCGGTTAAAAAACTAAATCCTCTGCCTCGTTCTTCAAATTGCGGTGTAGACCACCCCAAATCCATCACAATTGCATGTACCGGATTAAAATTATTCTTGGCAATAATTTCTTGCAAATTAGCAAAGTTGCTTCTTACAAGAATCGCTCTGTCTCCAAAATTATACAAAAACTGTTTGGCGCGTAAGACTGCTTCCGGATCCAGGTCTATGCCAAGCAATTTTCCTATCGGCGATATCTTTTCTAATATTGCTTCGCTATGACCGGCATCACCCAAAGTGCAATCAACAATATTCATTCCTGGTTTTAGTTGTAAAGAATCAATCGTTTCTTGTAGTAAAACAGGTACATGCTTCATACGTTTTCTTTTTCATTACTTATACTCCCAGCTCCCCCATCTTTTCCGCAATCGCGCCGCTTTCGGCTTCAGTTTGATTTTTGTACTTATTCCACAATTCTTGATCCCAAATTTCCAATCGGTTGTACAGTCCGGTGATAACTAGGTTTTTTTTGATACCAGCAAACTGGCGTAAATATTCAGGCAAAATTACCCTTCCCTGCTTATCTAGTTCCAGATCCATCGCGCCTGCAAGCATCAACCTAGAAAACGCGCGGCTGTTGGATTGACTAATAGGCAAAGCGGCCAATTTTTCGGCCAATTTTTCCCATTCGGTTTTGGTATAAAGAAACAAACAATTATCCAAACCGCGTGTTACGACCGCGCCCTTATTTAGTTCGCGACGAAACTTGACTGGAATTGCCATTCTGCCTTTATCGTCTAGACTGTGATTGTATTCACCGATGAACATATAGCGGAAGAAACTTATTTAAGTAGAGAGACAAGCATTTTCCCCACTTCATTCCACTACAATCCATTTTATACCACTTTAAAACATAAGTCAACATTTTTATCCATTTATAAACACCTATTTTTTGGCTAAGATAAAACAAAAAATACCTTCCTAAGAAGGCCTGTGGACAACTATTCCGTGAGGTATTACATTTTAAATAAAAATAAAACGGCTTTTACACCGTTTTATTTTATTTTGATACTATTTTTACTAAATTTCAATTTCAGTTCCAAAATCTGCCGGAGCGGCATCTATATCAAAATCTTCCTGTAATTTTTTAGCCAAAATTTCTGATACGCTTTTTTCGCCGTGATTGAGCAGCACTTTTTTAGGCTTGGCTTTTCCGATCCAACTAAGTAATTTTTCCTGATCAGCGTGCGCGGACAACGCGCCAATGGATTTAACCTGGCAATGCACCTGGACTTTTTCTCCCATTACTTCTACCGGCGACTGACCGTCTTGAATTTTTCGCCCGAGCGTACCTTCGGATTGATAGCCGATAATGAGCAACGTACTTTTTTCATCCGACAGATATCGCAACGCATGGTGTAAAATACGCCCGCCATTCATCATACCCGAACCGGCAATAACTATTTTCGGGCCTGGCGTATGATTTATTTTTTTAGATTCTTCTGGCGTTTCGGTTATAACAAGTCCGGGAAAATCAAACAGATCATCTCCGCTTTTACGCAACGCCTCTGCTTCTCTATCATAATACTGCGGATACTTTAAATACACTCTGGTAGCTTTAATTGCCAGCGGACTGTCCAAAAAAATCGGCACGCGAGGTAATAATTTCTTGCGATCAACCAAATTATTTAATTCATAAATTAATTCTTGCGTGCGCTCAAAAGAAAAAGACGGAATCATTAGCGTACCGCCGCGGGCGATAGCTTTAGAAATTAACTCTACTAGTATTTCCGAACGCTCAGTTACTGTTTCGTGCAACCGGTTGCCGTAGGTTGATTCACAAACTAACGCATCAATATCTGTAGGCAAGACTTCCGTATCTTTTAAAATTGGCACATTGGCGTTGCCCACATCGCCGGAAAATACAATCTTTTTTCCTTCCGCTTCTACCTCAACAAATGCCGAACCAAAAATATGCCCGACATCATGCAAGGTAAAAAAAACTTCCGGAGATAATTTTGTTTTTTCTTTATAATCCACGGTCTTAAACCGCTCCATCACGTTGGCGATATCGGTAGATTCATACAAGACTGGTGGGCCGCCATGGCTATGGTTGTACAGCATGATATGCAGCGCGTCTTGTAAAAGTAATTCCGTAAGCTCTGCGGTGGGTGGCGTGGCAAAAAAACTGCCCTCGTATCCATTTTTTACAAGTAACGGCAACCTGCCAACATGATCCAAGTGAGCATGGGTAACGATAACTCCGGAAAGTTCGGCCGGGTTAAATGGAAACGGTTCTTTATTTTTTTCTTCATTAAATTGAGCGCCCTGAAACATGCCGCAATCAACCAAAAATTTCTTCCCCTCGACCGTAAACATGTTACACGAACCGGTTACCTCTCCCGCGGCTCCGTAGAATGAAAGTTGCATACATAGTTTTTAGCTGATTAGAATAAAATAAGTATAACAGAGAAACTGTAAATTTTCCAAGAAAAATACGCTGCCACAGGTTGACAAAACCTGGTTTTTATATTATCATCTCATATTGCTTTAATAACTAAGCGTATTAATCTAATACCTTTAGTTATCAAAGCAGGTATCGGAAAATGTACTGTTTTGATTTCTTTTCACAAACATGCTCGGGTGCATTCCGAACCTAGAGCAAACAACCAACAAAACTGGTGGCCAAGATGAATTCCTCCTCTCCTGAAATGAAGAAGCTCTCTTCCCACGACCAGATCCGGCAGCTTGAGGGCACTGTCTTGCAGCTCCAAGGACAGAATAAACGACTGCGTAGGTCAAATACCGTCCTAATCCTATCCAACATCCTGGTGTTGTCGATGATGGCCTTCGCGAACAAGATCCTGTTGGATAAAAACGACAAGCTGCTAAGCGCTAATAGCAAAGTGATACGAACCAACCAAGTGCTGGTAGAGAACCTTTCCAAAGCTGGCCCCCCACTGGTTCCGGGAACAACCCTACTCTGCTTCAAGGCCGGCAACATCTGCCACATCTACGGCCTGGGACCCTCACCAGATGACATTTTTGCCACGCGAAGGATGATCCAACAGTATGTTGGACAGACTTCTGCCTGGGAATATGTGGAGGCACCATGTGACATACCAGAAAAATGGACGGGGGTAATTCGGGAAGGTATTTCGGGAAACTACTGTCACGGCTACTGGCAGAAGCGTGCGCGAGCAACACCTGCCGATAACCAACCCGAGCAGAAGTAACCACTCCACCTAACTGTCCCCTAGTGCCTTACCAAATACGGGCAGGGGCACACACAAATGGCTCCTACTCGCTATAATTACAAAATTTGCAGTTATAGCGAGAGTCATTTGCATAAATTAAACACTTCGCTTAACCAAGCGAGGTGTTTTTAATTTTAAACTACTCAAACTAATTTTTTTCTGCTACAATACTGGCACCTATGCGCCGTGATTTAAACAATGTTGAGATCGTAGAACCGCCAATTGGCGAACTAACTAAAAAATATTCCGCTTTTTCCGCCATTAAACGCGCCTGCCTCACCGGTTGCGGTTGTTTGGTATTTCTTATTATCGGAATAATAATCTTTATCCGCCTAGCCATGGGCAGCGGTCCGGAAACATTAAACACCGTTCCGCAAAATTTCCCTACAGATATTCCGGTTTATGACACGGACAGCATAGAAAAAATTACCTTTATTTCCGGAAAATATAAAAACCGAGGCATAGAAATTGCCGCTTTTTTCCCAAAAATAATTTTATCGCCTCTGCTTATTAGCCTGGACAAAGACTCGCAAAATCCTGCCGATCCGAACAAACTCACTTCCGTAACAAATTTATGGAAAATAATCAGCACGCCGGTGAGCGATCATCGTGATACCGTGCAGATAGAATGGAGAGGGTTAAACGCCGATCCGTTTTTTATCGTCGGTTACTATAAAACTGAACTAAGAAAAGAATCATATAAAATAGACGTGGAAAGTGAGGGCAAAAATGTACAACAATTTTCCTTTAGTAAAGGAGACGTTACCGGATCCATGTATGTGCAAGGAGCTCCCGGACAAGGGGCAGAGTACGCGGTACTTACGGTAAATTTAACCGCAGATATTTCTAGCAGCACCTAAATGTATGCTTAGGGTTTTTAACAGCCAATCAAAATCCATCACTGGGGCCGCTATTATTATTTCCGGCGCTACTTTGATTAGCCGCATCATGGGACTGGCGCGCGACAGAATCTTTGCTCATTATTTTGGCGCGGGTCCGATTATGGATTCCTATTATGCCGCGTTTAAAATTCCCGATTTGATTTATAATTTACTTATTATCGGAGCGTTAAGCGCAGGTTTTATTCCGACATTTAGCAAACTATTCAACCAAAGCGAAGACAAATCGCCGGCCTGGAAATTGGCAAATAATATTTTAAATATCACCGCTATTGCTTTGTTCGTTGTAAGTTTTTTTGGCATTATCTTTACTCCGATACTCGCGCCAATTATCGCTCCAGGATTTAACGACACTTCCAAAGCGATGGTTATCACCCTTACTCGCATCATGTTTGGCTCCACTATCCTGCTCGGTCTTTCCATGGTTATTGGCGGTATTTTGCAATCCCTGCGGGCTTTCTTTCTCTATTCTCTAGCTCCAATTTTCTATAACCTGGGAATTATTATTGGCGCGATTGTACTTGTCCCCTTGCTTGAAACCAGCGGTCTGGCATGGGGCGTGGTGCTGGGCGCTTTTATGCATTTATCTTTGCAAACATATAGTGCCTACGCCAATGGTTACAAATGGCAATGGTATTTTAATTTGAAAGACAAAAATGCCAGACTAGTGGGCAAGCTAATGATTCCACGGACTTTGGGCCTGGCTATTAGCCAACTAAACTTGGTTATCATTACGGTACTTGCATCTTTGCTGCCCGTAGGCAGCGTGGCTATTTTTAATTTTGCCAATAATTTACAAGCTGTACCGATCGGCATAATTGGCATTCCCTTTGCTTTGGCCGTTTTTCCGATACTGTCAATGTCGGCGGCCAAAAATGATACGGAAGAATTTGTAAAAAATCTCTCCTCCACTATCAGACAAATTTTATTTTTGATCATTCCCTGCGCGATTATCATTCTTTTGGTCAGAGCGCAAATTGTGCGGGTGGTTTTGGGAACTGGAAAATTTGATTGGGAAGCGACCGTACATACCGCCGATACGCTGGCGCTATTTGCCTTGAGTTTGTTTGCCCAAGCGCTTATCCCCCTGCTTGCCAGAGCATTTTATGCCTTATCCAATACTAAAACTCCTTTTGTAGTTGGCGTAATTTCCGAACTTACGAGTATTATCGCCGCCTTAATTTTAATGAAGCCATTTGGTGTCGCCGGCCTCGCTTTAGCTTTTTCAGTCGGTTCTACGGTAAATCTAATTATTTTAACCATATCGCTGAGAAATATATTGAAAAAAATAGACGGAGAAAAAATCTTCTCGTCTTTGTATCGCGTCATTATCGCGGCTATGGCCATGGCGATTACGATTCAATATGCCAAAAAACCTTTGGCGAGCGTCTTCAACCAGGACTATTTTTTGGGTATTTTTGGACAAGGGCTGGTAGCCGCCCTGGCTGGCCTGGCAATTTATATTGTAATATGTTACCTTTTGAAGGTGCCGGAACTCCTCCAAATTAAAGATGGCCTTAGCAGTCGCTTCTTATTACTTAAAACCAAACAAGTTCAAACGGAAGAATCTATTGAAACTAACGCTTAAAGTCCCCCGTACCAGTTATTTATGACTCAGCATATACGTAATTTTTGTATCATAGCTCACATTGATCACGGTAAGAGTACTCTGGCCGATCGTCTCTTAGAATTTACCGGTACTGTCCAAAAACGGGACATGCAAGCTCAGTTGTTAGACTCCATGGAGCTAGAGCGTGAACGCGGTATTACCATTAAACTGACACCGGTACGCATGACGTACAAAGATTACATTATCAATTTAATTGATACTCCCGGGCATGTGGATTTTAATTATGAAGTTTCTCGGTCTTTAGCCGCGGTAGAAGGCGCCGTACTTCTGGTAGATGCCAGCCAAGGCGTGCAGGCACAGACTATTGGCAATTTGTATTTGGCCATTGAACAAAACCTCACCATCATTCCGGTAATCAACAAAATCGACATGCCCAATGCCAATGTGGAAAAAACCAGAGATGAAATTTTGCATTTGCTTGGGTGCAAACCCGAAGAAATTATTTTGGCATCAGGCAAAACCGGCCAAGGCGTAGATAAAATTTTGGAAGCAGTCATAGAGAGAATTCCGCCGCCAGCATACGACACCAACAACCCTACCAGGGCTTTAATTTTTGATTCTGTGTACAACGACTACAAAGGTGTAATCGCTTCTGTACGAGTAATGGACGGTGAATTAAAAAAAGGAGATAAAATATTTCTTATCGGCACCAGAACTCCGGCCGAAGTTTTGGAGGTCGGCTATTACAAACCAAAATTTCAATCTGCTGACAAAATAAATACTGGCGAAATCGGTTATTGCATTACCGGCCTAAAAGAACTGCGCGACTGTCGCGTTGGCGATACAATTACAACGTATAAAAAAGATGAAGAAGAAAAAAATATTCATACTTTGGCGCTGCCCGGATATAAAGAAGTAAAACCCATGGTCTATGCCGGTATCTTTCCAAAAGAAGGAGATGACTACCAGGAATTGCGCGATGCGATTGAGAGACTCAAACTAAACGATGCCTCCCTATTTTACGAACCCGAACATTCACTGGCTTTGGGTTTTGGTTTCCGCTGCGGTTTCTTGGGATTATTGCACCTAGATATTTTCCAAGAAAGATTAAGCCGAGAATATAATTTGGAAATAATTATTACTGTACCAAGCGTGGCTTACCGCATAATTAACAACACTGGCCAAGAAAAAGTTATTCATAGCCCGCAAGAAATGCCAGACCCAACACATATAACGGAAATTTTGGAACCATGGATGAAACTTGATGTGATTACTCCTAAAGATTTTGTAGGTAATGTTATGGGGCTCGTTTCCGATCGCAAAGGTAAATATATAAACACCGAATATTTAAGCACCGGCAGCGATCAACGTGCTATGTTGCATTACGAAATTCCCCTGGCATCGCTTATTACCGACTTTTATGATAAACTAAAAACCGTCACGTCGGGCTACGCATCCATGAATTATGAGTTTATAAATTATCAAACTACGGATGTAGTGAGACTAGATATTATGGTAGCAGACGAACAAGTAGAAGCTCTGGCCACGCTTGTCTGGCGAGATTACGCATACAAAGTAGGTAAAAAAATCGTAGAATCCCTAAAAGAATCCTTGCCCAGACAACAATTTGTTCTTAAAATTCAGGCTGCGATTGGAGGGAAGGTTATTGCCGCAGATAGATTGTCTGCACTGCGTAAAGATGTGATTGAGACCATGAGCGGCGGCGACTATACTCGCAAACAAAAATTATTACAGAAACAGAAAAAAGGTAAAAAACGCATGTTGGCGCATGGAAAAATTGATATACCTCCGGAGACTTATTTAGCGGTATTAAAAAGATAAGTATGTTAAAACAAAAAACTATTAAACGAATTTGGATCGTAATTTCCTTTGTAGCAATTTTGGCCATGCTTGCCTTTAGCTTCATGCCCGCGCTGCAATAAAGCCAAGCTATAATATGCTAATTCTCCGTAAATATCAGTTAGATATAATTTTTCTATTTGTGGCTCTGCTGATTTTTATCATGCTATTTTTTTATTTTATCGCCTATTTTGGCCAGGATCCCCATAGATTTCAGTGGTATGTGGCTGGACCGCTATTAATTTTATATGCCGTATATATCTGGGAAATAAGAAATAAAATTAATATTTCCGAAAGACGCTGTTTAACCAACAAAACACTCACGCTGTGGATCTTGCTCGGCATTGGACTTTTCGCAATTTTTGACCAGCCTATTCCCGCCAAAGAATACTTAAGTTTAGACGTCTTATTCATTCTATTTACCCTGTTTTTAGCGGATTCATATTGGGATTTTAAAAAAATCAGTATAAAAAGTTTTATAGATAGAAAAGAAAAATAATCATATGTCCGTAAAAAAATGGAATGTCCTGCCGCCGCCGCCTGAAGAATTCATAAACGCTCACCCGGAATTACCAAACACAATTACACGGCTGCTTTGGAACAGAAACCTGCGCGACCAGAAAAAAATTGACGAATTCTTAAACCCTGATTATTCCCAAGATATTCACGATCCGTTTTTATTCCAAGACATGGAGCGTGCTACGGATATAATTTTCAAATCCATTGCTAAAGGGGAAAAAATCGTGGTACATGGTGATTATGATGCCGATGGCGTCTGCGCTTCAGCCATAATTATTAACTGTCTAAAAAAATTAGGGGCGGAGCATGTGGAAGTGTTTATCCCCCATCGCGAAACTGACGGCTACGGACTCAATCCTCGAACAATTGAATTTCTTCACGAACAAAAAACAAATTTGATTATAACGTGCGACTGCGGCATAAGCAATTATAACGAAGTGGCTTTGGCAAAAAAGAAAAAAATGAAAGTTATTATTACCGACCACCATGTGGTGCCAAAAAAAGTTCCTAAAGCTGACGCCATCATCCATCCGCTAGTGCCTGGCGAACCCTACCCAGACAAAGGGCTTTGTGGTGCAGCTGTGGGTTTTAAATTAGTTCAAGCACTGCTGCGAAAATACGCGCGGTCTCATCAGATGTTACCAGACGGACAAACATTTGAAGGATTTGAAAAATGGATGTTAGATTTGGTGGCTATTGCCTCTATCGGCGATATGGTACCGCTGCTGGGCGAATCTAGAACTCTCACCCGTTACGGCTTAACCGTAATAAATAAAACTAAAAACATTGGCTTAAAAAAACTGCTGATTGCTTCTGGCTTGGCCGATGAAAACGGCAACTCCAAACGAGGCATATACGATTCATTTACTATGAGTTTCCAGCTTATTCCCCGAATTAACGCTGCCGGACGCATGGATCATGCCAATTTTGCTTTTGCGCTGCTTATGGCTACGGATGAAAAAGAAGCTGAGGATTTAGCCGCGCAACTAAACAAAAATAATTCAGACCGCCAAAAAATCACCGAACAGTATGTGAGCGAAGCCAGAAGACAAATTAAAGAAAGCGCGCAACAAAATAACCCTGTCTTGTTCGTGCTCGGGACTGGTTGGCCCACCGGTATTTTGGGGCTTATTTCCGGAAAAATAAAAGATGAATACTACCGACCATCTATTGTCATGGGAGAAACGGAAAAAGAAATTGTTGGGTCCGGGCGCAGTATTCGCGAATTTAATTTAATTTTGGCCCTCCAGAGTATGCCCGAAGTATTTGCCAAATTTGGCGGGCACCCGCAAGCTTGCGGTTTTACCTTAAAGGATAAGAGTATTTTGGAAGAATTTAAAACAAAACTAAGCGAGAAAGCCGCCACCCAAACCACAGAAGTAGACATGACACCCCAAATTACCGTGGACGCGGAAGTTGACCTAGATGAAGTAAATTGGAAACTATATGATCTGCTGCAAAAATTTGAGCCATTTGGCCAAGCCAATGAAGAACCAAAATACCTAGCCAAGGCCGTAACCGTATTAAATATTGATCCGGTGGGGAAGGACGGCAAACATTTACGGCTAACGGTTAAACACAACTCCCATTTAGTTAAAAAAACGATCGGTTTCGGCTTAGGTGATATAAAACGCTGCAGCGAAGACTGGAAAACATGTTTGCGCCCGGGAGATAAAATAGATATGGTTTTTTCCATTGGGGTTAATGAATGGAATGGAAATCGAGAATTACAACTTACAATTGAAGATATTAAAAAAATAGAGGTATAAAAAAAGTTGGTCATTTTGAGCAACGTATCGGAATCCAGACTCGCGTCTGGATGAGATTGAACGCCCGAGTCCCGCCGAGCGGGACGAGAGGCTGTTTGCTCAAGGTGACCAACTTTTTTGTTTAATCTATTTCTTAATCTCTTTTTCCAATTCTTTCCATCGTTTCTTTAGTTCTCGCACCAATTGATTTTTTATTTCCATGGCCATCTCTTTTTTGGCTGCGTATTCCTCTACGGCTCTTTCTACCAAAGCATCATACATTTCTCTGGTAGGTCCATCTAATTTTTTTAGGCTTTCCTTAAGCTGGCCATATAAATCATTGGCCTGAGACATCATTTTTTCTCGCATTTCTTTCCCCTTTGGGGTAGCATTCAACCACATAAGCGCCGCGCCGACTAAACTTCCTAAAAATAATCCTTTTTTAAATCTTCCCATATACTATATTTATGAATTAAGAATTATGAAGCATGAATTACGCACCGTATAAATTAAATCGCGCGCTGCAATTCTTAATTCATACTTCGCAATTCATTATTCATCGCTCCGTAGGCTATTATACACCGCAAGCGTTTTTGCTGCAACCAACTCTGCTGGTTTTAAGCTTTCCCCCTCTTCGCCCAGCTCTACCTCATCTAAAATCGCTACATTACTTGTATCATGTAACGATCTAAAGCCTGCGGTCTTTCTAAAAGACTCAAAATTATAGCAAACCACCACGCTCGCCAGGGCAAAAATTTTTGGTACATAATAAGCATTGTATAGTTTAATAAAAATACTAAACATATCTTCAACGCGCACATCTCGGTAATATGTTACAACCAAAGGAATGCTAGGGTGTAATTTTTTCCAATCAATTATCTTTCTAGCCATGCCTAAAAATGGACAATGGAGATGCACAATATCAAAACCAGAAAAATGTTCTGCCAAATTATCAAGATTAATATTTCCCGCGTAGTTATGAACTGAAGATGAATCTTCGGCAACTTCGGCTTTCATGGATTTACTTGGCTGGCTATATTGCAAGGTAAATGCTTCTGTTTCCACTCCCAATTTATGCAAACCGCCTAATAATTTAAAGGCTTGAGACCGTATATCATTAAAGTATTCAAAAGCCGAAGGAATTATATGAATGACGCGCATATTAAAATTTAATTCCACCCTGACCGCTTACTTCTTAATAACTGTTAAATGCACATTTGGCGAAGGCAGCCTGGAAAAAAGCATAG
>CAZUFD010000006.1:0-14599 GCA_964619625.1 uncultured Gammaproteobacteria bacterium | reverse complement strand
TTCTTAATAACTGTTAAATGCACATTTGGCGAAGGCAGCCTGGAAAAAAGCATAGACTCTAACGCCACCACCGTATTTACCAGATTTTTTACCAGCCGCAACACTCCTCCGCCCTTTTGGCTTAAATCGTAAAAATACTGCTCATTATTTACCTGCTGCAGATTATTCTTCTTGGCAAATCTATCCATGGAAAAAAATGAAACCAGGCCCAAAAACTGTCCTAATATATGTTCGCTATATCTGATTTTTTTAATTTCAAACCCGAAAGCTTTTACCGTGGCCACCAATTCTTCGCGGGAAAATCGGTTAATATGCCCAGCATACATTTTTGTAAGGTTTACTCCCACTCCGAATTTTCGCAGTAAATTCCAAAAAGACAAAAAGTCTCCTTCACACGGCACAAAGGCATAAAAGACCCCTCCGCTTTTTAAAGTTCTGCGCACTTCGGAAAGAATCGCGCGCGGATCTTCCACATGTTCCAAGACGTCAAAAATCAAAATAGCATCAAAAAAATTATCCGCGTATGGCAATTTCTTTTCAGCGCTTAAGTCATATTGCACGCCGTCATTTGCCTGTTTGGCTAAGTTAATGGCATGCTCACTAATATCAGACCCATAACACTCTAAATCCGGTCTGATGGCCTTAATTTCACGTATAAACTGCCCCGCGCCACTACCAAGCTCCATAACTTTGGCGCCGGGGGCGAGAGCCTTAATTGAGCTCAAACTTTGGCGCAACCTAAAACTGGTTGGCGAGCTTAATTTGATACTTGCTCGACCATGACCCCAAATTGATTTTTCATAATCGAAATCCCCGAGTGAAACGTCTGATTTATCAGAATGTTTCCGAGGGGATGAGTTTATATCTTTGATATAATCAAACTTGCCCATACACTGCTTTTAATTTATTAATATGATTGTCCCAAGAAAAATCCGTATTTGCTTTGGCTACCCCCCACTCGCCCATTTTCTTTCTTTCTTCACTTGATAAAGATAATACTCGCATTAAAGCGTCTTTCAAACTATCAACCGAACCCTTCTGAAAGAAAACTGCTTGGTTAAAATTATTTTTAAACACCGGCAAATCACCTAAAATAAGCGGCTTGCCGCAAGCCATAGCTTCGGCAGCTACTAGTGAAAAAGATTCGTAATCCGAAGGTACGGCCACACAATATGCGGCATTATAATATTTGGCTAACGTGGCAGCATCGCTGCAAGCGCCAATAAAATGAACACGGCTTTCAATTCCCAAATCTTGGGCTAACTGTTTATATTCTCCCATGGTATCCCCTTCTCCAACAACTAACAATGCCACTTCTTCCCTATCTAATAATTTTACCGCTCGCAAAAGCAGATCTAGTCGTTTGATAGGCAATAAATTACCTACAAACAAAATTATTTTTTTATAATTACTTGAAATTCCCAGTTTTTCAAAATCTACGGGCTCTGGTTTAAAGATGGTTGTGTCAATACCATTTTGGATTTCAATTATTTTATTTTGATGATCGCCTAAAAAATGATTTTTACTAAGGACCGCATCAACCGTAATTATTTTTTTGGCTTTAGCAAATAACCGCTTTGGCCAAACTGCGTCATATAGTTTCTGGATCAGAAACTTTAAACCGGCTGTCTGCGCATGCATGTGATATGTAATAATGAGCGGTACCCTTAAAAAAGACAGCCATTCGGCCCCGCCATAAAAAGGATAATGCAAATGAACAAGGTCAAAATTATTATTCAATCTCCACAATAGCTGCGGGACTAGCCCCGCGTCACCAAACTTTATAAACGGACGCAGTCGCACAACTTTAAAAGGGAAACTTTTATCTTGGCCCTCAACTCCCGCTTGATTTGCGTATCGTAACGTAAAAACCGTCACATCATGCCCTTCTTCAGCCAGCGCCTTGGCTTCGCTGGCACAAACACTGCCCATTCCGCCTAAATGCGGCGGAAACGTGGAAACTACATGAGCTATACGCATACTACTTGGCTGTTGGCTTATCTTTTTCTTGTAGAGAAATTTTTCTAGTGAGTGCGGTAATTTCTTTGCTGAGTCGCTCAATTTTTACCATCATCCTGAACATGATAAAAAATAAAGCTGCCAAGGCTAGATATACCACTAGATCGGCGCCTCTTCCAATACCGACTAGTTTTGCCACCTGAGCAGTGGAATTTGGCAAAATCACCACGAGCATCGCCGCCACCCAAAACAAACACCAGCCTACAGCGGTCATTTTTCCAATTTCTCCGGCCTTAAAACGACCAACCACCTTTACAAAAGCAAAAAGAAAAAAGATGAAAAGTATTATCTGAATCACAAACATATTACCTCAAAAATTTAGCTGCTAGTAAATCCTGTAAAATTTTCAGCCCCCCGCCAACTCCTTGGCCATATTCGGTATATACAACTTCTACCGGATGTTCGGCAAACAGCAGATTATGCTGCTTGATCTGTTTTACAATCTCGGAATTATGCGCCATTCTGTCTTGGGAAATATTAATTTTTTGGAGCGCCTTACGCGATAAAATTCTAAATCCATTATGCGCGTCGGTTAGTTTTAAACCGGTGAGCAACCGATTAACAAATCTGCTTATCGGCAAAAGCAGATATTTCTTTGACCACGGCATCTTTGAACGATTGTCCAAAAAACGAGAACCAAGCACCACATCCACACCTTTATTTTTCATAGTCATTAAACCCGATTCTATATCTACCGGATTAAACTGTCCATCCGCATCAAAATGCACTACAATACTCGCCCCCTGTTCAAGCGCGTACTGATTGCCGGTTTGCAACGCCGCGCCCTGCCCTCTATTTATTTCATGCCGCAACACTGTCGCTCCGGCCTGACTTGCAATCTGCACGGTATTATCTACCGACCCGTCATCTACTACGACTACTTTCATATTTTTTAAACTTTCGTCTTTGAACTGTGTTTCAAAAAAACCGCGCAAAACGCGACCGATACTTTTTTCTTCATTATAAGCTGGCACTATCACAAAAATCATACTGCACGCTATCTAAACTTGATAACCGCGATCAAACATGAGCGCTTCTTTATTGGCAATCGTATAATCAATGGTTTTTCCTAAACCGTCTTGTAAACGCACAAGCGGCATCCAGCCTAAACTTTCTTTGGTGTAGGCCAAATCAGGAGCGCCTTTTCTGGTTAAAAATAGCAGCGGTTTTTCAAATACAATTTGAGAAGATGAATTTGTAGCGGCAATTACCGCACTCGCGACATCCACAATTTTAACAATCTTATCATCCCCCAAATTTACAATCTGCACGTCCGGCGCGCTGGCCATAAGACGCACGAGCCCATCCACCATATCGGTTACATAACAAAGCGAGGTGGAAAACGATTCGTCGCCATTTATAGTAAGATTTTTTCCTTCCAGGGCGCTGATAATAAAGTCGGGTATCATTTGACCTTCAAAAATTTTCATGTGGGGGCCGTATGTGGTAAATACCCGGGCAATTTTTGCATCTATGCCATATACTTGGCGATATGTAGCCACACAGGTTTCCGCAAAACGTTTACCTTCGTCATAACAAGCACGCGGCGACAAGTGATCTACCACACCCTGATCGGTTTCTTTAAACATGTATTTTTCATTGGTAGCGTTGCCATAGACTACCGAACTTGAAGTAAAAACATATTTGGCTTTATACTTTACCGCCAAATCCAAGGTGCTAATCATTGACGAAGAATTGGCCCATAAAGATTTCATTTTTAACTTTTCAAAATCATTAGGACTGGTTGGGCAAGCCAAGTGATATACTTCCTGAATACCTTGAAATTTAACTTTAAATTTATCCAGCTCGTCAAATTGATCCAAATTTATCGGCTGATTGACATCGTATTTTATAAATTCAAAATCCGGATACTGTAACAAGTGTTTAATATTGGCGGGCGTTGAATTGGAAAAATCGTCTAAACAAATTACCTTGGCTTCTTTTAAAAGCCGTTCGCAGAGATGAGAGCCAATGAATCCGGCGCCGCCGGTAACAAGCACGTTTTTTTTCTCAAAAATAGGGGTGTCCATACTGTCCAAGAATAGAAAAATTATATATAAATTATAGCATTCTCCTCCCCCATTTACAACATGCAAGATTAAAAACAAAACGAGCAGTGTAATGCCTATGCTTTTACAGATGGTGTATTTAATTACTCAACCTTCCAGCTCTTACTCGGAATATCTATAATAATTTTTTGATTTACTTTTCCTTTCTTTGCAAATAAAATTGCATTGGGGCTATCTCCCCAGACCGTATCTACCTCTATGCCGGAAAAGCCGGTCATACCCGGCAACACAAAGTTGGACAGCTTCTTATTCCCCGATAGATCCCAGACATCCACAATTATTTTATTATTGCTAAACCGCGCATAAACAAACAGGTCATCTTTGAGCATCCATTTTGAAAATTTTGACGAATATCCGGACAAGGGAAAATTTTGCAATACTTTGCCATTTGCCGAAATTCGCATTGCGTATGATTTTTTTTGATTTATCAATTTAGTTTCAAAAGTAATTGGCGGAATATTTTTTGATTCCACAGCCAAGGCCACGGCTTTGCCTACATGTAAACGACCATAGCCCATTTGGCCGGCAAAACCCGGATTTAAGCCGTCAATATCATCGGCGCTGCGAAGCAAGACAGCCATTAATTCTTTTGCCTTCCAATCCGGACGAACAGACTTTACGAGCGCAGCCGCGCCAGCCACGAGCGGCGCGGAAAAAGAAGTACCATACCAACCTCCATCAAAATCTTTGGTGTATCCATATTGCGGCGCATATTTTTGCGTGCTAAAAATCTTTTCTCCTGGAGCGGATATATCTATACAACTCCCATAATCAGCAAAATCGCTTAACCTATCCTGCAAGTCCACAGACGCTACTCCCAAAATCCAATTTTCGGAAGAGTCGGAATCCAGGCACACAGGATATTGTTTAACTGTGGTTAAATTTTCATTGCCACTACTGTCATTACGGCTATTGCCCGCTGCCACTACAGGCAGCACGCCTTTTTGATAAGCTCTATATAACGCATCGGTTAAACCCGGGTAGGTGGTAAACCCAACAAAACTGATGCTTATTATGGAAGCGCCGTTATCCACGGCATAATCTACGGCCTTGGCCACATTTGCGAGCACACCGCCGCCGGCATTATCTATAGCACGCACCGGCATTATGGTTACGTCCCAATTCACACCGGCGCCTAATATTTCATTATTCCCTTGGGCCCCGATAAGCCCCGCAAGCACGGTACCATGATTTACGGCCCCGGAATCATCTACTTCCTTGATAACCGAAAGCGAAATATCATTATTATTTTCTACAAAGTTCCAACCATGAATATCATCCACATAACCATTATTATCGTCATCAATACCGTTCCCAGGTACTTCCTTTGAGTTTTTCCAAATATTATTTTTTAAATCCTCGTGCGTAATATCTACACCTACATCTATGACCGCTACTATCACACTGCTGGTGCCTGTGGCATATTCCCAAGCTTCGGGCGCGCCAATTTGATCATAAAAGCCAAACTGCAAGGGAAACTTAGGATCGTTGGGAGTTTTAGCAAAAACCTCGCTCGCAAAAATCAAGCCAAAAATTAGGGCTACGAACCCTAATCCTATTGATTTTTTGCCTAATTTAAGATATAATTTAAACATAATTAGATATTATACCACGATATATGTATCGGTTAAAGCAACTTGTGCTCTTATTTGGCGATCTCGTAGGCCTATATACAGGCCTCTACATGGCCATATTTTTAAGATACTGGAATACTCCCGGACACAATTTTACTGAACTTGTCCCCCCCATGACCTTGTTATTTCTTTTGGCCGCGATAATTATGTTTATTGCCGGCTTATACGACGCAACCAAAGCTAAAAATTCTTGGGTTTTTTATCAAAAAATCATTGTCAGCGCTTTAGTTTGGATTGTGTTTGGTATTATTTATTTTTACATAAACCCAAACCAATCAGTCGCGCCGAAAACTATTCTGGCTCTTACTTCTCTTATTGGTTTTGGGCTTATTGCTGCATGGCGATTTTTTTATAACGGATTTATTATCGTTAATTTAAAATATAACATAGTTTTTGCCGGCATAACCAACGAAGTAATAGAGCTCGTAAAACACATTCAAAAAGAACCTCAGTTAGGATATTCGGTAGCTGGCATAATTTCCGAACCTGAAACGGACGCAGATCGGAAGTTTATGTCAGAGCTCAGCGCGTCCGGTATTATTTTTGGCAAAACAATCGCGGAAATAAACCAACAAACAAAAGGGGGCTTGCACATCATTGTTTTATCGCCCCAAATGAGCGCTAATCACAAACTCCTGCAAGAATTATACCAGAGTCTCTTTCAGCAAATCAGCATTGTTAGCCTTTCCGCGTTTTACGAATCTGTCATGCACCGTATTCCTCCGTTTACTTTTTCCGAAGGCTGGTTCGTATCTCATCTGCAGGAACAACAGAAAAAAATTTATGACCGTTTTCGTATTTTAACTGATTATCTGTTAGCAATAGTAGTTGGCATATTTTTTGCCGCTACGCTGCCGCTTTTGGCCTTGGCCATAAAACTCAACTCCAAAGGCCCTATATTCTTTTCCCAAAATAGAGTTGGCAGAGGCGGCACGATCTTTAAAGTATATAAATATCGCACGATGAAAGCGCTCTCTAGCGATGGCAGCGCCGAAACTAACGGCCCGCAGTTTGCATCTAATAAAGATCCGCGCATTACGGCCGTAGGAAAATTTTTACGACTTACTCGCCTGGATGAAATCCCGCAATTTTTTAATATTTTAAAGGGCCAAATGTCCTTTATCGGGCCGCGGCCTGAACGTCCGGAATTTGTAACCCAAATTACTAAAGAAATGCCTTTTTATACGCTGCGTCATTTAATAAAACCCGGGCTTACCGGCTGGGCCCAGGTAAACAATTCTTACTACGGAACTATAGAAGAGAATTTGCGCAAACTTGAATACGATTTATATTATATTAAAAATCGCGACTTCACATTGGACATATCTATTCTCATGCGGACGATAAACACGATTTTACGATTGGCTGGAAGATAAAATTAATTTAAGATCAGGGAGCAGCACAAAGACTGCTCCCTGTTTTTTGCCAAACGATGGCTAACGATATACCGTATGCATCGGACAATGCACACCCGTTTGGCGCACACCATCTTCGTTAAAGCACCGGCATGCACGCGAACGCCGCAAGATTTCTGCATGCTCCTCGGCTGCGGCTCTGAGGATCCTGCTAAACTCTGCTTCTTGGGCTTGGTGCGCGGCCCTTTCTTCTGGCGTAAAATCTCCGCGTTCAATACGTTCGATCTCCCGCCGAATTTCCTCTGTTATAACCACGCCATTTGGCGGCGCCTGTCCCGTTTCATTCTTTTGGTTTGACATGGCAAACTCCTCCTGGACAGGAGTATATAAAAGAAAAAACTAAAAGTCAATTTAGTTCTTTTTCAAAGCCGCCTTAATCAGTCCTTCAAAAAGCGGATGTGGCGTTAAAAATCTAGACTTAAATTCCGGATGAAATTGCACCCCGACAAAATATGGATGATTTTTTATTTCAATAATTTCCACTAGATTTGATTGCGGATTGACACCTGTTACGATCATGCCTTTTTGTTCCATTTCATCTCTATACTTGTTATCAAATTCATAACGATGACGGTGACGTTCGCTTATTTTTCCTGCGCCATATAAATTACGGGAAATACTTCCTTGTTTTAGCACACAATCATAGGCGCCGAGACGCATCGTGCCGCCATACCGATTATTTTTTATATTTTCCGCTTGAGTTAAATTAATATTTATAATCAAATTCTTGCTTTTTGGATTGCATTCCACGGTATGAGCGTCTTTATATCCCAAGACGTTTCGTGCAAATTCAATTGTAGCCAGCTGCATGCCATAACACAGTCCCAAATACGGCAAATTGTTTTCTCGCGCGTATTTAATCGTTGAAATAATTCCTTCTATCCCGCGGGTTCCAAAACCGCCCGGCACGATTATCGCGTCATAATTAGATAACTCTTTTATTTTATTTGGGGTTTTCTCATACTCTTCCGAATCAATCCACGTCATTTCCGCGTTTACGCCATTGTGCCAGGCCGCGTGCTTAATCGCGTTTATAACCGAAATATAGGAATCGGCCAAGGTATAATCACCGGTGGCAAAATACTTGCCAATCACGGCGATTTTTACTGAAGTCGTAATGTTGCCTATTTTATTTACAAATTTATCCCAATTTTTTTCAACTACCTTACGTGATTTTATATTTAACCGTTTCATTATTGACTCAGCAAACTTTTGTTTTTCCAGCACCTGCGGTATTTCATAAATACTTTTAACATCCGGCGCGGCAATCACATCATCTTCGTTGCGCAACCCGCACAGCACTGCTAATTTTTCACGCCTAGGCTTATCCAGCGCTGTCGGACCGCGAGCCACAATAAAATCAGCTTGGATACCGCTTGCGTTTAAAGTTCTAGAGGCATACTGAGTTGGTTTGGTTTTCATTTCTCCCAAGTGTCCGGGCACTGGCAAATAACTTACGAGCACAAAAGCCACATCACCAGGGTTTTCCAGCTTCATCATGCGCGCCGCTTCCAAAAAGAGGATGTTTTGATATTCCCCGGCCGTGCCTCCGATCTCAATTACCATTATTTCGGCTTTGGTTTTAGCCGCGGCATTTTTTATACGATGTATGACTTCCATAGGAATATGCGGGACCACTTCCACGCATTTGCCTTTATACTGCATGCTTCTTTCTTTCTCAATCACGCTTAAATATACCCGCCCGGTGGTCATGTAATTATAGGAATAAATATCAGTTTCCAAAAATCGTTCATAGTTTCCCAGGTCTTGATCGGTTTCGTCGCCATCTTCGGTCACAAAAACCTCGCCGTGTTCTACCGGATTCATAGTGCCGGCATCCACATTGATATACGGATCAATTTTAATCGCGGAAACTTTAAAGCCTCTATTTTTAAAAATACGGCCAATTGATGCCGTGGTGACCCCCTTTCCGACACCGCTTAACACGCCCCCAATTACAAAAATATATTTTGTTTTACTCTGCATAATACAAGCTTATTTTTTTAAAGTTTAGAAACAATTATACTGATTTCCGCTTCCAGGCCGTAGGAAAATTTAATTTTAGCCTTGTACTCCCCCGCTTCTTTTATCGGCTTCATCGCTATTTTATCTTTATCTATGGTAAATCCCGATTTTTTGAGTATTTCCAAAATTTTTTGCGGACCAACTGCGGCGTATAACGCGCCGGCCGCGCTGGTTTTTTCTTTAAGCGTAAATTCTCGGCCGTCCAGCCGCTGGGCAAGCGCTTGCTGCTCGCGCAATTCGTTTTCCGTATTTTTCAACTTGCGATTTCGGCGCGCCTCTATTTCTTTTATAATATTTGGCGAGGCGGCTACAGCCAAATTTTTGGCAAACAAAAAATTCCGAGCATACCCTTCGGATACTTCTTTTACGTCATCAATCTTGCCCAAATTTGGCACATTTTGAATCAAAATTACCCGCATACTTTACCCTTGATTTTAAGCGTGATTTGCTATATAATAACAGAATTCATTAATTGCGCAACTATGGCAAAAGAAAAAAACCTACCTTCCGTACCTGTTTTTAAATCCGGTTTTGTTACCTTGATCGGCCGTTCTAACGTTGGCAAGTCTGCTTTGCTCAATACCCTGGTCGGGACCAAAATTGCCGCCGTCACAGACAAACCACAAACTACCAGAGACATTATACATGGAGTCTTAAATACGGCGCAAGGGCAGGCGGTTTTTGTGGATACTCCGGGAATTTTCAAAGACAAAGGCAATCCTTTGTCAGGAAAACTAACCCAGCGCGCCCAAGAAGCCTTACAGGGCATAGATCTGGTGCTGTATGTCGCCGACCCGAGCAAATCACTTGGGGTAGAGGAACGAGCCACGCTCGCCATGGTACGAAATTTGGACTTACCAAAATTACTGGTAATCAATAAAACAGATCTGCCGAAACATGAAAAGACGTATCTTGACGATTATCTGGCGCTGGCCGATCAATTTACAGCCGTATTTGAAGTTTCCGCCCAAGAAAACAGGCATATACAACCTCTGAAAGACAAAGTGTTTGAACTCTTGCCGGAAGGCAAACCGATGTACCCATCCGACCAGCTTACAAATATAGACAAAAAATTCTGGGTGGCAGAAATTATTAGAGAAAAAATATTTAAAGCTCTGCGTGAAGAAGTGCCATATACCACTCATGTGGAAGTGCAAGATATAGAAGAAAAACCGGATATTTTTGTAATAAAAGCTACTGTCTACACGTATGACAGCCGCTACAAAAAAATGATTATCGGCACTGGCGGCAGATCAATAAAAGAAATCGGCATTGCCGCGCGCAAAGAACTTGAGGCTTCGCTCAATAAAAAAGTTTTCTTGGAACTGGAAGTAGAAACCGATCGCCGCTGGGAAGAAAAAATCTAGCTACCATTTAAACGTAGAGGAAGCAAAAAGATCCAGAGCAAAATCTAATACTTTGTCTTCGCCTACCGCTTCATTTTCCCAATCTTCTTTAATTTCTATATCAGGTTTGATGCCTTCTTTGTTTATATTTTTTCCATTTGGTGTAAACCATTCGGCTACCGTAAGTTTTAAGGCCGATCCATCTGGGAACGTTTCAAAATCTTGAACCGAACCTTTACCGTACGTTTGTTCGCCCACTAAAACAGCTTTTTTGGTATCCTGGAGCGCGCCGGCGACAATTTCTGAAGCTGAGGCCGATCCTCGGTTAACGAGTACCACAGTTTTTATGCCGGATAATAAATGCGGCCCCACGGTCTCATGTTCGTTGTTTAACCCGTCTCTGCCCTTTTCACTTACGACCAAACCGTCTTCTATCCATTGACTGGCCATTTCAATTGAAGTATTCAAATATCCGCCGGGGTTATTTCGCAAATCCAATACTACGCCCTTAGCTGAACGGGATTTTATTTGTTTTATATATTTATTTAATTCACGCGTCGTATCGTCATTAAATTGCATGATGCGCAAATAAGCAATCTCATTCGGTTTAAATGAAAATAAAACTGAAGGAATGATTATTTTCATTCTCGTAATCTCCACCTCTTTCGCTTTGCTTAAGCCGTTTCTGGTAATTGTCAGGACTACTTTGGTATTTGCCTTACCCCGTATTTTGCTTACGGCGGTATTTACATCCATGCCAAACGTGCTTTCTTTATCTATATATAAAATTTTATCTCCCGGCCGCAACCCCGCTTTTTCGGCCGGAGAATCCGGCAGTGGCGCTACTACCAAAAGCTGATTTTCTTTTATGCCTATTTCCGCGCCAATGCCTTCTAGTTCTCCGGATAAATCTTTGGCAAATTCTTCGGCCTGCTGAGGAGGGAAATATAACGAATACGGATCGCCTAACGATGTTACCAGCCCTTGGATCGCGCCATAAAACATTTCCGTGTCCGTTACCGGTTGTTTTACGTATTTTGTTTTAATCGCATCCCAAACATCCCAAAACTGGTCAAAGTCAACCGCTGATTTATTTGTCGTCCTGTTTAAGTTAAGCACTTTCTCCACTCGCACATTGCCGTCCGCATCCGTTATTTGTTTTTGTATATACCACGTCTTTCCCACAATCACCCCCATGCCAAAAGAGATAATAAAAAGTATTACCGATAAATAGACGCCTGCGTACTTTTGAGCTCTCATTTTGACTGGAGAAATATCTGGCATAAAAATTATGATGTAATTACTTTAATGTCAGCGCCAACCTTATTTAAAACTTCGTATAAATTTTCGTATCCGCGATCAATAACATACGTATTTCTAAGTTTTGATTTTCCCTTAGCAGCCAACATTCCTATAAGGATGCATACGGCGGGCCTCAGCGCCGGCGGAGCCATGACGTCATTGGGTTTAAAAATTGTCGGCCCCTCCACCCAAACACGATGCAAATCCAATGAGTTTATTTTAACTCCTAATTTCTGTAATTCCAAATAATATACCGATCTATTCTCATACGCCCAATCATGCACCAGAGTCCTGCCTTTGGCTTTTGCCAAAATTGGCACAAACAGCGGCAGGTTGTCTAGATTTAATCCGGGAAATGGACGGCCATAAATTTTATCGGGCAGCGCTTTGAGTTTGGATGGGATTATTTCTATGGAAGCCATGCGAAATTTACTATGCGATTCATTTTTAATGACAAATTTCTGCCCCATGGTGGCCAACTTGCATAATTCTAGATCTAAAAAATCCATCGGACAATGTTTGATCGTAAGATTTGAACCGGTAACTATGGCTGTGCTAATAAAGGTCATGGCCGCAATCGGATCTGGCATGATAGAATAGGCAACTTTTGATTTTAAGGACTGCACGCCTTCAATAACGAGCGTGGTCGTACCAATACCTTTTATTTTAGCGCCGGCGGCGACCAAAAAATGACATAAATCCTGTACCATATAATTTGCCGATGCCATACGAATAGTGCTAACGCCCGGAGCCAGGACCGCGGCCATAATCGCGTTTTCAGTTGGCGTATCGCCTGATTCATACATAACTATTTCCGCAGCACGCAAACCGCTATTTTTTACCAAATAAAATTTTTCTTTAGAACTAACGGCTACGCCAAAATTTTGCAACGCGTATAAATGAGGGCGAACGGTGCGTTCTCCCAAACGGCATCCGCCTGATTTATATAAATTATAACTAACCGGATAAGAAGCGAGCGCGCCTAAAAGTAGTAGCGACGATCTGGTAACTTCGGAAGCGTGCCTGTCTATATGGCTGAATATTAGTTTGGCGCTTGTATCCAAAATTACCTTACCGGGTTCTGGCTGTTCTATCTTAACTCCCAAACTGGCAAGTAATTCTAAGATACGGTTCACTTCTTCAATTTGAGGAACATCTGATAATACGGTTTTACCTCGTATCAAAAGTGAGGCGCATAAAATCGCCACGGCTGAATTCTTAGATGATTGGTTGATAATTTCTCCGTGGAGTTTTTTACCGCCGTTTATAAGCAAATAGGACATACTTTGACTATTCCATGTTTTTTGTTAGTATATCTAGGATATAACTGGGCACTGGCCCAAAAATGGCTGTAAAAAGCCACTCTGCTCGCTTCGTAATGATTACTAATTATAGTATAAATTTTGCTTCAAGTCAAAAGTGGTAGGATTCAGTTATTACATAATTACATGGAATACCCCGGCACAAAATTTACCCGTCCGATACGCTTAACCTTGCTTGTCCTGTGTGTCGTATTATTTTTTATTATTTCCCCAACCATCATCCTCTATACGGCCGGATATCGCTATGATTGGCATAACGGACTGCTTAAAGAAACGGGGTCTATAAATATTGACATAGAGCCCGAAGACGCCGAGGTCTACTTAAACGGCATACGACTACAGGAAAAATTACCCATCAGATTAAACAATATCATTCCAGCAAAATATAACTTACGCATTGCCGCTTCGGGATATCTGGACTGGATCAAGGAAATTGAAGTAAAAAACAAACAGACCTACTACATAAAAGACATACGCCTGCTTAAAAAAAATAAACCCCAATTATTAGTTAACGAAAAAATAGATAATTTTTTCCTTTCTTACAATGGCCAGTTCATATTGTATTCCCTGATAAAAGGAAACTCCACGGAAATTTGGCTGCGAAATAATAACCTGGGACAAAATATATTAATATCTACAGTGAGTACCGCCAAACCTCTGGATATAATTTGGGCGGAAAAAAATAATTATGCCCTCATAACTGCCGCCGCGGAAAACGGCTATGCCAACCTGCTAGTTGTTAACGCATCCAACCCGTCTCGGTTGACTGATTTGACGCAAATACTATCCGGCATTAAAAAAGTCCAGTGGTCTAATAGCATTGAACCGCAGCTCTACTATGGCACTACCGAAAATATATATGCCTACTCGCCTATTACGAGTAAATCTCAGGTAATAACCGAAAATAAATATGTGGATTGGCATATGGAGAATGGCCAATTATGGACAATCCAAAATGACGTATCAAGACAAGAGTATGCGATTATTAAAAATACCCTTGGGTTTAGCTCCGAATTTAATCGCATAACTCGTGAGGATTTAGATGTTGCAGATGGTGGCATAACTTCAGAAACCAAGGCACACATCCTTATTGCTCGACAAGAAACGGCACTGATAAAAATAGAAAAAAATTTAAAAGTGATTTTGATGGATAGAAATTATAAATATAAAATTCAAGCTGATAAATTTTTTATATCAAAATTTAACAACTGGTGGCTATTATGGTCGCCGCTAGAGCTGTGGAGCTATAGCCAAAACGAGGAACCATACCTTCTCAGCCGATCTGGAGAGCAGCTGGAACAAGTCGTGCCGCTCGATGAGCATAACACCTTGGGACTTACTTGGGCTGATAAAACCGCGGCTTTATTTCCTTACTACCTCGTTGGGCATGAAATCATAAATGAAAAAATAAAAAAATCAGCCGCTGATTCTGAAAATAAAATATTTTATTTCATACCTGAAGATAAA